>DBBD01000127.1 GCA_002292015.1 Firmicutes bacterium UBA993
GAATCGTATCGCCAGGCGGTAAGTTTAATTGCTACATATCATTTTTCACCGACTGAAACGGCGAAAATTAATCTTCTGCGAGAAGGTAAAGATTTGTCCTCTATATATGTAACCGGCAACACAGTTATAGACGCCCTAAAAACAACAGTAAAAAAAGATTATACGAGTGAACATTTGAATTGGGTTTCAAACAGCCGGCTAATTGTGATAACTGCTCACAGGAGGGAAAATCTGGGTAAACCAATTTGGAATATATTTAACGCAATCAGGAGGATAATTGACGAATATCCTGATATGAAAGCAATATACCCGGTTCACATGAATCCTGTGATTAGGAAAGCGGCTGAAGAAATTCTAGGGAATTGCGAACGAATCAGGATTATTGAGCCTTTGGATATAATTGATTTCCACAATATTCTTGCAAGAGCGTACATAATTCTCACAGACAGCGGTGGCATACAAGAAGAAGCGCCAAGTCTGGGCAAGCCTGTATTAGTTCTGCGCAATTCTACCGAGCGACCGGAAGGAATATTGGCCGGGACACTAAAACTAGTTGGAACCGATGAAGAATCAGTATTTAACAATTTTAAACTTTTGGTAGATGATAAAGATGAGTATAGAAAAATGAGCCTCGCACGCAATCCTTACGGAGACGGGTATGCGAGCAGACGGATAGTTGAAGCTTTGCTGAATATATGCCCTATAAAATAGTGGACAGGCTATCGAGGAATAATTTACCTAACAACCTGCGAAGGCATATCTGCTTAACGCAGCAATTAAGGCATTATTCTTTAGAACGAGGAAACAGAGTTTAAAGCTGTCCCCTCGTTATTATGAGCAATCCCGGCTGCACGTTGATTTTTTATGGTTGCTGTTCTGACAGCACCGTATGTATTTCCCGGGTGCGTGGGGTTTTAATCCAAACAGTTGGCTGCTTGCGAATGGCCCTTAATAGTAGTGCCGTTGTAAATGGCAACGCGATAAACAATCCGGCAATCGGCATTACGATCAAATGTAGAATCGCAAGGTATTTTCGCCATCCGTAGGGGGCGAGAGCAACATTTATATATTTACGATATCTGTAAAATAGGTAGAATGTAAAGCCGAAGTAAAGTGGCGCCATTTTGGCTAGGGCTGATTGTATTTCTACCGGAACGTTGCGTGGATCCAACTCCCCAAACAGGGAAAATATGGAAAAAATAAAGGGCGCTAATACCAAGGTTTGATAGAGGTACCATTGAAATTGGCCTTTCCAGAAAAGGACCTTAAGTAGTGGCGAACGGATACTCTCGGGGTATTGGGTTGCATAGCGGAACTTATCGTAGACCAGGAGGTGCCCGCTGCCCCAACGTAGGCGCTGCCTGAAATAGCCTTTATAAGTGGGTGGAGTTTGCTCTGTACTGACTACCGGCAGGTATTCCGGCCACTCTCCGGTTTCCAGGTAAGCCCTGACGCCAAGCTCCAGATCTTCCGAGAGGCTGGTAAAATCGTAACCCCCTAATCTTAATAGTAACTGGCGTTCAATATGCAGGTTAGTGCCGCCAAGGAAAGGCAGGTGCCGCATCAGGATGGGAAAGTACCACTCGTGGGCGAGGGCTTGGTATAAAGCGATAATTTTATTTATCGGCCTTAATTGGTAAAAATTACGGACTTGGAATACAGGCCCTTGCCATATCTTTTGGCAGCCGTTAGTAGCAACATAACGGGCGGCAACATATAAAATGACATTTGGGTCGGGCCGGCTTTCAGCGTCAAAAAAGCTGCAGATTACACTTTCTCGATGGACATAGCCCAAGCCGAAATTGAGGGCTCTTGCTTTTGTTGAATCGACCTCTTTATTGCTACAACCACCTCCCACCCGGCCATCGAAATCATACGGGACGATAACGTGCTTTATTGCCGGCATACCAGTTTTTTTCTCAATTTCCTTTATCCTTTTTTCTACGATTAGCTGGGTAGTAGATGACCCTGTTTCCCGGCCTTTTAGTAGTTCTTTTTGATCAGTTATGATGACTATTTCAAAATGATCTTTAGGATAATTGAGAGAGACCAGGTGATCGATGGTAGGGGCAATCACGTCTGCCTCATCCCTGGCGGGGACAAGGATCGAAAAGAACGGCAAAGCCATTTTTTTTTCTTCTGCGTCACTCTTAAGCTGTTCAATTGATAGATTAACAGTTTTTCGCCAATACTTATATCTTGCATATATTCCCCAAAAGATGTAACGGAAAAAAAGAAATGTAACTAAAAACGTAAATGTCAAACTAGTCAAATACAATAAATCGGGCATTTCCACGGTTGAACGACTCTCCTGTTAGTATAAAGTTATTCTCTTGTTTGGTTAAAGTTTTAATCACGTTTAAACCCATTAATACTTGCAAAACAGCGTATTTTGGATTAGTTAAAATGCCCGGAATAGCTGTTCCGAAGCATATAATAGCACTTCACAATTCTTTTGCATATTGTTTGTTAGAAATAATTTACACAGCGTTATCATCTGGGGATGCTGGGTTAATGCTCGTAGAGATTTTAGCTTTTTAAGAGAATAGGTGGCATAGTAATGAGCAGGCAGGGAAAAATTCCGTAGTACGGGGATTTTGCTAATCCGGGGAGTTTCGAAGTTCAGGTAGAAAAAAGTGGCGCTACCCTGTGTAAAAAAACACATTAACCCTTTATTTACGAAAATTGCCGAATCCGCGAAGTCACTTAAGCTGGTGCGCCTGGCAGGATTCGAACCTGCGGCACACGGATTAGGAATCCGTTGCTCTATCCCCTGAGCTACAGGCGCACATTCGTTGGCGTACCGTATTATAACTGCAATTAATGACATAGGCAATAGCAGTAGTCCTTGCTTGTGGTTGCTTGTAGTAGTATTCCTTGCTTGCATTCTTCTTGCCCTCTTGCATTCTGCCCCTGCTTGCATTCTTATTTTTTGGTGATATGATTATCAAAATGGATTAATGTTTGCTGCTCTTCATATGCTGCGTCAGGTTTTAGCTGATTGCTGATTAATTGTATCGGCACGGTACAGTTATAATTAATGACCGCGATAACAACGCCGACTGAACATGTAATCTACCAGCTGCCGGAGGACATCACAGGGGAGTGTTGACTATGAAGAAGATCATTCTGATTGAACCGCAATCGCAAGAAGATCATGTCTACAAGCATGTTCGTATGCCGCGCCTTGGTCTGCCCATACTAGGCACTCAGCTCCGGGAAGCAGGATACGATGTGCAGATATTTATGGGTACCGGCGGTTCTTTGCCTTGGAAGAAAATTCTTCAGGCCGATCTCGTCGGTGTTTCCACTACCACCGCTACCTGCCGCGAAGCTTACCAGATTGCCGGCAAATTAAGAACTCATCGAATCCCGGTTGTCATCGGCGGGATGCATGCTACCTTCATGCCTAATGAAGCATTGCTGTTTGCCGATTATATAATCCGGGGGGAGGCTGAATACAGTTTCCTGCCCCTAGTTCGCGCTATCGAATCAGGTATAATTCCTGAAAATATTCCCGGGGTATCATACTGGCTGGATAATAAACAACGGCACAACAAACTGTTGAAAACACGTGTCGATATGGATGTTTTGCCCATCCCCGATCTTTCATTGCTTGATAAATCATCATCTCTGCTCAGTATCCCGGTGATGACCTCGCGAGGTTGTCCCTACAACTGTACATTTTGCTGTGTGACAGAAGTCTTTGGCCGACGCTACCGGCACCGCTCTACGGCAAGCATCCTGGAAGAGCTGGAACGTTATCGGGGTAAAAATGTTTTTTTCTGTGACGACAACTTCGCTGCAAAACCCGAGCTAACCAAGGAGTTACTGCGCGGGATGCTCGATAATGATATTAAACTGAAGGGTTGGGGCGCCCAGGTTCGGGTGGATGTTGCCCGCGATGACGAGCTTCTGTTGCTGATGAAGCGTGCGGGCTGCGCCATAGTCTATATCGGATTTGAATCAATTAATCCCGCCACGCTTGAAAAATATAACAAGCAACAGACAGTAGCCGATATCGAAGAGGCGATCCGCCGGTTTCACGATTACCGCATCAGGATCCACGGCATGTTTGTCTTCGGCGCTGATACAGATACCGTTGAAACAATTAGGCAAACAGCCCGGTTTGCCCATCAAGCCAGGATCGATAGTATTCAGTTCATGGTTCTTACCCCCTTTCCGAATACGCCCCTTTACGATAGGCTTGAATCCGAAGGACGGATTCTAACCCACGACTGGTCTTTATATGATGGCCATCATACCGTATTCAAGCCGGCCCTGTTAGCGCCCGAGGTCCTGCAATTTGAGACTGTCAAAGCGATGAAAAGTTTTTACTCTTTGAAGAACATTTTGCAGAATCTGACCCTGACCGGTTTTGGTTCAGTCATTCACCGGGCTATTGGTTGGGCGCTGATCCGTCATTTTGAACGTCGTAACCGCTGGTATGGCAGTCTCCTTGAGCATTATAAGCAGGCAGATCCATACCCTGTACCCCTGCTCTATCGCCGGCTAAAAGTTACCGGTAGTAAAAAACAGCAGGCAGTTGCTGGGCAGCTTAAGATTTTGCTTACCGAACAAAAGGGGATATTACACTTAAAACTGAGAGGGCTAGCTGACAGGTTGCATATTAAAGAACTGAAAATTTTATTGAAGGAGCTGTCAACCGGGCAGCATAGCCAGTTGAACGTAAATATTGAGGGCCTGCATTTTGTTTCCGATCAAGCGGCGCTTAATTTCAGCATCTTTCTTAACCAACTCGGAGCCCGGATACACCGTCTGCAGGTTGTAACGACTGCTGAAAAGCATGCCCGCTACTTCCTCAGCGCAGGCACGAAAAAGCGTCGGCAATTGCCGCACTTTGAGCTTTTAATTAATAGAACATAAAACCACCGGTGTTATCTGTAGGAGCGTTGTTCTTGTTTATTGAGGACTTTTTGCTTTCAGTATCAATAGCCACGTACCGGGATGACAGTGTAGGTAATTGTGCAGTTTGCCAATCGGTTGTATGGTAATTATCATACTATCAAGAGCAATATGAAATATGAAGTGTTTTTGGCAATATCGCCTCCAGGATGTTTAATGTTCATTATAATTGATTGGCTATCGCTTTTGAATGTTGACGGAAAGGGTATCTGGAAAAAGATGCTGGGCAGATCTGAGCTTTAGCTTTAGTCTTAACCCATAATCTGCCCCATATGCCCCGGAGTTAAAGATTGCCAAAAAAATACGCGAATCACTCGTTTTCAGTCTGATGTTAAATCGCGGTGCAGTTGCTAATTGTCTCCCTAAGGAATTGGTATGAATTAACAATCGCAGAGGTAATATTACTAGTGTTGCCGGTAAAGGAAACAGTGAAATAATGAGTTTTGAGTTAGCGCTAACTCCCGCCGGGCAGCTGCGCCTCACCACAGGATATCTTGCCGGACAATCGGCCGTGAATACTTTATCCGGGCGCTGGGAGCAAAAAATTGCTGCTGCTTTTATAGCTTCATCAGAAGCAGGCTGCTTCAGGCTGGCAGCTTTAAATCCGGAACAGCCCCTTTCGGTGTCAGCACTTTTTTGGAGAGATTTTGGTCGGCGTTTTTTAACGGAACTCTGCCGGCTCCCCGATTTTTGTAAAGAAGAATATCAGTCAGTTGAACCGCCTCATGAGGCGGAGCTGGAGATGCTTGCCCTTACCGCCCCACCGATGCACGGTGCGGAATACCTAAGTGGAGCCTTGCTGCATGATTTGTGGGCCAAACTTGACCGGTGGGTGCAAAGCGAAGTTGCTGCTGCAAACAGCAGCCGGGGCGAGTGGCTTAAGGTTAACGCTCCTTTGTGGCATCAGGTTGGACGGGTTAGCTTTCACCTGGCTGAGAACAAAGGTGATTCTGAATGTCCCTTTGCTTTTGTGGCAACTTATGCCCCTTTGATCTCTTCAGGTGGTAGGGTACAATATCAGGCTTTGGGCGAGGCGCTCAGGGAGTACGCCGGAGAACATAATAAAAAAGCTCTGATCAAACTTCTTACCCCGGTTTACCGGGCATCAGCGGCCAGCGACTTTATTCGCGATCTGGTTGATTCGGGCGATATTTTTCATCCTCTTTTCTGGTCTTCCAGCGAGGCTTACAGTTTTCTCAAGGATGCCAGTCTCTTCGAAGAATGTGGAATCCTGGTTCGCATTCCGGATTGGTGGCGGAAAAGGCCCCGACCCAGGGTGGCTATAACAATCGGAGAGCAAGCGGTAAGTCGCTTTGGGGCCGAAACCCTGCTTGACTTTAGCGTTGATTTGGCACTTGACAACGATCGGTTGACCCCGGAAGAAGTCATGGAGCTGATGCAGGTCCAAGAGGGGCTGGTATATCTTAAGGGTCAGTGGGTAGAAGTGGATCGCGAAAAGCTTGCGGTTGTCCTTGATCACTGGAAGCAGATCGAAAAAGGCGCAGCAGGTGGAAAAATGCCACTTATCGAAGCGATGCGGCTGATGGCTGGAGCTCCACCCGACCTGGTTTTGGAAAGTGTTACTGAAGATGATAACCGCCAGTGGATCTACGTTAATGCCGGTTCATGGTTTTCAGGGGTTCTCAGTGAATTGCGAGCAGCCAGAGAGCTTCCCTTTAGTGGCCACAGCCAATTAATTGGCACTTTGCGCCCGTATCAGGAAGAAGGATTAAATTGGCTGTATTTGCTTTCCAGTCTCGGTCTCGGAGCCTGTCTTGCCGATGATATGGGTCTGGGTAAAACGATCCAGGTTATAGCCCTGCTTTTAGCTCTGAAAATGGGCGGGCCTAAGATGCAGCTAAACGATAAGTCTGTGTTCACAGCACCCGGTGACCAGGGCGGCGAACCTTCACTGGTTGTTTTGCCGGCTTCGCTTCTCTCCAACTGGAAAGCTGAGCTGCGCCGTTTTGCCCCATCCCTTGAAGCCCTGTTCCTGCATCCATCTGAGATGAACCGTGAAGAAATTGAAGCTGTAGCCGTTAATCCAAAAGATCGGCTGGTTGATGTTGATCTGGTGCTGACCACTTATGGCATGCTAATGCGGAATGAATGGTTGCACGGGTTGTCCTGGCGTTTGGTTATTCTTGACGAGGCTCAGGCGATTAAAAACCCTTCTTCGCAGCAGACCAGGGCGGTAAAAAAACTAGAGGCGCGAGCGCGTATTGCTCTAACCGGAACACCGCTGGAGAACCGCATTGGCGATTTGTGGTCGCTATTCGATTTTCTTTGTCCCGGACTTCTGGGTTCGCAAAGGAGATTTAAAACGTTTGTAAAAAATCTGGAAGTAAATACAAGTGATCGGTACGCTCCCTTACGGAACCTGGTCAGCCCCTATATTTTGCGCAGAATGAAGAGTGATAAAAAAATTATTGCCGATCTGCCCGATAAAACGGAAATGAAGGTTTACTGCGGCCTGGCCCGCGAGCAGGCCGCTCTCTATGCCCGTACTGTTGATGAGATGGAAAAAGCCTTAATGGAAACAAATGGGATTAAACGTCGGGGTTTGGTGCTTGCGTACCTGATGCGGTTTAAACAGATCTGCAATCATCCTGGCCAGGTTACGGGCAGCGGGACCTATGATCAGAGGGCCAGCGGCAAGTTTAGGCGTCTCAGGGAAATTTGTGAAGAAATTACGTCCCGCCAAGAGAAAGCCCTGATCTTTACTCAGTTTCGGGAGATGACTGAACCGATTGCCGCCTTCCTGGAAGCGGTCTTTGGCCGAAGCGGATTAGTTTTGCACGGCGGTACCGCCGTTAAAAAGAGACGTTCACTCATTGATCTGTTTGAAGCTGTCAATGGGCCGCCTTTTTTTGTGCTGTCTCTTAAGGCCGGGGGCACAGGGCTTAATCTGACTGCCGCATCGCATGTGATCCACTTCGATCGCTGGTGGAATCCGGCAGTTGAAAACCAAGCTACTGACCGAGCCTACCGCATCGGTCAACAGAAGAATGTTTTAGTGCATAAATTTGTGTGCCGGGGGACGATTGAGGAAAAAATCGATCAACTGATCGACGACAAAAAGCAGCTAGCAGTGGATATCCTGGCGGTTGGAACTGAGAACTTGCTGACCGAAATGGATGATCGGGAATTAATTAACCTGGTCTCCCTTGACCTGGAGCGGGCTTCTCTTTGATTTCAGACTGGTTAAAATTAGCAATGGAAGATAGATTTAAGGTGCCTGGGAAGGGGGAGGGGGAAAATGGGCAGGAGAGCTTATGGTGGCTGGCCTAGATACGTTTCAGTAGAAGAAAAACGGCAAAAGGCGCAGAAAAAAATTAATAAACTTTTAAAAAGCGGGGCTGAATTAGATCCGGTGGAAATAGAGGGCCGCGCAATAGCCCGTACTTTCTGGGGCAAAAGCTGGTGTAAACACCTGGAATCTTTCAGCGATTATGCCAACCGACTGCCCCGGGGGCGCTCGTATGTTAGCGGTGGTCTGGTTTGTCATCTGGCCATCGAGGAGTGCCGTATTTCAGCCCTTGTTAGCGGTAGCAAGCTTTACACAGTAGAAATTAAGATCACAAAGCTGCCGGAGGGTAAATGGGTAAAACTGAAAAAACAGTGCACCGGCAGGATTGGAACCCTCTTGGAATTGCTGCAGGGCAAATTATCCGATCAGCTTATGACTGTGGTCACCGACAGGGATAACGGTATATTTCCATTACCGGATGAGATTAAATTTAATTGCGATTGTCCCGATTGGGCTGATATGTGCAAGCATGTGGCGGCAACCCTCTATGGGGTGGGAAGAAGGCTGGATGAAAAACCCGAATTGTTGTTTATTTTAAGAGGCGTTGACCAAGATGAATTAATATCTGAAGGTACAAAAGGAGCGATGAGCGGTGAGATAAGCGGTGGGAAAGGCAAGAGAAGCACAAGGCGTAAAGTAAGCGTCGAACAACTAGAAACTCTGTTCGGTATTACATTAAGCGAAACCGAAACAGTTTCGGAAGATGGCAGCGTCGGAGGTGGAGGTATAAGCAGCAGCTGCCGAGAAGTCACATGCGGGGATAATGCTTTTCCTGAGCTTGTTGACGGCATTATCACAGGCAAAGCGGTGGCCGCCCTAAGAGAGTCGCTCGGCTTATCGCAAAAAGAATTTGCCTCACTGCTCAAGGTTAGCGTGGTTACAGTAAACAACTGGGAAAAGAAACACTGTTCGCTAAAGCTCCAGGGCAAAAACAGGAAAGCCTTCTTAGAAGTTGCCGCACGCGCCCGGTGTAATGGTGCGACGTTGCCCAAATGAAAGGGAAAGAATATATTGAGGTCAGGTCTACACGACACTATCACTTTATCGCACGATTTGCTCTCAGGTCTAACTAAAATATCTTATATTTCAAGACCTGACCCCAATATCGGATAGTTTGATGAACGGAGTTGGGAAAATGCAGAATCCGGCTTGGATCGACGGTGTTGTTGTGGAGCTGTCTTCGGCAAAGGTATCGCTTGAAGATCGAGCTTACCTTTTTGGAGACGGGATTTACGAAGTTGTCCGGTTTTACGATCGCTACCTATTTTTTCTCGCTGCCCACCTTGACCGCCTAGAAAACAGTGCAAGGGCTATCAGGCTTCTTTTACCTTATCGGAAAGAAGAGATAACGACAGTTGCGAATGAGCTTATTAATAAGAGCGGCTTTGAAAACGGCTATCTCTATTTGCAGGTGACCAGGGGCAGCGCTATGCGCGATCACCTGTTTCCGGAAAGCACTGCACCCTCGATGATCATGTATGTGCGGGAAATGCCGCCCCTGGCTCCTCTTGAGCAGGTTAAACCGTTCCATTTAGTTGCGCTGCCGGACGAGCGGTGGCTTAATTGTCACATCAAGACAGTTAACCTGCTACCGAATCTGCTGGCACGACAGAGAGCCTTTGAATCCGGGGCCGCAGAAGCGGTTCTTTACCGTCCGGGGGGGATTGTGACCGAGGGCACCCGCTCCAATATTTTTGCCGTTATTGAAGGGGTGGTCAGGACCCACCCCGCTACAAATCTGATTCTACCGGGAATCAGTCGGCAGATAGTACTCGACATCCTGGTTGAACAGGGGTTGTTATTTAATGAAGTAGCCTTTACTCTGGAGGAATTGCAAAAAGCGACCGAACTTTGGGTTACCTCGACCAATATGGAGGTAAATCCGGCGCGCAGCGTTGATTCACTTATCCTTCCTGAACCGCTGCCCGGACCGGTCTGCCTGAAGCTGATGAAAGAGTTTCGTATCCGGGTTGCTGCAAACCGCAACCGGATGGAAAAATAAGAATGAAGCAGGTGCAAACCTGCTTCTTTTAATATGAGAGGGAGGATGTTAGTTAATGCAGCTAAAATTGCTCTGGGACATACAGGAAATTGATCTCTCCATTCGCGGGATCGAAGGAGATATTATAAATGCGCCGTTAAAAAGCGGGAGGCAGGAAAAAGCCGAAGCTCTTGATGCACTGAAAGTCGAGCGAGACGCAGATGAAGCCAATCTAAAAGCGAAACAGAAAAAATTGCGTGAACTTGAGATGAAAACCCAGAAAGCTATTGATGATCGCAAACAGCTTTATGAGAAGATGTATAGTGGCAAAGCTGTTAACGTCAAAGAGCTGGAACAGCAGCAGTACAGGCTTGACCAGCTTGATTCTGAGCGGAAAATGCTAGAAGATCAGATCATAGACCTGCTGGAATCGATTGAAGAGCAAGAGGAGCAGCTTGGCTTTTTATGCAACCGCTTGAGCCGGGACCTAGCTGATCTGGAAAGTACTGAAGCAAACTTAGCCGCAGAGTTGGTTTTGCTGGAGGGAAAACTGGCTGAACTTGAAGGTAGACGTTTGATAAAAGCAAGTGAGATCGATTCAAAGTACCTGGAAAAATACCATATATTGGCTGAAAAACATCAAGGCCGGCCCCTGGCCCGGGTTGATAATAATATCTGCGGCGGTTGCCGTGTTTTCATTTCCGGAGCGCTCCGCGGTCGCCTTTACAATCCGGATGCGATGGTGTATTGTGAAAACTGCGGGCGGCTACTGGTTATTATTGAAGATTAGCCGCGAATTTCCTTTTAGAAATAGAAAAATAAGGATTCGGAGGTATCTGTTTTGGCGAAAAGCAAACCAAGGGCAAGAGATTTAAAAAAACAGCGTTGGGCCGCCATAATCGCCGGAATTCTAGCGGTTGCCATGATAGTATCATTGGTTGGGGTTTATATTTCTCAGGCCTTAATGGGCAACCAGCAGCCCGATTTGCCGGAACAACAAACCGCGCAACAACCGGAAGACTATCTTGCTTATTATCAGCAGCAGATAGAAAACCTTGAGCTTTACCTGGAAGAAAACGAACCGACAGAGGCTGTGCTTCTCGAACTGGCAGATAATTACCGTAACCTGATATATATCAGGCAGATGTTTTTTGATGATCAGGACGAATTGGACAAGGCAGTGTACAACCTGACTGCAGTCTATCATTCGCTTATTGAATTTGAACCGGAAAATCCGCGGTACCGGTTGGAATTGATCAATTTTTATCTGGGGATCGATCAAGACAATGCTGCTACTGAGCAGATTGCAGTATTGCTGAGTAAGCTTCACAAGAAACCTGATCCGCTTTACCATCTTTCGCTTGTCGGAATATTAAATTCGGTCGGAGAGACTAAACCGGAGATTGGTGGGTTAGCCGCTACAGAAATCTTATGGTTGCAGAGCTATTTTAACGAGTTGCAGGCTGCCGGGACACTGAGTGGGCAGGATCGCCTTTATTACGCGGTATTGCTGGGTGAGTATCTGGAACAGCGGGAAGATGCTGAGGAACTGTTAGCTTTGATTCTAGAGCAAGAAGAAGAGGATAGCCAGGTTTATCAGGATGCACTTAGTTACAGGAACTACCTGCTAGCCGCAGATGACGAAACTACTGAACCGGCTGCTCAGTAGGGGCAGGTAAACGCAACGCAGCCGGTTGTAAGGTAAACGCAACGCAGCCGGTTGTAAGGTAAACTTTTTGCTATCTGGTGAAGCTAAATGCTTAAGTGCCTATGGATCGGGAAAGGTTAATCCGCTTTTTTGAAGAACTGCGCAAGCGTTTGATCATTACCATTGTGCTGGTTTTTCTTTGTGCGATTGTCAGTTTCAACTTCAGCGATCAGGTCAGGCACCTGCTGCTGCTGCCGAGCCGGGGAGGCTACCTTGGCCTGGGAGCTGGGGATGTAGGCTTGCAACTGATCTTTCTTACTCCTTCTGAGGCCCTGCTGGCCAACCTAAAGCTAGCTTTTATTGCCAGTGCTCTGGTTACACTGCCGATTATCCTTTATCAGCTGGTAGCCCTGATTACAGCGGCGGCCGGGATGGCCAGGCGCTTGGCAGTTATTTTGCCGGTTGTTATGTACCTGCTCTTTGCTATAGGATTTTCATTTGCCTATTTCGTGGTCCTGCCTTTTGCCCTGAACTTTTTTATCGGCTTTGCATCGGTTGACTTGGTGCCAAACTTTAGTTATGCCCGCTACATTTCTTTTACCACTTCTTTTCTTTTCTCCTTTGGCCTTGTTTTTCAGCTACCTGTAGTATTTTGGTTTCTTGGCAGCATTGAACTTGTCAATACTGCATTTTTAAGACGCAGCAGAAAATATGCTCTCCTGATCATTGTTATTATTTCTGCTATCCTTACTCCCCCCGATGTTTTTTCCCAGATTCTGATGGCCATACCCCTGATGTTTCTTTATGAACTGGGAATAATCATGGTATATCTGGCTAATCGTAAAAAGAAGCCTGCTTAAGAAGCTGCCGGCGAAGTCGAATAAAGTCTTTACATAAAATATAAACAGTTATCTGCTACATAATCTCCCGAAACAAACCGTGTTTTCATCCGGCGGTGCAGGGGAAATTATTGTTTTTGTAGAAGTAAACCATTAAGATAGCAAGCAGAAAGGCAGATTACTCAGTATGAAAATTTCCGGAGAGGGAGAATACCGAGGTGATACCCGTAATAAAAAACCGCATGGCCGGGGCACAGTAACCTGGCCAGACGGCAGTCGCTATAGCGGTGATTGGGAAAACGGGTTTTTTAACGGCGTTGGTGTCTTCACCTGGACTAACGGCGACAAATATGAGGGTGGCTGGAAAGAAGACCTAATGCATGGGCAGGGAACTTACTACTTTGCGGACGGTCGAAAGTATACCGGTTCCTGGCGCGAGGACCAAATGCATGGCCAAGGCAATTACTATTGGCCGGGTGGTGAAAAATTCCAGGGCTATATTAAGAATGGTTTATATAACGGGCGTGGCATCTACCATTGGTCCGATGGTCGTCTTTTTAAAGGATGCTGGAAAAGATCATTGCGCAACGGTCAGGGTTACATGAGCTGGCCTGACGGCAGAACTTATCAAGGTAATTGGGAAAATGATCAAAAACAGGGTGCAGGAACGCAAACCTGGCCCGATGGCTGTAAGTATACAGGACAGTGGGCAGAAAATAAGATGGATGGCCGGGGCACCTTTTTTTTTGCCGACGGTTCCCGTTTTGAAGGATTATTTTCAGATGGCAAATTTACAGCCAAAGGGATTTTCTTTTTTGCCGATGGCTCTAAATACAGTGGTCCTCTGCAAGAAGGAAGGCCGCATGGCAAAGGCCGTGCTATCCATTCTGACGGGCGGGTTACAAATGCGTACTTTGAAGGCAGCAATCATGTTGGCCCGGGTTACCTAAACTACCCCAATGGCACACATTTTAAAGGTGAACTTAAGGGCAATCAACCGCACGGGAAAGGCCTGCTAAAATTTGCTGACGGCTCCTGTTTCGAAGGGATTTTTTTCAACGGTGTGGCGACTGGTGGCGGAAAATTTTTGCCGGCGGACGGATCTACCTACGACGGCGATCTACTTCACGGGTTGCCTCACGGTTTAGGACGCCTTGAGCGAGCCGATGGCACAGTTGTCAATGGAACATGGGAGAAAGGGTCCCTGACTGGTTTCGTTCGGATAACTTTCAAACCGCTCGGCAGTTATGAAGGAGAGCAAAAAGATGGGGTCTTTCACGGTTGGGGCCGGCGCATCTGGGCCAGCGGCTTTACCTATAGCGGGCGCTGGAAAAAAGGCAAACGCTACGGTTACGGTAACCTGGTTAATCCCACGGGCGAACGTTACAGCGGTGGTTGGTTACAGGACCGCCGTCATGGTCAGGCAATTATACAGGGTCCGGGAAAGTCGCAAAAAAGCGGATTTTGGCTTTTTGGCCTGGGCCCATTTAGGTTTAAAGCGCAATAACCTGATGGCCATGTCTGGTTGCGGCTGGACTTAATCGCGAAAAAGGGAGGAAATTAGTTGTAATGATCGCAGAAAATGAACAAAAATTGTACGACCTTCTTCAGGAGCTGGACATCATCTACACCCGTCACGAACATCCTCCGGTTTACACGGTGGAAGAGGCAAAGCAGTACTGGCAGGGGATCGAGGGAGTCCATGCCAAGAATCTGTTCTTGCGTAACAATAAGGGTACCCAGCACTATCTGGTCGTCCTCGAAGAATCAAAAACTGCTGATTTGGCGGGACTTTCCATGAAACTGGCAGCCGGCAAACTCAGCTTTGCCTCCGAGCGCCGGTTGATGGAGCATTTAGGTCTTGAGACCGGGGCTGTATCGCCATTTGGCCTGGTTAATGATACACAGAAAGTGGTTAAAGTGGTGCTCGATCGTGATCTGACCAAAGCGGAGCTGGTTAACTTTCATCCCAATGTTAATACGGCAACGATCACTCTTGCATATGGTGACTTCGAAAAATTTCTTAGCTACTGCGGCAACGAAATTCTTAAAATTTAGCTGGCTTGATACATTCTAAATCGTTTTGAATGTTAAATATTTTCGCCAAAAAGGAGCACAGCCTGTGCAAGAGCTGAAAAGCATCCAGGGGTTTTTACAGCAGGTAACCAGCGCCTTTGCCGGTGTGGTTGATATTGAAATCGGCGTAATCAGCAGAGATCTGGAAGTAATCGCTGGAAGCGGCTACTTTAATAAAGAGGTTGGAGCCATCTACGACGAAGGTTGTATGACATATCGGATTCTCTCATCGCCTGGTGAAGACTCGATCTTTGTCGAAAATACTGCCCGTGCAGTCTGCTGTAACGAATGCCATTATGCCGGACAGTGCGATGTGCTGGCCTTTATGATGCAGCCGATCACCTTTAATGGCCATAAAATCGGCACCATATCGCTTTTGGCCCTGAATGAACAACAACGGCGCAAGCTTTTAAACCATCTTGACAAAATGCAGGATTTTCTCAACAAGCTGAACAACATGATCTACATCACCTTCAACGAAAAGAAAATGGAAGCCAAGGTTATCAGCCTGATGAATCAGTTTAAAGATGTGATCAATTCGGTTAACGAGGGGATTGTCGCGATCAACCTGCAGGGCAGTATCACTAATATCAACCGGGCGGCCGGAGAATTGTTGGGTTTGGAAGAGAAACTGAAGCAGGGGCACCACATTAACACCCTCTTTCAAGACTTCAACCTTGAGCAGCTGATCATCGGCAGCAACATGAGCAGCGAGCAGTACTACAGCAGGGAGCTGATCTATAGTGGGCCGGAGCGCAAAAATCTTCAGCTTTACTACAACGTAACGCTCATGTATGAGGAAGGGCGGGTCTCGGGGGCGGTTATCTCTTTCAAATGCAGAGCAGAGGTGGAGGAGCTGGCCAACCGGATTCTAAAGGCTAATACCAAGAGCTCTTTTTCCGGGATCATTGGCACCAGCACTGAAATTAGCAACATCAAAAACAAGATGCAGTTGGTGGCTGCTACCGACTCAACAATTTTAATCAGGGGAGAAACCGGCACCGGTAAGAGCATTTTTGCCCGGGCCATTCACGAGGAAAGCTCCCGCTATAGCAATCCGTTTGTAGCGATTAGCTGCGCAGCAATCCCTGCCTCCCTGCTCGAATCGGAACTGTTTGGTTATGAAGAAGGAGCCTTTACGGGGGCACGCAAGGGAGGAAAACCGGGAAAGTTTGAGCTGGCTCATAGCGGCACGATATTACTGGATGAGATCGGCGATATGCCTCTTGAATTTCAGGTTAAACTGCTTAATGTGATCGAAAATAAAACGATTGCCAGGATTGGCGGGGTTTCTTTCCGTGATATTGACGTGCGCATCATTGCTGCTACTAACCGCGATCTGGAAAGACTGATTGGCGAGGGAAAGTTCAGGGAAGACCTCTATTACCGGATTAATGTCATTCCCTTTACTCTGCCCGCGTTGCGCGAACGCAAAGATGATATATTGCTCTTGATGCACCATTTTCTCGATTATTACTCCGGCCATTTAAACAAGAAAATCGTCGGTTTCCGTGAGGATGCCCGGGAGGCGCTTTTGGCCTACCCGTGGCCGGGTAATGTGCGCGAACTGGAAAATGCCGTAGAATATGCTGTAAATATTGAAGCTGACTCAAGGATTACCAGGAGCAACCTGCCGGAAAAAATCCTGAAATATCTTTGCAGCAACAATGCTTCTGAAGCAGAAGATTTGGACAGCCTCAAATATAAGGCCATCACGGCCGCTTTGTTAAAGTATGGGCACTCTACCCACGGCAAGGAAAGAGCTGCCTCTGCCCTAGGCATCAGTCGGGCCACACTCTATCGCAAGTTGAAAGAAATCAGGTCCGGGGTGTCTTAAAGTGAGAAATAGTATCATAATGAGATAGATGTTGCAATCTTGCTTCTATAAGTGCTTCAGAATATTTAATCAGACAATAATTCTTATTATGAGAAATGCTTCGATGGCTTTCCTCGTTCAGAAGTTTATTTTGCCCCTAAAACAGGTCACCTAGCGACGCCCCTGTTTATTGCACTATGTGGCACAATTATTGCGAGGTAGTTTAATGGGTGTATTTGATGGAAAGACGCAATGCAATGCAGTTTTTTTAAAGCCACATACCATGCTGCAATAGTCACTTACGCCTAACAAAGAAATTAGCATCGTCAGTGATCGAGGGGGAATGGTTTGAGCTAAAGGATAGTCAGGCAATTTTGCTTTACTGTTTATGATTTGGTTTTTATGCAATGGATACAGAATTGGTAGTTTAAGGACACTTTTTTAATGTAGATGCTTATAAAATATAATGGAAAGAAAGGAGTGTTTGGTTGATGGCAGATTTTGAAACTTT
>DBBD01000058.1 GCA_002292015.1 Firmicutes bacterium UBA993
ATGATAAAGGGTGTAGGCCCCGCCCATCATGTAGACGGTGGCACATAAAAATATTGTCAATTCAAGCCCCCATAAAGTAGGCGCGCCAAACACATACCGGCGTATTACCTCCTGCACCGCTACAAATACTGCCACTACCCACAAGTAGCTAAATATCTTCCCCGACCACTCACTAATAAAATTAACAGTATTTAAAAATAATCTCATCTGTTGTCCTCCTGCATTAGAATGCGGGAATAGGGAAAAAAGCTCAAAAACATTTATCTTTCCCCATCCCCGCAGAACTTCTGCCAAAAGTTCTTTCCTAAAGCTTTACTCGATAACTTCGAGCATTACAAGGTATTCTCGCAGCGACTCTTCCATTCTAGCAGCCATCGGACTCCTTTGGCCCCAATCCGCCCAAATCTTCATCGCTTCTTCCGTTACTCTGGCCTTTTCCTCTTCAGGAACGAATACTTCAGTCAGGCCGGCAGCAAGCATTGCATTTTTGGCTTCGAGATCAGCTAACGCGCCTAGATGTAAATGCCTTCTACTCCACACTGCGACGGCAGCCTCAACGATAGCCTGAAGGTCAGCCGGGAGAGCTTCCCACTTGTCTATCCTCACCACAAAATTAGTTACCCCGGTTGGTTCCATTATTGACTCAGCCAGGAAATAAGGTGCTACCTCGTGTATGCCGAGGCCGTGCATTGCGCTAAGCGATAAAAAGTCGGCAGCATCAATAACACCGGTTTCGAGCGCATGATATATGTCTCCTGGGGGTAGAGTAACCGGAGCGGCGCCCAAGGCCGTCAGGAAGTCTGTTGACATTCCGGGTGGTGTCCGAATTTTCAGACCCTCAAAATCAGCAATACTGTCCCAAGGCGTTTTAAAGTGCATGCTGTCCGCACTATAAACTATCGGTCCGACAAAATATAGACCGTGTTGAGCATAAAGCTCTCGCGCTAACTCAAGAGCGCCACCTTCCATATACCAGGCCTCGATCATCCAGGGCTCAGGAAAGCTGTGGATAGGAGATAAAAAGCTAAATGCAGGATCCTTACCCGTCCAGTAGGGTGAAAACGAATGGAACCCGTCAATTACACCGTCAACCGCAGCATCAAATTTGTCAAAAGTTCCGACAACCGCCCCGGATGTATACGTCTCGATTTTGAGCCGACCATCGCTCATCTGGTAGACCATCTCGCCAAACTCATGGAACGGCGGGTAGATCGCCAGGGCAGAGGGCCATAGGGTTTGGATCCTCCACTCAATCACCTCAACCGGGGGTGTTGGCAAAGCTGCCTCCTCCTCCTCAGCGGCTGGCTGTGGGCAGCCAACGACAAATAAGCCCAGTGCAAGCAACATTATCAGTGTTACGATTACCAGTAACTTTTTTCTCATTATTTTCCCCTCCTGAAAAATTTATTTTTTTCCATTTTATTTCATTTAGATGTTGATACTTTCCTCCTTTTCGGCACTATCTACCAGTAACCGCAAGCAAAACAGCTGCAATCACCTCCCCGTGAACGTTCATCTTAATCACTTGATATTGTTTTCCAGGAATGATCAATAGTCAACCTGAAGCGATCGACAAAACCCTGCCCTCTACCAGTAAGCGACAGGGGAATCCAGCGACACACTTCGCAGTTGCGATCTGTTGCACCAGTTGATCGGCAGTGTGATAATTGGTGTACCTCATACTACATTAATGCAAATGAGTGGAGGCGATGACTATCATATTGCCATAATACTGGACCATCTTATCACTGCCGCAGTGCGGGCAGGTGCGCTGCTTTTCTTTTTCTTTTTCGGCAAGGGTTTCCTTTACTTCCATAACCTTTCCGCAATCTTTGCAGATATACTCATATACGGGCATCCATAACCCCCCCTGTGGGCAAGTTTGGCTTAAGTGGTTATTACGGATCCTGTGGTGACTTTTAGGTAGCCAGTGTATAAATTCTTACCTCATCTTTTTGAAATTTCTACATCATTCGGCAAACTCCTTCAGCCGGTCAGAAAATAAATACACCCATGGTTTGCAGTTCACAACCGGGACGATTGCCCCGCTTTGGCTAAAATGTTTCCACGAAGGGGATTTCCTGAACTTCAATGCCATGAATGCCGACCGTTATTCTCGAGCGTTTCTCTCCGAAAAATACGTCTACCGACCTGATAACGAACTTGGTACCGACAATAATGTCGCTTGCCAGGGTAAGGTAATCAGGTGAATTTCAGAGCAGCTATTTTTTGCCGGGATGTATTAGAATTTGCTACCTATTAACAAGGAGATTCAGTGTTATAATTGATTTGGATATACTGAGTTAGAAACTTCTCTTAGATTTCTTGCTCTATCATTATTTCAAAAGTGAGGGTGATTAAATGAATTGCAGAGTAGTTTATTTCACCAAGACAGGGCATTCGAAAAAAATCGCCGGTGCCATTGCCGGAGAGCTGCAACTTCAGGCGGACGATTTAAAATCCAAGCCGGTATTAAAGGATGTAGATCTGCTGTTTGTGGTTGGCGGAATCTATGCCGGTGGAAATGATCCCGAAATGATCCGCTGCATAGAAACCATCGACAGCAGCATGGTAAAAAAAGTTGCCCTGGTGACATCCTGCGCCAGCGGCAAAATGAAACAGGTTAAGGTCAGGAAAGCGTTGGAGAAAAATGATATTGAGGTGTTGCCGGATGAGTTTGTATGCCGGGGAAGTTTTCTCTTGCTCGGGTTAGGCCACCCCAACCAGGCTGATTTGGACAACGCTGTTGCTTATGCAAGAACAGTGATAGAGAATAATAAGTAAGCAAATTCTACTTTCAAAGTAGTCAACCGTTTCATTTATTTAGTGATTGTAAGCAAAGGGTTAAATAGTGTCGAAAACTATTGTTGTTAACAAATCAACAAAACAGTTTTGTGAAACAATATGCATCATGGTTGGCGGAAGAACCGCCCTGCAGAAAATGAGACGAGAAGTGGGTGCACGTGATGATGAACTGCCGTTTGCTTGCCGTCGATCTTGACGATACCCTGCTAAACAGCAGTTCCGGCATTTCGGATCGCAACCGAAAGGCGATCCGCGGGGCTGCTGCGTTGGGAGTCAGGTTTTTAATCGCGACCGGCAGGATGTTTAAAACCAGCGTCGGTTACCTCGAAACGCTTGGGTTCGAAGAAGATTGCCCCCTGATCAACTACCACGGCGCCCTGGTTAAAAGGTCACGCAGCGGGCAAACGCTACTGCACCTGCCGATCCCCAACCCGGTTGCTGTTGCCGTGCTAGAGGAAGCAGAGAAGACCAATTACCACATCTCCGTTTTTCTCGATGATCAGATCTACATCAGGGAAGAAAACGAACAGTCCCGCTATTACCAGTCTTTTACCGGCATTGAACTGCAGTCCGTCGGCAGACTCAGTGCGTTCATTGAACAAAACGGCAGTTGCCCGACGAAAATGAGCATTATCCACTGGGACGGGACAATAGAAGCGGTTGAGGAAAGCTTGCGTGCGAATTTTGCCGATCAACTGTCCATTTTACAGTCCAGACCTTATTTCCTCGAAATAACGGATCGCCTTGCCACCAAGGGCCAGACACTACGCTGGTATGTCGAGCAACGGGGAATCGCGCCGGAAGAGGTAATTGCCATCGGCGACGGTCCGAACGATATTGACATGCTCTCCTTCGCCGGGCTCGGAGTGGCGGTAGGCAACGCCCGACCGGAGGTAATGGCGGTTGCCGACTTGGTGACCGCTTCAAACGAAGATGACGGGGTAGCTGAAATTATTGAACGCTACATTCTGAAGCGGAGGTGATCAGTGATGGAAAAAACCGATGCAATCAGGATGGTTTTAATTACCGGGCTTTCCGGAGCCGGAAAAAGCCATGCTTTGAATTGCTTTGAGGATCTCGGCTATTACTGTGTAGATAACATACCGCCCACTTTAATCCCTAAATTTGCTGATCTTTTTATCCAATCGGAAAATAAGAAAGTGGCGCTGGTCTGCGATATGCGTGGAGCAGCTTTTTTTAACGACCTTTTTATGGCGCTGCAGGAACTGGAGGGGCGAAATGTCGATTATGAGATCCTCTTTTTGGCGGCCTCCGACGAAGCATTGATCCGGCGTTTTAAGGAGACTCGTCGCCGGCACCCCCTGGGAGAACACAGCCTGCCGGAGGCGATCAGCAGAGAACGGGAAGCTTTAAGCGGCCTGCGCGGTAAGGCAAGCAGGGAGATTGACACAACCTTCCTTAAACCATGGGAGCTAAAATCAAAAATTGTTGAGATCTATGAGCCCGGGCAGCGCGATAAAAACCTGCAAATCCGGTTGCTTTCCTTCGGATTTAAGTATGGCTTGCCGCCCGATGCGGATCTGGTTTTTGATGTACGCTTTTTACCGAACCCCCATTACGTGGATCAGCTTAAAGCGTTGACCGGAGATGATCCTAAGGTCAGGGAGTATGTCTGGCAGTGGTCGGAGACGGGGCGCTACTTTGATAAGGTAAAAGATTTGCTTGATTTCTCAATTCCCTACTACATCAAGGAAGGGAAAACCAGTTTGGTGATCAGTGTCGGCTGCACCGGTGGTAAACACCGGTCAGTGGTGCTTTCCGAAGATCTGGGACGTTTTTTGGGCTCCCGCTATAACGTGATAGTGGAGCACCGTGATATTGGTAAATAGAAGCTTGGGGGGGATCTTTTGTCTTTAACCAGGCAGGTTAAGGAAGAACTGGCCAGGCTGGAAGAGGGGCCGGAATGCTGCGGCTCCTGGGAACTGAAAGCGATTTTACTTAATAACGGCTATTACACATTTAGGCAGATGGAATACATCTTAAGTGCGATGGTCGATCATATATCGGTTGCCCGTCGCCTTTTTAGCCTGCTGCGCAGTGCGGGAGTCAAGTCGCCCCATATTTACAGGCGGCAGGAAGTACGGCTGCGCCGGAGTCAGTTTGTGGTTCAGGTTCACGGCAGTGAGCAGGTTGACGACCTCCTGGTTTACCTCGATCTGAAGGAAGCGGGCCACTTTTTAACCTTGCCGCGCCGGTACGCGGCTGTCCCCAGGCGGAGCTGCTGTCGCAGAGCTTTTTTAAGAGGTGTTTTTCTGTCCGGCGGCAGTATTTCGGTTTCCAGGCGTTCTGGTTACCACCTTGAAATAAACTGCGGCAACCCTGACGATGTCGGGGTGTATCAGCAGTTGCTCCGGTCATTCCACCTTGCCCCGCTCGTGAGAGTAAGAAATGATACTGCCTATCTCTATTTCAAAAATGCCGAGGCTGTTGCTGATTTCCTAAGGATTATTGGTGCCGGCAGTGCCCTGCTCCAGCTTGAAAGTCAGCGCGTGGTCAAGAGCATGCGTAACCGGGTAAACCGCCTGGTTAATTGCGAGACAGCCAATCTTGGTAAGGTGGTAGCCTCCGCCCAGCAGCAGCTCGACCTGATTGACGAGTTGGATCGCACGATTGGCCTGAATAATCTTTCCTCCCCGCTCAGGGATATTTCCCTGCTGCGCCTTAAATATCCCGAAGCATCTTTTAAAGAGCTGGGTGAATTATTAAATCCTCCGGTAACAAAATCCGGAGTAAGTCATCGTTTCCGGCAGCTGGGACAGCTAGTTCGTAAAACCGGCACCCCCTGAAGTACGCAAATATCATGCCAGCCAGGTTATCGCGAGGCAGGAATTTCTTTCAGGGGTGTCGAAAAACTTGCTTTAAGGCCATTTAGGCCGGTAAGATTTAAAAAGGCAGGAGCAGGTTCCATGAAGATTGATTACAACCTGAAACTTGAGCAAAACCAAAAGCTAATCATAACGCCTGAGCTGAAGCTGGCGATTACTCTTTTGCAGTATTCCTCCCTGGAGCTGATCGAGCACATTGAACAAGAGCTTCTGGAAAATCCCGTCCTGGAGATCCAGGAAAATCCGGAGCCGGAAAAGGAGCGGGAGAAAGAGGCGGAAGAGCTGGAAACAGCGGAAGCGGGCGAAGCAGCAGCTGCCGGTACTGCCGACGATCTGCCCTGGGAAGAGTATTTTCGTGATATGGATCTCGACAACAGCTACTACGCGCCTGCTCGTTCGCAGGTGGCGACGGAACAGCACCCGACGGTAGAAAACTGTGCCGGCCTGGGCGGCTCTATGCTGGAGGATCTTTGCGGCCAGCTGCGAATGCTCGACCTCTTGCCGGAGCAATTTGCCAATGCTGCATACCTGGCTGGAAACCTTGACCATAACGGGTACCTCCAGGGAGAGTTGGAAGAACTGGCTACAGTGATTGATGCCGAACCGGCTGCCCTGGAAGCGGCGTTAAAGATCATCCAGCGTCTTGAACCGGCAGGGATCGGTTGCCGCAACCTGCAGGAGTGTCTTTCGTTGCAGCTGAGGCGGTTGGATAAACCGCCGGCCCTGGTAGTTGAGATTGTCAGCAATTATCTTCCAGCAGCAGCTGATGGCCGTTACCGCTACCTGGCCGGGCGCCTTGGCTGTGATGAAGAAGTTATCAAGGACGCGGTCGCTTTTATCCGCACCCTTAACCCGAAGCCGGGCAGCATCTTCGGCGATGGCGATGAAACTCGCACTATCGTGCCGGATCTAATCGTTGAAAAAGTTGACGGCCAGTACGTGGTAATGTCCAGCGACAACGGCATCCCGCAGCTGACAGTCAGCCCATTCTACCGGAAGATCCTGAAAGACGATGCCGGTGATGAGCAGCTTTCGAGCTTTATCAAGTCGAAAATTGAGAAAGCTTGTTGGCTGATCCGCAGTATCGAACAGCGGAGGATGACCCTCTTTCGGGTTGCCCAGCAGATCGTGCAGATTCAGGAAGCTTTTTTAGAGCACGGTATCAAGCACCACAAACCGCTCACGTTAAAAGAGGTGGCTGCTAACATCGGGGTTCACGAATCAACAGTAAGCCGCGCCACTGCCAACAAGTATATCCAGACCCCCAAGGGTCTTTACCCCTTAAAGTTTTTCTTCTCCGGCGGCCTTGCCGGGGCCGGCGGGGTGGATTATTCCTCGCAGGCGATCAAAACTTACCTGCGGGAACTGATCGATGCG
>DBBD01000028.1:0-35480 GCA_002292015.1 Firmicutes bacterium UBA993
CTTTCCGGACCATAACCACCACTGGGCCGGAAGTAATAAAATCGATCAAACCATTATAGAAAGGTTTACCCTGATGTTCATCATAGTGCCGCGCTGCCAGCTCGGGACTGATCCGCATCAACTTCATCCCTACCAATTTCAAACCCTTGTTCTCTAAACGGCAGATTACGTTACCTATTAAAGCCCTCTTTACGCCGTCCGGCTTAACCATTAAAAAAGTTCTTTCTCTCTTTTTCATGACCAGCCTCCCTTTTTGCTAATAGACCGATATCAGATTATCATCATCTATTGTCCTGGTTTCTGCTGCCAGACGTGCCCGGATATCTTTAGGTAAAGCAAAGATGCTTCCGGCAGTCTCTCCATCGAAATAACGCAAATCGAGCCGGCGTTCTTGGATCAGAAGATCCAGGGCTTCAGCCGCAGGCATTTCCCGACCTTCAGCAGCAGCCAAAATGAATCCCCATTCAGTGTTAAATGAAGGGATAAAAGCACGGTACGGAAGGGCTAAAGGCATGACTTGCCTGATTGTATTTAAAATCGCACTGTGCGCCTCGATAAACGGCAAGCCGCAGTCACCGGCCTGCAGAGCAAAAGCTCCCCCTGCGACCAGACGTTTGCTGATCAGCTCAAAGTACTGCCGTGTAAAAAGTTTCAGAGCCGGACCAGCCTCCACTGGCTCCGGTATATCACTGAGGATCACGTCAAAAAGCTGATCTGTCTCTTCCAGATATTGACGGGCATCCATAAAATGCAGCTCGACGCGTCGATCATCAAAACTACCCTGGTGCCAGCTGGTTAATAGCTCCCGGCAAATTTCAACTACTTCCCGATCCAAATCAACCATTACCAGTTTTTCAACTGTGGGGTGACGCAAGACTTCCCTTAAAGTTGCCCCTTCTCCCCCCCCGGTTACCAGTACGCGCCGGGGCGCCGGGCAAATCAGCATTGCCGGATGAACCAGCGCCTCATGGTAGATGTACTCGTCGTACTCCGCTGACTGAATCTTTCCGTCGAGAATCAGAATCCGCCCAAACTGTGTAGTATCGGCAACCTCAACCTGCTGATATTCGGTGCGCATGCTTTTTAAAAAGTTGACAACACCAAACATGTGGGCTGTCCCGGGCGAAGTATGTTCAATAAACCACTTATGTTCTTCAGCAGGCATCGTCTATACTCCTTCGGCAGATTTAATCAGTAGTTTGCCACTGTCTTATGTTCAAGGTCAACATCAAAGATGCCGCGCTTTATCTCACGGGCCGACATATTCTGGGCTGAAAAAGCATGTTTCAGATAGTTGCAGGACACCCATGGGTTGACGGTTTGACCACAAGTGAATACGTCAACTGCCGCGTAGCCATATTCAGGCCAGGTGTGAATGGCCAGATGTGACTCTGAAATAACAACTACGCCGCTGACGCCCTGGGGGCAGAACTGGTGAAATACAGTTTCTCTCACTTCAGCCCCAGCTTCAATGGCAGCTGCCACCATGCGATCCTTGATTAGCTCAAGGTTGCACAGGATATCCTGTGGGCAGCCGTAAAACTCAGCCAAGATATGACGGCCTAAAGCGCTCATCTTTAATACCTCCTTATTTGAATTATATTTAGATGAAAAGCGTCAAGATACATTCTAACAAAATTAATGTAAATGTCAATGCACCCAATTGCCATAGGTATTTGCCAGAGTGCCCAATTACCATAGGTACACGATCGAAATATGATTTAATAAAAACAATTGACAGTCGGGGTAGTTCGAAGCAATGGAAACCTTGCTGTTACGAAGTTTTTTCGCCGGGACAGCAATAGCTTGCCTGCAAAGCTATAAAAATAATGCATCAGCTATGCGCCTGTTCCACCTGTCCTACGAATCAGCAGCGGAGAGCGAAAATGGCTGCACTTTAATCATACCTTGAAATAACCGAAAAGCTGACCAAAATTTATACCGGCAATATTCTTATTACTATTAAGGCTGAAAAGCTGACGGTTTCCCTCTTCCAGGTGAGATGATTTGATACCATGCGAAATTGAGAGAAAGGTCTCGATATAGGCAGCAAGATGATCACAGGCCCGGATCACTTCACCGTCGAGTGGAAAATAGTCATTTTGGTTATAGTGCTCACCTATCTCCGCCGCCCCTACAATTTTAATTTTGCCATTATCAATAATTTTAGTGGAAAATTCATTTTCCGTAAAGTAGCGCAGTTCTGCATGCCAGGCGGCAGGCAGCAGGGGAAATATTCTCTCTTCTAGTTGGCGGTGCTCAATATCCTTAATCAGCGTTTCAATTCCGGCAACAGATCTTTTAACCGGAGATACGATATCCCGGGTCAGCACCTCGGGCAAGTCATGAAACAGGCCTGCAAAATAATTATTGTAAATACGCTTTGGACAAGCTTCCAGCTCAATCGAACAAAGATAGCTCATCATCGCCACGATCAGCATGTGCCCCATCACCGAGGTCTTCGGCACCCGCGGCGACTGCGCCCAGCGCTGTTGAAAGCGCAGTTGCCCTACCAAGTCGAGGAAGTTGGAAGTTTTTTTGCCCAGAGTGAGTTTTTGAACACCGGCCAGATCGAAATGCTCTTCAATCTGGTTTTCGATAGCCGCCTTGGTCTCATCAAGACCGTAAAGTCCTTCATTCAGGCGGTAGATGATGGCAAACTCCCAGTTGGTGGCCAGGTAATGGGCGGCCCTAAGAATTTTTTTCTCCGGGGTGTTGACGGCGTTGGAGAAGAAGTAGTCTTCCATGGCCGGAACCAGATCCTTCTTCAAACCGGTTATCTTGTCTTTTAGTTGGTCTAAAACCCAACGGTTCAGCTGTTCACCTTTTTCGGCCATCAGTTTATAGTAAATTGGCGGTTTGATGTCGGTTAACACAATACGGTGCAAAAACTCAAAAAAGCCGCCTTCGATCAGGCCTGGCCAGTCTACACTGACCCCGTGATCGGCCTCTTCAATCCTGGCTAACACATAGGCATAAACCATTTTGTGCGATTGCTTATCTAATTCAGTAAAGTGTTCGGGACGGATGTGATCGTTCCAGCGTTGAATACTGGCCGCATCAAACAGCAGCTCAAGCAGTTCCTTCCTGATCATCATCGAACGCCTCCCCGGTAAACAAAATAAAAGCAAGAGAGTCCTCTTAATGGCGTGAGCTGAACTTCAGTTTTGGCTCGGTTCCGCTTAGCAGCCGTTTAATATTGGCTTGATGGCGAATAATGACCAGAAACGCAACTGCCAAGCCAAAAATAATGTAGGGAAGTTCAAAACCAAGCCGCCAAAAAACTAAGGGTAACAGAAGCGAACCAACCATGGAAGCAAGCGAAACATAACGGGTAATAACTAAAACAGGAATAGCAACGGCAATTAAAGCCAGAGTAACCCAACCGGAAAGCGCCAATAGCACTCCGATTGATGTCGCAGCAGCCTTTCCGCCCTTAAAGCCAAGAAACAGCGAAAAACTGTGCCCGATCATCGCCAACAATCCTGAAGCCAGCGGAAGCATCGATTCCTGCGCTACTGCTTTAGCCAGCATTACCGCGAGAAATCCTTTTAGTAAATCTAAAATAAACACCGGCAGGGCCATTTTCCAGCCCAATACCCTTAAAACATTGGTCGCTCCGATATTGCCGCTACCATGTTCCAGGATATTAGTTTTACCGAACATTTTAGAAAATATAAAGCCATGTGGGATGGAGCCAAGCAGGTAGGCTGCAATTAGTACGGCGGCAGTCATGAGTTAATCACCTCTGCGCTGACGCTTTTTTAGTTTTATGATAATCGGTGTTCCCTTGAAGCTAAATGATTCCCGTAGCCGGTTTTCAAGGTAACGCCTATACGAAAAGTGAACCAGGTCCGGTTCGTTGGCAAAAATCACGAATGTCGGCGGTTTAACCGCCGGCTGGGTCATATAGAACAGCCTGACCCGCTTACCTTTTACCGCCGGTGGCGGGTTCACGGCCAAGGCATCCTCCAGCAATTCGTTCAACAGGGAAGTGCTGATACGCTTGTGTTGTTCCTGCCAGGTCTGCAGAATCAGGGGATAAACCTGATCGAGCTTCCAACCGGTCAGGGCCGAAAGAAATACCTGGTGAGCATAGGGAACAAAGCTGAACTGACGCTTTAAATGATCCATGTAATCAGCCCTGGCGTGCTCAGTGCCACGCGCTAAGTCCCATTTATTTACAACTATTATTAGCCCTCGTCCGGCTTGATCCACATAACCAGCCAGGCGCTGATCCTGTTCAGTAATTCCGTCTACCCCATCAAGCATTAAAAGGACCAAGTCCGCTCGCTGGACCGCCTTGAGCGAGCGGAGAATACTGTAGTACTCTACTGGTTCTTTAATCTTGCTTTTGCGTCTGATCCCGGCCGTGTCAATAAACAAATAGGGCTGTTCGCCGTATTCAAAATAAGTGTCGATAGCGTCCCTGGTTGTTCCGGGAATCTCGCTGACAATTACTCTTTCTTCTCCAAGCATTTTATTAATCAGCGAGGATTTACCTACGTTGGGTCTGCCAATAACCGCTACCTTGACTATTTCCGGCCGGTAACTATCTTCTTCTTTTATTTCAGGAGGCAGGTAACTCAAGATTAGATCGAGCAGTTCGCCACTACCTTTGCCATGGGCAGCTGAAATCGATAAGGGATCGCCAAAGTTCAGTTTATAGAAGTCATATTTTCCGGCATCCTGTTCATAAATATCAATTTTATTAACCACCGGAATCACCCGTTTACCGCTACACCTCAGCATCAGACCGATCTCTTCATCCAAAGCCGTCAATCCTTCACGACCATCGAGCAGAAAGATGATCAGGCCGGCCTCTTCAATAGCCAGCTCAACTTGCTGCCTGACCAGGACTGCAATCCGATTTTCACCGCCGAAGGTTACGCCCCCGGTATCAATAAAGACTAGCTCCCGACCACTCCATTCAGTCGTTCCATAGAGACGATCCCTGGTTACCCCCGGCATTTTTTCTTCAATCGCAGTACGTGGCGTTGTCAGACGGTTAAATAGCGTCGATTTGCCGACATTTGGTCTGCCAACTATAGCTACAATGTTATTCACTGCTGCTCTCCTTTAATGTTCATCAATCCTGGATATCGACAAGGTGTTCACTGAGCCCTACAAGCAGTTCAAGCGGCCCATTAACCACCCTTAGCGGGACTTTCAGCACGGCCTCAACATCGTCTACGCTCAAACCATCCAAAAATAGGTCACCGGTATCGCGTAAGAGGTTATTCGAGATAAAAACCAGATCTCCCTTTTCTCTGTTTTCCAGGGCTTTCAGCAGATCGCTGCCGGTAAGCAATCCGGAGACGGTTACCGCTTTGCCGAAAAAATAATTTTCGGCAATGACAAGGTTTATCTTAAGCCTTTCAATCAGCTTCAGCCTGGCAACCAACTGCTCTAGCAGCGACACCGCAGCTTTACCGGTAACAATGGTGACAGTCAGTTCCCGGTTGCCCGGTTCACGTTGCGGCAGCCGGTTATCCAGTTGTTTGAGCTCATCCAAGAACGATCTTGCCAAGCCTACTCCATTTTCCAGCTGCGGGTATCCTTCGTATGTTTCCGCAGGAGGATAGGCTAAGGCAGCAAGGTTGTAAAATTCGTCGGATAGAAATATAAAGCGGCTTCCGCGACTGGCCAGAAATTGCCGCTGCAGCTCCTCAACCTGTTTTATCAGCCGGCAGGCCTTTTCCGCTGTAAAGCCCTTTAAGGCAAATAATTCTGAGCGGTGCCCGGTAAGGCCAACTGGTACCAAGGCCACGCTTAATATGTTACCGCCCATAACAGCCAGATCAGCGACAGATCGCTCCAGCTCGGCACCTGTATTAATTTCAGGGCAGAGCACCAACTGGCAGTGAATTTTAATCCCGGCTTGGACCAGCAGTTTTAAATTATCCAGACCTTTTTTAGCCAGCTTTGAGCCCATCATCTTCATTCTCAGTGCGGGATTGGTGGTGTGGACTGAAATATAAAGCGGGCTCAGCTGCAACCTGATGATCCTTTTAAGCTCTTTTTCCCTGACCCGGTTTAGGGTAATGAAATTGCCGTACAGGAATGAAAGCCGGTAGTCATCATCTTTAACATACAAGGCATTGCGCAGCCCCTGCGGGTTCTGATCGACAAAACAGAAGAGACAATTGTTAGGGCAGTTGTGCAAGGGGTCAATAGTCAGCGGATCATAACGCAGGCCCAGGCTGGTGCCGGCGGGCTTACGTATTTTAATTCTTTTTAGTTTACCTGTATCCTGCCTCACCAGCAAGGTCAGTAGATCATCGGATTCGAGGATCCGGTAATCGATCAGGTCGCCAAACTTTTGATTGTCAATGCGCAGCAGTCTCCAACCTGCTTCAATACCGGCTTTAGCTGCCGGAGAGCCGGGCGTTACAAAATCGATCAGGTGTCCTTTTTCCGGCTGTTGATCAGCCACTGCTTTTACGCTTGGACATTCATTCCCGGCCGCCTTCATGTTCCACCTATTCAGAGTCGGTTTTCGCGTCCTTCTTCTCGTTTCCAGTCGCATAATCGCCATTATCAAACAGATTTCCGAAAAGATCACCCAGCGTAACATTTCCGTTATTGGTAATTTCTGTATCGGTGTTCATCACTTTATATGCCGCTCCATCGGCTTCGGTGACACTTAAACTAATCCGCTTATCCTTAGGTTTTATTTCTAATATTTTGACCTCTACCTCATCATTTTCCCGCATCACCTCTGAAGGATGCTTAACATGAAAATCTGCTAGCTGCGATATATGGGCCAAACCCTCTAAACCAGGCTTAATCTCGATGAATGCGCCAAAATTGGTTAACCTGGTCACTTTTCCAGTAATTACCTGCCCGCTTTTCAGATCATCTACTGCTTTCAGCCAGGGATCGGGTAACGTTTTACGAATACTGAGGCTGACCCGTTCTTTTTCCGGAACCACTTCCAGCACTTCAACCATCAGTTGTTCGCCCACCTTGAGGATCTCACCAGGATGATTAACGCGCTCCCACGAAATTTCTGATACGTGGACCAGGCCATCGATCCCTCCGATGTCAACAAAAGCGCCAAATTTGGTGAGACGCTTAACAGTACCGCTAACTATCGAACCGACTTGAACAGCATTCAGCGTTTCCTCTTTCTTTTTGGCTTCTACTGCTTCTATGATTACCTTGCGGTTGAGGATCAGCTTAGTTTTATCACGGTCAAATTCTATAACCTTAAACTTAAGTAACTGATCTTTAAAAATAGCAAAATCTTGGATGTAACTTGTATCAACCAGAGAGCCAGGCATGAATCCTTCCACTCCGGCCCCAAGATCAACAACCAAACCGGCATTGACAACCTGTTTTACCACGCCCTCGGTAACGCTACCTTTTTCGTAGGCATCAAGCAGCGAGTTAACTCGCTTTTCGCGGGCTAGTCTTTTATGTGAAACAACTATTTTCCCTTCCTGCTCCTCATCTTCGATGACGGTGACTTCAATTTCATCCTCCGGAGTAAAAAGATCAGACAAAGTTTTACCCGCCTCCAGGTGCACCTCGCCAACAGGGAGAACAGCTTCTGATTTGCTGCCGATATCGACAAACACCTCTTCGTCGGTAACCCTGGCTACTTTTCCGGTAACCTGTTCACCAACCAGGGCCACCTTAAATTTATCGTCAAACCAAAACTGCTCTCCGTTCTTTACCCCTGAATTCTCATTTTCCATACTTTCCACTACCTCCTTAATTATCCATGGGGGAGTTGAAGCGCCGGCGGTAACACCGACTACCTCGAACCGGCCAATAAACGACCGGTCTAACTCCCTTGCACTGTTAACCCGACAAGCTGGTTTCAACTTTCGACATCGAGCATAAAGGGCCATCGTATTGGCGCTGCTTTCACTGCCGACGACAATAAATAAATCTACCCTTTCCGCCATGGTGGCCACTTCATCCTGCCTTAATCGTGTTTCTGGACAAATTGTATTATAAACCATCCCGTCAAGATGCGCATCCTGAAACACATTCTGCGCCTCTCCGTAAAGTTCCGGATCACAGGTGGTCTGGGCAATCAACGCAGCTGGTTTGTCAATACGTAGCGCGGCAAGTTCCTCAAGGGTTGCCACCACAACGGCTTCCGGGCCGGCCCACCCCACCAGACCTTCAACTTCAGGATGGTTACGATTGCCGAAAATGATGATCCCAATATTACGATCGGCCAGTTCTCCGGCAATCTCCTGCACCCTTTTAACCCGGGGGCATGTCAGATCAATTATTTCCAGTTTCTCATTCTCCCGCAGGGCAGCTAAATGTTGAGGAGTGGCTCCGTGAGTTCTGATCGCCAGGTAAGAACCACAAACATCTTCGAGCCGCTCAATTGTTTTGATGTTATGTCTTGCCAAATGCTGCACTACCTGCTCGTTGTGAACCAGGGCCCCCAAAACCGAACCTCCGCCGGTTTGGGACGCTTTTTCCATTAACCGATCAATTGCCCGGTTTACTCCCGAACAAAAACCTGCTTTTTTTGCTGTTATTACTTTCATTAATTTTCCTGTCCTGTAAGCAACATGCCGATTCTTTTCATGATTAAATCGCTCATTTCATCCAGTTGCTCTCTTTTTTTGTTTTTTTGCTCGTTAACAAGCGGCGGCAAGGTAAATGGCTTTCCAATATGTATTCTAACCGGATTAAACAAGCGGTAAGGGCCTTCGATGGCCACGGGCAAAATCGGAACCCCGCTGCGGACAGCGATCAAAGCAGCACCGTTATAGGCTTTCTGCATCGCACCGTTACGACTGCGTGTGCCTTCAGGGAAAAGCCCCAAAACGTTGCCTTCCTTTAAAATCAAGTATGCTTTCTTGACAGCGATCAGATCTGCGTCTTGGCGGTTGACGGGAAAAGAGCCGGCTTTTAAAAGCAGAAACCGCAGCACAGAATTGCTGAACAGTTCCTTTTTGGCCATGTAATTTATCCTATACCAAGCCGGAAGAGCTACACCCACTGAAAACGGGTCATGCCAGCTGATGTGATTGGAGCAAACCATAAAAGGCTTATAAACAGGAATATTTGATCTTCCAACAATTCTTATACGATAAAACATCTTGAGATAAATTAAAAAAACGAAACGACCAAAGTAATAGAGCAAACTCTCACCTGTTTTCCAAGGGTTACAGTCCGATATCAATAAACCTGATGATCTCACTTACGACTTCCTCAAAACTAAGATTTGTGGTATCGATTACGATAGCGTCTGGAACTACGGTCAGCGGTGAATCTTCGCGCTCAGAGTCAATACTGTCCCTTTTCACAATCTGCGCTAACACTTCTTCCGCGGTCATGGTGATTCCCTTTCCCAGTTGCTCCCGGTTGCGTCTTTCAGTTCTTTCGTCAAGGGAAGCATCCAGGTAAAATTTATAATCAGCATGGGGGAGCACTACTGAGGTGGTGTCCCGACCCTCCATGATGATACCATCGGTTTCGGAAGCAATCTTTTGCTGAGAAGTTACCAGGTGGCGGCGAACCGCCGATAGGGCAGAAACCGGAGAAACCATTTCGTTAATGTAGGATTTGCGGATTTCTTCTGTTACATCTTCTCCGTCTAAAAAAACCTCTTGTAAATCCCCCAGACAAATTTTTGTGCTGTTCAGGAGGGAAATAACGGCTTCATTATTATTTAAATCTAAGTTTTCGCGGATCACCTTTAAGGTAACCGCCCGGTACATGGCACCGGTATCCAAATACTTGAGATCAAGACGCTTAGCAACCTCACGGGCAACCGTACTTTTACCGGCTCCAGCCGGACCATCGATCGCTATTTTGGGTTTTCTATTCAAACCAATTACCTGAATCAATCCTTCCAGAGCAGACGCGTCAATATTTGAGAAGATTTTTTCTTTGCAGCGTTTTTATTCTCTCACCATCGTCGGTAAAATGCAAGTTGATGAACTAACACGCATGGAAAACAATTTTATAATTTTACCATCCGATACAGCTGTTCCACCTCTTTTTCAGTTAGCAGGCGATATGCACCTCTGGCCAGGGAAGCAGCCGTCAACCCGGCAAAACTGATTCGCTCCAGTTCAAAAACGGGATGATTAACCGCAGCGAGCATCCTTTTTACCTGTCTTTTTCTGCCCTCCGTCAGCGTAATCTGCAGCCGGGCCCGCATTTCTTGCTGTTCGACCCGTACAATACTTACCGCATCAGGAACGCATAAAACGCCGTCCACCTCTACCCCTTCAATCAGCTTATCAAGTGCTTTTACACCGGGGATCCCCTTAACTCCGGCTAAGTAGATTTTTTTGATCCCATAGCGGGGGTGCGTCAACCGGTATGCAAGTTTTCCGTCGTTGGTGAGCAATAACACCCCGCTGGTGTCAGCATCAAGCCTGCCTACCGGGAAAAGGCGGCTTCGCGCACCTTTTACCAGGTCGAGCACCGTCGGCCGATCATGGGTATCCTGAACGGTGGAAAGGTAGCCTTGTGGCTTGTTTAGCAGCAGATATTCGTTAAACCCCGAAAGTTTTACTCTCTCACCATCAAGAGTGACAATATCCTCAATTGTAACCGAAACCTGCGGTTTAAGTTCGATTAGGCCGTTAACTTTAACCCGACCAGCAGAAACGATTCTTTCCGCTGCCCTTCTTGAAGCTACTCCCGCCTGGGCCAGGTATTTTGCCAAACGCATCTGCTTTAACTCCCGCCTACTGTCGGCTCTTCGACAGCTTCCGGGTCTGTTGAGGTTGGTGCGGTTTCTGTTTTTGTTTCTATTTCTGTTTCAGCTTCAGCTTCAGTTCCAGCTTCAAGCGGTGGGAGCTCGGCAAGTTCCCGGAGACCAAAGTATTTAAGAAAATCAGCGGTAGTGCCGTATAAAAGCGGCCGGCCCGGGCCTTCTTTACGACCGTTGATTTTTATAAGTTTTCTTTTGAGCAGGTTTTCCAGCACGTGTTCACTCCGGACACCGCGTATTGATTCTATTTCAATCCTGGTTACCGGCTGCTTATACGCGATTATGGCCAGGGCCTCCAGGGCCGCTGCCGAAAGATTGCTCGATACATCTTCGCTAAATGCTCTTTCCAGGTAAGGGGCAAGCTCGGGGGAGGTTCCCATCTGGAAACCAGTGGCGGTCTCAAAGACCTGAATCCCTCTGCCGGCGGCAGCAAGATCTTCTTTTAAATCCTTCATCAACGCTTCTGCTTCATCAAGCGAGGTAGCCAGAACTAAGGCAATTTTTTCGGCCTTCAAAGGTTCTTCCGTTAAAAATAAAACCGCTTCAATGACTCTTTTTTGCTCAGCTCTATCCATCTTTTGCGTCCTTTTCCCGGTAATCTTCCCGCGAAACCACAAAAATCGGCCCGAAAAGCTTCTCCTGTAATAAAACAACCTGCTTCTGCCGGGTCATTTCAAGCAAGGCGATAAAGGTAATTATTACATCCCAGGCAGCGCTGCCGGTAACAAACCTTTCCAGTGGCTGCGGCCTTTTACTGACGGCGAGAATTCCTGCGATGTAGGCAGTCTTGTCGGCAACGATAAAATCTTCCACTGCATTAAAATAAGGCATGTACTGATCGGCCATGGCCACCTCGGCAAAACGGTTCATTATATCGCTTAAATGATTCGCCCCTTCCCAGATGGTATAAACAGAATCCTGCCGGATAAAAACCATTACTTTTTGCCCACCGGTTGAACGCAGGTAAATCTTCTGCTGATCTTCTTCGCAGCGGCTCAGGTGCTGGGCTACTTCTTTGAAAAATCGGTATTCTTCGAGCCGCTGGAACAGTTCTTCGGCGCTTTGAATCGCAAAAAGGTCTTCCTCTTCCCCCTCCTGTGCCGCTTCTGAAACCGGCTTGGGTAAAAGCATTCTTGACTTTAAACGCAGCAAGGTAGCAGCCATGACCAGGAACTCACTGGCTATATCTAAATTTAACTCTTTCATTGACTGCAGGTAGGCCAGGTACTGGCCGGTAATATCTGCAATGGAAATTGACCAGATATCGACTTCTGCTTTCCTAATCAGGTGAAAAAGAAGATCAAAGGGGCCTTCAAAGGTAGGCAGCTTTATTCTGTACTCTGCTTGGTCTATTACCAACTAGATCCCCTGCCGATCATCAATCTTAGCGCAGGCCCATTGCCTCGGTAACCTGGCGAAGTTTCTTTTCAGCACGGGCACCAGCCTGCTCGGCGCCGCGGCTGAGGATTTGATCGAGGAAGTTGTTGTCACCGGTTAAGTCAAAGTATTTTTGCTGCAGCGGCCTTAAACTCTCGATCACCACCTCGGCCAGCTCTTCTTTTAGTGTCTTATAGCTTTTGCCTTCAAAATAAGTTTCGATTTGTTCACGCTTACCACCGGTTAACAGCTGGTATATGGTAAGCAGGTTGTAGATACCCGGCCTCTCTTCGTCAAAAACTATTTCTTTGCGCGAATCAGTGGTTGCTCTTTTGATCTTGGAGCGAATTTGATCGGGTGTATCAAGCAGGAAAACCGAATCTTCTTGTTTCTCCTCGCTTTTGCTCATCTTCTTCTCTGGGTTAATCAGCCCCATCACCCGGCCACCCACCGGCGGAATTAAGGCATCAGGCAGCACGAATATTTCACCATAACGGTGGTTGAAACGCTGGGCGATATCGCGGCAGAGCTCTACGTGCTGCTTCTGGTCAGCACCGACCGGAACCAGGTGGGCATCGTAGAGGAGGATATCGGCAGCCTGCAAAACAGGGTAATCGTAAAGACCAACACTTACCTCTTCTTTCTGCTTTTCAGACTTCTCTTTGAACTGGGTCATCCGGTGCAACCACCCCATGGGAGTAACGCAATTTAAAATCCAGACCAGCTCTGAGTGAGCCCTGACCTTTGACTGGACAAAAACCACTGAATGCTCTTCATCCAGACCGGCAGCGATTAACAGACCGGCTACTTCACGAATGTTGGCTCTTAGTTCTGCGGGATGCTGAGGGACAGTTATGGTATGCAGATCCACAACACAAAAATAATTGTTGTACTCTTCCTGCATCGCTTTCCAGTTACGAATTGCCCCGAGATAGTTACCCAGGTGCAGGTGGCCCGAGGCCTGAATACCGGAAAAAACTGTTTTTTTATTCACTCGCTTATTCCTCCTCCAAGACTGTAACGGCATCTAGATCAGCAATAATTGCCTAAAAACCGGGAACCAACCCGCATATAGTAGAAACGAGATTAATGATCAGGCTATAGAGAGGGAAGATGATCACCCCGAGAGCCCTGGTAACAATTAACCCCAAAAGAATGAGCGGCGCATACTGTTCAATGGTCCGGTAAAAGCCAAGGTAGGAGTCGGGCAAATAGGACATCAGTATTTTTGAACCATCCAGAGGCGGTATGGGAATTAAATTAAAGATCCCCAACAAAATATTGAGCTGCACCAAAACCATAATAAACTGCAGAAAAAGACCGCCTGTTAACCCGCTGTTAACAAGTATGGTGAAGAGTAAGAGGCTTAAAAACCCAAGGATAAAATTAATCAACGGCCCGGCAAAGGAGACCCAGCGTAATCCTTTCCGGTACTGGCTGAAGTTGTAAGGATTAATCGGCACCGGCTTAGCCCAGCCAAACCCAACCAGTAAAATCATGATCGTGCCGATCGGGTCCAGGTGGCTAAGCGGGTTTAAATTCATTCTGCCCTGTCGCTTTGCCGTAGAATCACCGAAATAGTAGGCTATGCGGGCATGAGCAAATTCATGAAAAGTTATGGCGATCAGCAGTGCCGGAATACGCAGAGCTATAACAATGGGATCTAATCCCAGCATAAACAAACCTCCTTTAAAGTTACACCTGATGACGAAGTTAAACCTGATGACGCTTTATAAGCGGCTAAATTTTTCCGGCAGTCTCGGGTTAACAACGCTTTTATTATAACAGACCGTCATCCGGAATCCAAACGACAGGAAACTGCCCTGGCTGCAAGCAAGTTCAGGTTGAATTTCCTCTGTCTAAAACCCGATCTTTACACCAAGTTCTTCCAATCGCATAAAAACTTTGGCTGGATAAGGTTCCCGGTCGATGTAGCGCACTTCCCGCGCTAACCGCTGTGAATCAACAAGCGCAAGGGTCTCTTCATTAGCGGCCTTCAGCAGGCAGGCAAGCGTCATCGCTTCAATTTTAAAACTATAACGCTGCTCAAAGCGGATGGCCCTGATGATACGCAGGGGATCATCAAAAAAACTGGCCGGGTGAAAAATCCTGACCAGTTTTTGCTGCAGATCGTAACATCCATTATAGTAATCGTAGAGCAGTCCCATTTCCGCTGGTAGTAGGGAACAGGCCAGGGCATTGATTGTAAAATCACGCCGGCAAAGATCCTGCTTCAGGCTGGCGGCTTCTACCCGGGGCAGGGCGGCAGGCTTAGGATAGAATTCTCGCCTCGCTGTGGAAAGATCAAAGCGGGTACCCGCATCAAGTTTTATAGCGGCCGTCAAAAAACGCGGAAAAAGTGTGAGACGGCCGCCGATCTGCTCTTGCAGCAATACGGCAAAATGACCGGCATCACCGGTTACAACCAGGTCGTAATCATTTTCCAGCGGATAGTCAAGCAGCAAATCGCGCACGATACCGCCTACCAGGTAGAGCTTAAAACCTTGTTCTGCCGCCATATTGCCGGCCTGTTGCATTAGCTTCAGAACAGGCGGGGAAAGATTGTTTTGCAGCATATCATCCAGGTAGGTTGGTTCGCTCATTTATTTCTTTAGACTCCATGATAAAGGGCTGCCGTAAAGCGGTGCTTCAACCTGCAGCCACTTGGCAGCAGTAGCAGCTAGATCGGCGTAGCTCTTCAGGATTCCCAAATTCTGCTCTTCCGGTATATATGTAAAAGTGGGGCTGTAGAGCATCAGCGGAACATACTCGCGGGTGTGGTCAGTAGAGGGAAAAGTCGGATCACAACCGTGATCGGCCGTGACAAACAATAGATCGCTTGCACCCAGGGCGGCAAGCAGCTCCGCCAGCATCAGATCAAATCTTTCAAGAGCTGCCGCAAAGCCGGCGCTGTCGTTTCGATGCCCGTAAACGGTATCAAAATCGCCAAAAGTAGCCCACACCAAGTCACCTACCCGGTGTTCGACCAGGTAAGTGAGATCGGTAGCGATGGCCTCGTTGTCTCCTCCAGGCATTTTTTTAGTCACACCGCGGCTAGCAAAGATATCGGATACCTTGCCGATCACCGCCACTGTTTTGCCGGCCTTTACAACCAGGTCGAGCAACGTATCCCCGGGAGGTTCAAGGGAATAATCGCGCCGGCCCGCCGTGCGAAAGAAAGCACCGGGCTCTCCGGCAAACGGTCTGGCGATAACACGGCCGACAGCATGCTCATCACTTAAAATAAGTCTTGCACTTTTGCACCATTGATCTAGGGTTTCAGCGGAAGCGACTCTTTCATGCGCCGCGATCTGAAACACTGAATCAGCAGACGTGTATACGATCGGAAAACCGGTTTTTAAGTGCTTGATACCGAGTTCTTTAATTATCTCCGTACCTGAAGCGGCAACATTGCCAAGGACAGAGCGACCAATTGCTATCTCAAACGCGTTGACAACTGAATCCGGGAACCCGTGAGGATAAACCGGAAATGATTTTTCGATCACCAGCCCGGCAAGCTCCCAATGACCACTGGTAGTATCTTTTCCAGGAGACTGAGGCATCATTTTTCCGTATGAACTACCCGCTAAAGGCTGATACCGCTGCTTTTCGCCGGCACCCACGATTTCAGCCAGCCCTAAACTGTTGAGGTTGTCAAGGTTCAGCCCCGGGTGCTTCTCCAAAACATGTTTGAGGGTGTTAGCGCCAAGATCGCCGTATTCGCCGGCATCGGGCAATGCTCCGACGCCTGCTCCGTCCAGAACAACCACGATGACCCGGGGCGTCACCGGATCAGGCTCGGGGATGAGCTTGATCATAGATCTCTTTAATCTTTCTCCTGGTAATCTGGGTGTAAATCTGTGTGGTGGAGATATCAGAGTGACCAAGCATCTCCTGAACCGAACGCAGGTCAGCTCCGTTCTCAAGCAGGTGGGTGGCAAAAGAGTGGCGCAGCGTGTGCGGAGTAATTTCGCCCTGGATTTTGGATTTACGGGCATATTTCTTAAATATCTTCCAGAAACCCTGCCGGGTCATTCTATTTCCTTGTAGATTGACAAAGAGTGCTGTTTCGCCGTTCGATTTCAGCAGCTGAGATCTTGATCCCACTACATATTCGTTTACGGAATTGATTGCCAGTGAACCGATGGGAACAATTCTCTCTTTCATCCCCTTGCCGCTGCAGCGCAGAAAACCTACCCGTGGATCAAAATCACTGATATTTAAAGACACCAGCTCAGAAATCCTGATTCCGGAGGCATAAAGCAGCTCCAGCATCGCCTTATCCCGCTGGCCGTTATTATCACCAAGCACAGGCTGGGCCAGCAACCGGTCAATTTCACCGGAAGTAAGGACCCGGGGCAGTTTTTTTTCCAATTTCGGAGATTCCAGCTCCAAAGTGGGATTTTTGTCGATCAACCCTTCCTGCAGCAGGTAATTAAAAAACGAGCGAATCGAGGCAATACAGCGGGAGATCGTTGCTGTTGCCCGCCCCTTTTTTTTGAGATCGGCAATAAAAAAACTAAGCGCTTCCCGGTCAACTTCGTCTGGGGTATTGACCTGGCGCTGCTTCATAAGGGCGATAAACGTTTTCAGGTCGCGTCGATACGATTCGATCGTGTTCTTCGACAAACCCTTTTCAACAGAGAGATAGTACATGTAATTACTGATTTGTCTTTGCATTCAAGAAGAGGACCTCACAGGGTAGTGTACTGTACTGAAGTATTCGACGACATTACAGAAATACCTGCCTGGACGGATAAAGATTTTCAAAATTTTATGAGCAATTTATTTATGCTCCATTTTTTAGGAGTAGCCTTTTTTGTAAAGCGATAATTGTTTTACCGTCTTTAATGGCGCCGTTTTCGATCATCTCGCCTGCCCGGTCAAGCGGTATATACTCAACTTCAATATTTTCATCCGGATCAGCACTAGCCGCTACCTGGGCAGTTAAGTCAGCCGCTGTAAATAAATAAATCTTTTCATCACAAAAACCGGGGGAAGGATAATAACAGCCGCAAGCATTCCAGGTGGCTGCAACAAAGCCCGTCTCTTCCAACAGCTCTCTTTTAGCGCATTCTAAGGGTTCTTCGCCCGGCTCCAGTTTTCCCGCCGGGATTTCCAGCAGCTGTTCCTTAAAAGGCTGACGATGCTGTTTCACGAAGATTACTTCTCTCTCTTTATTTAAGGCCAGGATCGCCACAGCGCCGGGATGTTCAACAATTTCACGCAAGGCCTCGGTTTCGGCTTTCACTTTAACCCGGTCCAGCCTGACATTGATTACTCTTCCCCTGTAGATGTAGTTCGAAGCAATGGTTACCTCTTTCAAGCGAGCGCTGATCATGAATATCTTCCTTTGCAGTTATATTTTAGGCGCAACGAAAACAACTTGTCATTAGCTTAAACTATTTCGTCTTTGCGCGATAAAATGAATGGCTAGTTCCTTATAGAGACGCGGCTACATTCCACCTACCGGCTTTTAAAGTCCGTTGCCCTCTTGAGCATATTGTCGACGTGCTGCAGACTGACTTGATCGATGCCGGCTCCATCAAGCATCCGGGCCAGCTCCCGGCGTTTTTCACCATTATCCAGCAGAGTTGACCGGGTCAGGGTTCTCTCCCCTTTTACTTCCTTAAAGAGCAGGATGTGAGAATCGGCCATCGATGCAATCTGTGGACTGTGTGTCACACACATCACCTGGTGATAACGGGACAGTTCAGCCAGTTTCTCGGCAACTGCCTGAATCGTAGCCCCCCCGATTCCCGAATCGACTTCGTCGAAAATCAGGGTAGGGATCAAATCCTGGTTGGCCAACGCGGTTTTCAGGGCAAGCATTACCCTAGCCACTTCCCCTCCGGAGATGATCTTAGCCAACGGTTTAACTTCCTCCCCCCTGTTCGCCGAGAATAAAAACTCCACCGCGTCGTTCCCCAGTAACGAAACTTCCCTTTTTTTATCAATTTTCACAGCAAAACGGGCGTCGGGCAGAGCCAACTCCCGCAAGCAAGTTTCAACCAGGCTCTCAAGTTCGGAGGCAGAAACCTTTCTTAAGCGGCTCAGTTCCGCACACTCTTTTTCCAGTTCTTCCGCCAGACCTCTCAGTTCGGCCTCGATTTTCGCCACCATGGCCTCGCTGTTTTGCATACGCTCCATCTCGTTTCGGGCCTGGTTGCCAAACTCAAGGACAGCCTCAACTGAACCTCCATATTTGCGTTTCAGGGCATTGATCAAGTTCAATCGTTCCTGGACGGATACCAGCTCGGATGGCTCAAATTCGAACTTAGACTGATAGTCGCGCAGCTCGTGAGCGACCTCGTCCAACTGGGCGGAAGCTGCAGAGAAAAGTTCAAGCATCGGATTAAGGTTGCGATCAATGGCCGCCGCTTCGGATAAGAGCGTTGCCAGGCGTCCAAGCCGATCAACAACCGACTGCTCTAACCCCTCTTCTTCACCACAGAACAGCTCATTGTAGATGCGGGCAGCAGCAGCGCTAATTTTCTCCGCGTTCGACAATACCTTCTCCCGCTCAGCCAGATGATCATCTTCACCCGGCTTAAGCGAGGCATCCCTGATCTCGTTTAACTGGTACGCATAAAGATCGATGCGCCGTACCCGCTCCGCATTATCCTCGCCGAAAGAAGAAAGATCTTTTTTCAGCTCCAGCCTTCTGTGCCAGAGTTCGCTTATCTTTTTACGCACGCCTGCCAACAACTCGCCCCCGAAAGCATCGAGCAGTTCAATATGCTGTTCCTGGCGCAACAACGATTGGTGCTGGTGCTGACCATGAAGATCAAAAAGGATCTGACCAATCTCTTTCAGAAACGAAACCGGCACCGCCCGACCGTTTACCCTGGCCACGCTGCGCCCGTTGCGCAATACCTCTCTGGCCAGTAACAGCTCTTCTTCGCTGCTGATCCCGGCACCCTCCAGCAAGGCATTTAACTCAGACGCCAACTGCGAATCGGCCTTCACGATTCCTTCAATCAGCGTCTGTTCGCTACCCTGGCGGATCTGTTCAACCGCTGCCCTCTCCCCTAGCAACAGGTTGATCGCTCCGATTATAATAGATTTACCGGCTCCGGTTTCACCGCTTAAAATGTTGAGACCGGGGCTGAAGTTGATCTTTAGATCCTCGATCAGCGCGTAGTTGGATACGTTAAGTTCAATGAGCATCGATAAACCTCCCTGCGCTAGACTTTCAGCTTCTGGTGTAACATCCGAAAGAAAGTATAGCCCTGAAAAGAAACAAGCTTTACAGTTTGCTCTGAACGACAAATAATAATTTGATCGTGATCCTCGAGGGTATGACGGACCTGGCCGTCCACCGTCAGCATAACCTCCACCTGCCGGGAATCAACTTGCAAACTGATCAGGTCGTTACCGCTGATGATTACCGACCGGTTGTAGAGACTGTGGGGGCAGATTGGCGTTATCACAAAAAGCTGCATAGTGGGGTTGACGATCGGGCCACCTGCTGAAAGCGAGTAACCAGTTGATCCGGTCGGGGTCGCAACAATTAAACCGTCGCCGGAATAACTTTCCATAAAATCATTGTTGATATAGGATTCAACTTCGATGATACGCGAAAAAGGGCCGCGGGAAATAACAATATCATTTAAAGCCAGGTAGGCAGCCAACTCTTTATCCTGACGGCGTAACCTGGTATCGAGCATCATTCGTTCATGGCAGGTGAATTGTCCGGTGGCGATATACTGCAGGAATCGCTCCATCTGCTCCACTTCAATTTCAGCAAGGAAACCCTTGTGCCCCATGTTAATGCCAAGTACCGGCAGGTTCCAGCAGGCTAAATCCCTGGCTACCCGTAATATTGTTCCATCACCGCCAACTACAATAATCAGCTCCATACTTTCGTACCAGTCGGCAAGTTGATCGGCCAAAGAAGTATCGCTGTAAAAGTCCACCCGGCTTAACTCGGCCAGGTTCAGTCGGATGCTGCGCTGGGAAAAAAAACGATCTATCCGGGCGACCACCAGGTTGGCATTTTTTTTACGCCAGTTAGGAATTAGTCCAATTGTTTTCACGACAGCCTCCTGCATTATTCAACCATGCGCCTATTCCGCGTAAACCGGTATAATTCTGCTAATCAGTCCCGGGGTTCTTACTTTAAAAGCAGGGCATGGGCATCCGCAACAACCCGCTCAATTGCTTTAACCGGCGCTTCTACAAGGTGCTGATCGTCGGCCGGATCTGCAGCCAACAGCAGAAAATATTCCAGGTTGCCTTTCGGTCCGGGCAACGGCGAAAAGGTAAGGTTTTGAAAAAAATATCCAGTTTCCACGGCTGCGAAGATTATCACTTCCAAAACAGCACGATGCAGGGCCGGATCCCTGATTACCCCCCGTCCGCGACCGGCCGCAGCCTTCCCCACCTCAAACTGGGGTTTCACCAGCGCTAGCACGCTGGGAACAGGTAAGCGAAATAAAACCGGTAGAACCAGCTTTAGCGAAATAAAGGAAAGATCTACAGTGGCAAAATCCAAGCTTTCTTTAATGTCACCCGGTCTGAGGTTGCGTATATTGCACCTTTCCAGCACTGTAACCCGGGGATCGTTGCGCAGCTTTTGATCGAGCTGTCCATAGCCGACATCGACCGCAATCACCCGGGCGGCACCCTGCTGTAACAAGCAATCAGTGAACCCGCCCGTGGAAGATCCCGCATCAATTACGGTAAAACCTTTTATATCAAGTCGGAAATGTTTCAAAGCACCTTCCAGCTTCAAACCGCCCCGACTGACATAGGGGTTATCCGGCTCGATAATTTTAAACTCCGAATCGCCTTCCACCAGCATCCCCGGTTTATCAAAACAGTTACCGTTAACGGTAACCTTGCCGGCCATAATCAGGGCCTGAATCCGGTTGCGGCTAAATGACGGAAACTTTTCCTGCAGCAGGTGATCAAGTCTTGCTTTCGGCCGACTTTTCAATTTACCCCTTTTACTGCCTTCCGGCCTAAAAAATCAAGGGCGGCGCGGTTTATGCCCTCAGCATCCAGCCCGTTGCAGGCCAAAAGCTGGGCCCGGCTGCCCTGGCTAACAAAATGGTCATCAATACCCAATCGTTTAACCGGGATAACCAGGTTATTTTTCTCTAAAAGCTCAACCACTCCGCTGCCGAAACCACCGCATAAAATATTTTCTTCAATAGTCAGCACCTGTCCGCACTGCTTTGCCCAATGCACGATTAGATCCTCATCAAGGGGCTTCACAAAACGGGCATTGATCACCGCTGTTTTTATCCCTCGCCGGAAAAGTTTATCCGCGGCCTCGACAGCGGCGGACAGCACTGTGCCGGCAGCAACCAGCAGCAAGCTGTCGCCTTCGCGCAGCAGTTCTCCCCGTCCCCAGGGTATTAAGTGCAGCTCCTCGCGTTGCGCACCGCTGCTTTTGTCGCGAGGGTAGCGGATGGCAACCGGACCATAGTTGTTATTCAAAGCGGTGTAAAGCATATCCTGTAACTCAGTTTTATTAGCCGGTGCCAGAACTGACATATTTGGGATACTGCGCAGGTAGGTCAGGTCAAAAAGCCCCTGGTGCGTCTCACCGTCCTCACCGACAATTCCGGCCCGATCGACAGCAAAGACCACCGGCAGGTTTTGAATGCAGGTATCGTGAAGTACCTGATCATATGCCCGCTGCAAAAAGGTGCTGTAGACGGCAAAAACGGGACGCAAACCGCCCATGGCCAGAGCAGAGGCCATCGTCACTGCATGCTGCTCAGCAATGCCGACATCGTAAAAGCGTTCCGGAAACTTTTCGCTGAATTCTTTCAGACCGGTTCCCGCTGCCATTGCAGCAGTGATCGCCACCACCTTCGGATCTGCGGCAGCAATTTTCAGCAAGGCCTTTCCAAAACAGTCGGTGTAAGTTGGAGCATTTTTCTGCTTCAGTTGCGTTCCGTTATAAAGATCAAAGGGGCCGATACCATGAAACATCTCCGGTTCAATCTCAGCAAAATGGTAGCCTTTGCCCTTTTCCGTAACTACATGGACCAGAACCGGACCTTTCATTTTATCGGCCTGCGTTAACACATTACTGAGCGCAGCCAGATCATGACCATCTACCGGCCCGAAATAGGTAAAGCCCAGCTCCTCGAAAATCATACCGGGGACAATCAGATACTTCAGGCCACCTTTAAGTCTCTCGGCAGTTTCGAGCAACTGTCTGCCGATTGAAGGCACCCGGTTTAAAAAGTGTTCAACCTCTTTTTTCAGCTGAGAATATTTAGGATCGGATCGAATACGTCCCAAGTAAGCCGACATGCCGCCTACATTCGAACCGATTGACATTTTATTATCGTTTAAGATTACCGTTATCCTCGCCTTAATATGGCCGACGTGATTCAGCGCTTCATAGGCCATACCACCGGTAAGCGCACCGTCACCGATTACAGCAACAACCCGGTAATCATCACCTAAGTGATCGCGGGCCAGCGCCAACCCCGCTGCGGCAGATATTGACGTAGAGCTATGGCCGGTAAGGAAAGGATCATGTTCGCTTTCCGCCGGTTTTGGAAAACCGCTTAAGCCCCCCTGGCGGCGCAGAGCGGAAAACCTGGTCCAGCGTCCGGTAAGCAGTTTGTGGGGATAGCTTTGGTGACCGACATCCCAAATAATCTTATCGTGTGGGCTTTCATAAAAACTGTGCAGGGCTACGGCCAGTTCCACCACCCCTAAGCCAGCCGCCAGATGCCCGCCGTTATCGGCAACAGTTTTAATCATATATTCGCGAATTGCCGCAGCAACTTCTTTTAGCTCTTGTCGGTTTAAATTTTTTAGATCTGCGGGCAAATTAAGGCTTTCAATACTTATATTCATTACTTTCAGCCCTCGTTTGAAGTACTTTTCTTCTTCTGTCGGTTAAAGGGGTTTACTATTGTGGTAATAACCAAACCGACCAACAAAATTACCTCGGTCGAGTATTTGATCGCCATGTATTTGCCCCATGCTTTTCCACCAACTGTAACTGCGGCCACAACAGCTGTCAGCAGGATCCCGAGATAGAACTCGGCACTATGGGTTGAGAAAAACGAGACTAACCGGAAAACGATCAATGCGACAAGCGTTCCGCTAATAATTCCGCTGATATCGCCGATTACATCGTTGCAAAAGTTAGCAACCTGTTCAGCATTCTTAACCAGGTGTACTGCTTTTTTGGCACCCGTAACCCGGCGGGCCGCCTTAGCATTCAAGGGGGCAACATGGGCCGCAGCGGCGGCAGTGCCTACTAGATCAAAAATTATGCCGATAAAAACAACAACCAGCAAGATCAAAAAAGAGACAATCAGCGATTTCATTTCACTTAATAAATAATGGGTAACAAAGCCAAAAATAACGGCCAGAGAAAATGTCCAAATTACTGCAACTAGAACCCACTTCCTACGACGGCGTTTATTATCGTTAAAAGACAAAATTACCACCTTATGTTGTACATTAAAACCCAAGTGGTGGTAAATCAGGTAAACTTTGCGGCTTAGGTCCAGCAGGGTTTCCCGGACAATCACCTGTCGTCGCCGCACAGGCAGTTCCCTTTTAAGATTATCCCTGCCGTGTCACCATCAACAGAGCTGGATTACCACTTAGCTCACACTTTAATCCCTAAATTACCTCTCTAACGAGAGCAGTCTAGAAGATTTCCTCCCTGGTGTCTGATCTCCCCTAGCCCCTTTTGCAGAAGGGGTTTAAAGAGCAAATGCTCCTCTCTCCACCCATTCCACTCAAGGCAGGCTACGCTGCACACAGCTACTAACCGCATACAGGTTCCTACCCAGGCAGTAACTATCGCTCTTCAACTTTAGCCACCGACACAGGGTCTCCGCGAAGGCAGGGTCAACGCCTACATGCCATTGTAGATCGCCCCGTCCCTCTTAACTCCCAGCAGCAGCTCCCGACTGGGCGTCGGCAGCCACCACCAGGAACTTCATCGATGTGCCCTTAGCGGATTTTTAGGCCCGCTCTCGGAGAGGGACACCAACTAGAATACTGCACCACTTAAGGTCATGTTCAAATCCGATTATAACACAAGCTGCTTTCGAACTCAATTGGGCCGGAAATTTCGCAACAAATATTGCTTAAAGCAGGCCGTTTGCCATCTTGCAAGCTTTCAGGGCGTTCTTCATCAGCATACGGTTAGTTACCGAGCCTACGCCGCCCGGAACCGGGGTTATGGCTTTAGTTTTGTCCTTTACCGCCTCAAAAGAAACATCACCGACAGTTTTAGTTTTCGGCTTGCCCTTATCGTTAAGAACCGGTTCGCCTTTTTCATCGAGTACTTTTACCCGATTAATCCCTACGTCGATCACAACAGCCCCCTCTTTAACCAGATCCGGCCCGATCAAGTCGGCCTTGCCGGCCGCAACGATCAGAACGTCAGCGCCGGTTGTGTGCCGGGCCAGGTTACCTTTAATACTGGTAAATACATGGGTAATCGAGGTTGTGGCATTGCGGTTTACCGCCAGGTATGCTACCGGCTTGCCGACAATATTGGAGTGTCCGACCACAACGATTTCTGCCCCTTCAAAAAAATCTTTCGGGTCTATCCCCTCTTCAGCGGCATAGCGCTCCAGGATTTCGATCACCGCAGCCGGGGTGGCCGGCGGAAAGGTAACTTCACCGAGGGCAAGCTTCCCCATGTTGAAGGGATGGAAGCAGTCAATATCCTTGTTAACATCGATCGAATTGATCACGGCGCTGTCAGAAATCTGCTCCGGGAAAGGACGCAGTGGTAAAATACCGCTAACCGTCGGATCTGTGTTCAGTTTCTTTACAATTTCAATCACTTTGGCTTCGCTGACATCGGCAGGAGGATTTTCGTTGATATAATTAAAGCCGGCCTCTTCACAGAACTTTTCAACCTGTCCTCTATACATATTGGCCCCAAAGTCATCGCCGACCAGCAAGGTGGCGATTCCGGGGGTGATACCCTTTGCTTTTAAAGCGTCTGTTTCCTTGATAATCTCCCTCATCAACTCTTCGCCAATGGCCACACAATCGATTACCTTCGTCACTCTTCCTATCCCCTTTCAGGTATATATTAGTTATTCAGCAATAATGTTTAAGCCGCGGTTATTATAGCAAATCGCGCTTTTTGCAGCAATTTACTAATTTATCATTACTGCGGAACCTGCCACCAATCAACCTTCAAGCAAGTTTTTCGATCACTGCAGCCAGGGTTTGATCGGCGATGCGGCAACCATCCTCTGCCAGCCGCTTCATCTCTGCTGCGGTCTCCTCAAGAAATTTTTCGTTTTTAATCGCGCCCAGGTTGATCATCACGTTAAGTTGCCCGCTGATCAGGGCCGCTTTTAGAAAGACCACTCCACAGCCGATATCGGAGATAGCGAGGCGGGAACCAACCTGCCCCATTTTCTCGTGAATCTTAATCCCCGCATAGGATTTGCGCATAATCTCGAGCGGTACCGAACAAGCTTCCATTGAGCATCGCTCCATCACTTCTTCCTTGTAGGCCGCCTGTTCCGGTGTATCTTTAGGCAATCCGTAAGCTTTAGAAAGCGGCTCAAACACTTCTGCATCCTGATCAACCAGATTTTTCAGGGCCTCGATGATGGCGCTCCCCTCTTCAAGAAGAGTTTTTACCTCATCTTCAACAGCGGCATATTTCTTTTTGCCGACAGTCAGGTTGCCAACCATGTTGGATAAGGCCATGCCGATCGCCCCGCCCATTGCCGCCGCACCGCCGCCGCCGGGAACCGGAGCTTTCGAAGCGAGAGCCTCAATAAAGTATGCGCTGCTCATTTCTGCCATTTTCATTATGCCTTCCTCCTTTGTATCTAGTTAACCCTATAAACCAACCGGTGAGCCAGCATCTGCAGCAGTTCTGTATTGCCCTTAAGTTTCTTTAGCTCTGCTGTCGCCAGCCTGTAAAGCTGATCAGCCCTGGCCTGTGCTGCTTCTGTTCCAAGCAGGACCGGCAGCGTCGCCTTGGCCTTCTTTAGATCAGCCGCTACCGGTTTGCCAAGCTCGGCGACAGTCCCTCTGCTGTCTAACAGATCGTCTACGATCTGAAACGCTTTACCGATTGAGCTGGCAAAGCTGCTCAGCACTTTGATTTCCCGCTGCCCAGCCCCGGCCGCCAGTGCCCCGCATTTGACCGCAGCTTTGAAAAGCGCCCCGGTTTTCAATGCGGCTATCTCTTCCACCCTCTGTAATGTCAGGGTTTGACCCTCAGCCAGAAGATCGAGCTCCTGCCCGCCGATCATTCCCTTAACGCCGGCAGCAACTGCCAGAACCGTGGCGATGCGGACCGCCTTTGCCGCCTGCCGGTTTTCCAGACCATAGGCAGCAACTTTCTCAAATGCCAGTGTCAGCAAAGCATCACCGGCCAGAACCGCAATTGCTTCGCCAAATACAACATGGCAGGAAGGCTTACCCCTTCTCAGATCGCTGTCGTCCATCGCCGGTAAATCATCATGAATCAGCGAATAGGCGTGCACCAGCTCCAAGGCGCAGGCGATGCCGATAACCGCTTTCTGCCCTGTTCCGAGCAAATGGGCGGTGGCGAGACAAAGAATCGGCCTTAATCTTTTGCCACCTGCTTCGACACTGTAGCGCATCGCGTCACCAACCTTAGAGGTGCCGGCACTAGGCAGATCAACCATCAGCGCCAGATCGACAGCCGCTTTTGTCTCCTGCAGATAATGATCGAGATCAACCATTAAATAAGCTTCTTCTCCACGTCACCAGCAATGGGATCACCTATGCCTTCTACATCCTGCTGTTCTTCTTTAAGCAGGTACTCGACTTTAAATTCAATCTCTACCAGCTTCGCCCGACAATAGCGCGAAAGGGCGATCCCTTCCTGGAAGGCTTCGATCGATTCTTCCAGCGGAATTTCAGCATCTTCAAGTTTACCGACAATCATTTCAAGCTTTTTTAAAGCTTCCTCGTAACTGAGCTTCTCGAACTCTGCCACGCACTTTTTATCCTTCAACGGCGACATCCTCCTCAACAGCTTCGGTACGGCAGAATGCCCGGCCATCAGCAAAGTTTAACTGCAACCTGCTGTCTAAGGCTACATCTTTAACCGAGCGGATAATCCGGCCTTCCTGATCACGGCAATAACTGTAACCCCGGCTCATCACTTTTAAGGGGCTGAAGCTTTCCAGTTTATCAGTCCGGGAAGTAAGCTCGAGCCCTTTTAAACGCAGCATACTGACAATATTCTTTTTAAGTAAGCTATCAAACCGCAGCACTGCCTCACGCTGTTGAGTAATTTTTCGGTAAGGTGCCTGAAAAAATCGCTCACCCGTAACCTGGTCTAGCTTCTGTTTTTCCCTCAGTATTTTGCTGCGCAGGGCAATCGCTGCCCGTTGACGGAGCATTGCCAGCAACTGCAGCAGATCGTCTAAGGCCGGAACAGCGAGATGAGCTGCTGCCGTCGGGGTTGGCGCACGCAGATCAGCGACAAAATCGGCGATTGTAAAGTCTGTTTCATGTCCAACGGCAGAGATAACCGGAATCACCGACCGATCGATAGTTCGGGCTAAAACCTCATCGTTAAAAGGCCAAAGGTCCTCCAGCGAACCACCGCCGCGGGCCAAAATTATAAGATCTAGATCCTCTCTGCTGTTTACAAGATTGAGTGCCCGGACCAGGTCTTTGACGGCCCCCGCACCCTGTACCAAGCTCTCTACTACCAGCAGTTCCAGGGCCGGAAATTTTTTTCTAAAAACGGTCAGCATATCCTGCAATGCCGCACCGGTAGGGGAGGTGATCAGGGCAATTTTACGGGGCAGACGAGGCAAAGCCTTTTTCTTTTCGGGACGGAAAAGTCCTTCTGCTTCAAGCTTATTTTTTAGCTGCTCAAATGCCAGATACAGCGAACCGACCCCGGCGGGTTCCATCTCCCGAACGTAAAGTTGATAGACTCCATCGGGTTCATATACAGAAATATTGCCGTTAAGCAAAACTTCCATGCCATCTGCCGGCTTAAAAAGGCAACGGGCATTGTCACGGCTAAAAAAGACACAACGCAACGATGACGGGCCATCTTTTACCGTAAAGTACATATGTCCCGACCGATGATGTTTAAAATTGGAAAGCTCTCCGCCAACCCAGATATCCTGCAGGTTCGGATCGCCCGCGAGCAGGCTTTTCAGGTAGCGGTTCAAGTCAGAAACTCTGATAATAAGATATTTTTTCTGCATAAAGCCTGGTGTCAGCCTGCCGGCAGCGCTTTCAGCCGCAGGGCATCAAGCGTCTCATCTCCTCACGGATATCTTCCAGACTGCTGTACCTCCACTTTGCGCCCAGTGAACGGGCCAGATCGCAGATCAGACGCCAGCCTTCACTCACCCCGGGACCCGGGTCAAACGACCTTTCGTTAAGGCAAACCTGGTTGGATGCGTTAATATAAAGGCCTTCCTGCACTGCGGCCGGCGGAGTGGAAAAGATCAGGTCAAATGAGAGTGAGGTGTCCGGATTACCGGAAAGCGCAGCCACTGCATAGCTCGCACCGTCAAGATCCGGTGCTGCAGCTTTTCCAAAATAGACAAGGCCTTTAAGCTGTCCGCCCTGTAAGGCCCGGGTCATCTGCGCCCGGTTCATTCCGGCCTCGCCATTCAGGGGTTTAAGGCCGGGACCGTATAGCGGAGACCCGCCGAAAGTAAGGATTCCGGCAGCGTTTTGGTATGCCGAAAGTAGTAACAACCTCTGTCGGCCCCCGCTCAACAGTCCGGCAGCTTTGGCCAACTCGATTAAGGCATCGACTAAATCATGATCGGCGTCACAAAAAAATGTCGGGCAGACTATCATATAACTGTTAGCCTGCAGCATCAGGTTGGCTACTCTCTTGGCAAGGAGCGGATCGATCTTGCTCTTAAGGTCTAAGTTAACCTGGTCGCCACCCTCGATCGCTGCCCGGATATCCTGCAAAAGTTCCAAAGTCGCTCCCGTTTCATCACTAAGGTTAAGATTCTGCCACGCTTTAAAATCCTCCCCTTTGCGGTCAATGCCGATCAGGTTCATATCACTGTAGCGTCCGGCACGGCGCAAGACCATCTCTGCCACCGGGTGGCTTTCCGCTAATCCTGACCCGATCACCATTACCGTATCAGCTTCGCTTAAGTTAGCCATTGTCGGACCGGGCAAACCAAAACCGCTTACCTGACCGGCTTGACAATAGGTTGCAACCCAGGCCGGTTCAAGGCCGAGATCAATGTTTGCTGTTGCCAGAACCGAATGGGCCAGTTTATGCAAAAGATAAGCTTCCTCACAGCTGACCGTCCCGTCGCCAAGGATGGCGAAGGATTGCTGCCCGTGATTATCTTTGCTGATCTTTGCCAAACCTGCAGCGGCAGCATTTACCGCGCTTTCGTAGTCAACCGGCTCAAATATTCCGTCTGATCCTTTCTTCCGTGACACGGTAGTTTGAGCTGCAGCTGCGGCAACATCTTCAAACTTACCTTTTACACATAACCAGCCCACCCGGTCACCATCGCGGGGCACCGTATTATTGATCAACCTTTGTGCATCTACCCGACGCTCGAGCCGGCAGCCAAGCGAACAGCCTAGACAGACACCCGGCTTTGCCGTCAATTCCCACTCGCGACCACCGGTAAAGCGCGACCTTTCGGTCAACGCCGCCACCGGGCAAACGTCGATACATTGGCCGCAAAAAATGCAGCCCGCTTCTTCAAGGGTTACTTCACGTCCATCCCGCCAGGGCACAACCCTGGTATTTACTCCGCGGCCGATCATGCTGTAAACAAAGCGCCCGGGCCCAGTACGGCAAATCTCGATACAGCGACCGCAAAGGATACACTTTTCTTCGTCACGTACCAGATCGAGCTTCTGATTCAGGTCTCGGCCTGCCATACGGCGTTCAAGTTGCGCGGGCAGCTCTACCTGACAGTGGTAGGCTTTTTCCTGCAGCTCACAACTGCCGGTACGGACACAGGTAAGGCAATCCTTATAGGGGTGAGTTGCCAGCGCCAGTTCGATCATCCGGCTGCGCATTTTCTCCAAGGAAGAACCGGTTGTGTTTACAACCATCCCCTCGGCAACCGGGTTATCGCAAGCAGTTACCGGCCGTTTGAAGCCTTCAACTTCTACCAGGCAAACCCGGCAGTGCCCCAGCGCTGAAAGCCTGGGATGATAGCATAGAGTAGGGATCGCAATCCCGTTTGCCTGGGCTGCCTCCAATATTGTTGCCTGCGGAGTAGCATAAATTCTTTGACCATCGATCTGTAAAGAGAGTATTTTAGTCATTTTCCGCCCTCCCCGCATTATAAACTGCCAAGCCTAAGCGCAGGCATTTCACACAGCGTTCCGCCTCGGAGATCGCTGTGCGCGGACCTTTAAAACCCAACTCGGCCTCAGCAAAGCCGGAAACCCGCTCGGCAACTGGTAAAACCTCTTCTTCCCGGCGTTCTCTGGCACCAACCATATCCGGGATACAATCCTTGTTATAAACAACTGCGTTTTCCAGATAGCGTTCAAAATAAAAAACGGGGTTTACTGCCGCCCTTCCTTTGCGGATATAGGCATCGATCGCCACCGCCGCCCGGTTGGCAGTGGCAATAGCTTCGATTACCGTACGGGCTCCCAGAACAGCGTCACCACCGGCGAAAATGCCGGAAACAGCTGTTTCCATTGTATGCTCATCGACTTCCAGTGTCCCCCACCGGGAAAGTTTAACGGCACTGCTTTCGCCTAAAAAGTCAAAATCGGCAACCTGCCCGATGGCTGGTATCACGGAGTCGGCTTTTAAAATAAATTCCGAACCGTCCAGGGGAACCGGCCTTCTTCGGCCGCTCGCATCGGGTTCACCGAGCTCCATTTTGATACATTCTAGGCCACTAACCGCCCCGCCGTTCTCCAAAATGCAGATGGGGTTGGCCAGCAGATGAAATTTTATGCCCTCTTCTTCTGCCGCATGTATTTCGGCCGCATTGGCCGGCATTTCATTTTTGGTACGACGGTAAACCAGGTTAACCTCTTTTACCCCCAAACGCACCGCTGAGCGGGCGCAATCCATGGCCACGTTGCCGCCACCGATTACCGAAATGGTATCACCCAGTTCAACTGTTTGACCCAAATTAACGCGGCGCAAAAACTCAACCCCCGGCATAAACCCCCTGTAACAGGCATCTTCACCCTCACAACCCATGGTGGCGCTTTCATGCAATCCATTGGCGATAAAGATTGCTTTAAAACCCTCTTCCCAAATCTGGTCAAGGGTGATATCGCTGCCTACCCTGGTGTTACAGATAATTTCAACCCCCATCCGGCGAACCAGGTCGATCTCATAATTTAAGATATCACGCGGCAGGCGGTAGCTGGGAATCCCCACGGCGAGCATACCGCCGGCTACCGGAAGCGCTTCATATACCGTAACGCTGTAACCTTTGCGGGCCAGCTGGTAGGCTGCATTTATACCGGCCGGTCCGGCGCCGATAACGGCCACCCGCCCGTTTGCGTATGGTGTAACTTTTTTTATCAGCGGCTGATCGTAAGTGTTCCGCAGACCGAAATCGGCTGCAAACCGTTTCGAAAGCCGGATTGAAAGAGCCTGATCTACCGGCTGCCGATTACAGTTCGACTCGCAAGGATGCACGCATACCCGCCCCAGCGTGCCGACAAAGGGCGTCTTCTCGCGGTTTATCGCCAAGGCCTCTTCAAAATTGCCCTCCTTGATGCACTCTAAATACCCGGGAATATTAATATGGGCCGGACAACCATTACGGCAGGGCGCCGTCAGAATCGTATCATAACTATCTTTTAAAATCGGGTTACTTAGCTGTGCTTTACTTCCGTCAATGTAATGTAAAAAATGCTCCCGCAAATAGATCAGAGCATCTTTTAGCGGGATCGGTGAAGAAATGCCAAGTTCGCAGAGTGAGCCGGCAGATACCAAGTCGGCAATCTCTGCCAGGAATTCAAGGTCTTTTGTTTTTCCATCGCCTTTCAGGATCGCTTCAAGCCGGTCGCAGATCACCTTGCTTCCCACCCGACAGGGAACGCAGCGACCGCAGGATTCTTTTTGCATTCTGCCGTAAAAAGCGGCAAGTGCGGCCACAATATCTAAGTCGGGATCAATCACCACCAAACCGGCCCAGCCGATAAAGGCTTTCAACTCTTTACCGCCCAGCTGACCGGGCACCTTTAGCTGACTAAAATCTCCCTGATCTACCGCTACTTTTTCCCGTTCATCAATAATTGTGCCATTCCAACTGCTGAAAAAAACTTTGGTCATTTATACCTCTCATCTCCGTCTTTTTCTCCGGCTGTTGCTATTAGCCCTGCTTTAAGCCGGTAACTTCTTCACAACTGCAGTAAATTCCTCTTTTGAGTTTAGGCAAAAAAGCAGCTCAAAAGCACGCCGTTTTTTGCCGCAAGCGACGGGAAGCAAGAACCGCCTGGCCGACTGCATTGTCGCCTGCATATCTTGGCCCGGCGAAATAAACCTTTTCTTTTAAGAAAAAGCTGCTGATTCTGTTCTTGATGAAATCGTTGGCACTAACCCCACCTACAACCAGCAGCCCGTTATACATTTCTTTTTCCCAGGCTCTGGTTATTGCCGCAGCCAACGAATCAGCAATGCAGACCTCAACTGCCCTGGCCAGATTTTCCGGCGAGCAACCGCGTTCCAGCAACCGTTCAGCTTCACTGGCCGGGCCGGAAAAACTGATTTCGGCCCCTTTAACAGCCAACGGCAGCCCGGGCAGATCTTCATCCGCACTGCGGGCAAGAGCTTCCAAATGAAATCCTGCCGGAAAGGGAAGATTCAACCTGCAACCAATACGGTCAACGAACTGCCCGGCGTTTAGGTCGGTCGTGCCGCCGACCCGCTCAATTCGCAAGTTGCCGGGGCACTGCTCTTCAGCGGCCACGAGTTCAGTGGTGCCTCCCGAGATCTGTACCACCAGGTAAGAGCCGCCCCTAATCGCCGCCGACCAGAAACCGGCCATGATATGGCCTTCCTGATGTGAAGCACTAAAATAGTCAATGCCCGTGGACTGTGCTAAAAACTGACCGAAGGACTCGCAAACTTTAAATACCGGCATATACGAACCGACCAGTGGACGGGGACGATCAGAGACAGAGATCGCTTTCAGATATTCTGTCTTTAAATCTACCGGACACTCAGCCCACAGCAGAGGCATATTTTTCAGGTGGGCGAAGACCGCTTCAGACTGCCTCAACCCAAGTTGCCCCGCTTTAACCGGAAGAGCAATCCGCCGTTCGTAAATAAGATTTTCATGCTGATCAACAAGAGCCAACGACGTTGTATAAGCGGAGGTATCGAGGCCAAGACAGAGCACCTGCTCGCTAATCCTGCGCAAACAACTCACCTGCCACTCGATCAAGAACCCCGTTAATAAAGCCGACTGCCTCACCGCTGCTGCCGTATTTTTTGGCCAGCTCAAGCGCCTCGTTAATCGAAACCGCAGGGGGAATATCGTGCCGGTATAGGATTTCGAAAAGACCCAACCGTAACAAGTTGCGATCTACCGCTGAAAGCCGATTAATCTCCCACTTTACCAGGTGTTTGGCGATAAGACTGTCAAGTTGATTCAGCTTTTCCAGGGTACCGGTTACCAGTTCCCCGATGAAAAGCTCCTCGATTTCTCCGACGCTGTAGTCTTCCTTTGAACGTCTGAGAGCAAGTTCAGCCCGGCATTTACCGATATCCACCTGAAAAAGGGCTTTAAATGCTACTTCTCTTGCAATACGACGGGACAATAACCTGTAACCTCCGCTGTAACGGATATAATCAGCATAATAACTTTTCCCGCCGTGGGGAAAACACAGTCAATAATGCTTGTACTACGATTTGAAGAAGCGACCCAGGAAGCGACTGATCCCCGGCCCGATATCAAACCGCCACCCAACAACCAAGCCGATTCCGATGCAGAGAAAAATAAAGATGCTCACCCAAAATCCGTAGTTAATCACCAGCAGCGCGAAGATAAGACCAAGGATAGCACCCAGTACTTTCCCCCAGTTATTCATAAGTAGTGTCCACCAGTTAAGTTCAGTCAAGCGTCGCACGCCCCTTTCTAAGCGTTTAAAAAGTTACCTTGAAACTGCTTGATCCATGATCACATTGTCAACGGTAACTTCCACCTTGCTGACAACAATCCCGGTTGTCGTCTCCAGGTACTCCTTGGTTTTTGACTGCAACCCATCGACCAAGTCCGGCAAGGTTAAATCAGGCATCACCCTGATTTTGATCTTAACCGCCAGCCCGTCAGGAGTATGGCTAACATGCCTGCTTACATCCTTGATTCCCTGGGTCTGCTGGATCACCCTAAGAACCATGTTTTCAATAGCCGGGATAGAGATCATTACCGCGCCAAATTCACTACCTTTAAGCAAGGCGCTTTTGGCCTTTTTCTTACCGGATCGCAAACCGACCGAAATAAAAAGCAGGGCCAGAAGCAGCAACACCGATCCGGAAATCAAAAGCATAGTTTGGTCGGCCCACGCCGGCAGCGACGCCATTAATCCGGGTAAAACATTAAAACCAAGCGCGGCCAGAACAAGAGCGGCACCAATCAACAGCAACCCCAGAAATACAAGAATTGCCTTTAGGACAGTTTTCATCGCTATTCCCCTTCCAATGGGTCCGGTTCAGACCAGCTTTGAGGGCCGGCTCAAATAATTTGCGCTTGAGACAAAGTAAATTTACCGGTCAGCTTCATCGGCTACTTTTGCGGTTGCTTCTAAATCTTCGCCTTCATTCGGTGGAAACTGAATACCCTGAACATGAATATTGACACTACTGACTTTCAAGCCGGTCATCGACTCAACAGCTTTCTTGACACTTTCCTGAATATCCCAGGCAACATCGGGAATCCGTTCACCGTATTTTACGATAATAAATATATCGACCTTCGTATCTTCAGTGCCTACTTCAACCTTAACCCCTTTGGAAAAATATTTACGGCCCAGTACTTCGGCAATACCACCGGCAATACCGCCGCTCATTGAGGCGACACCTTCCACTTCGGTAGCGGCTAAACCGGCAATGATCGAAACCACTTCGTCGGCAATCTTTACGGTGCCCAGCTCTGAGGGCAGGGACCTTCCTTCTATTTTAACCATCGTGATGCCTCCTCACAAATCATTATTTTACGCTTAACAACTACTTACATTATAGCAAACCCCCGGCAACGCTTCAATTTTAAAAATCGCTGCCCTCTTTATTCTTCGGTTCACCTTCTCACTCTTCGTCGTCGTCGATCAATACCACTTCGCCGCAACCGGGGCAAGTAACTTCGATCGCCGTTTCCTGGTCAAGAAGATCTTCGTCAACGACTACTATTTCACGGCAATTCGGACATTCAATCGAAAACCCACCTTCGAAGTCTTCGTCGTCGAAGTCGTATTCATCATCATCATCATCATCATCATCATCGTC
>DBBD01000028.1:35816-50927 GCA_002292015.1 Firmicutes bacterium UBA993
TCATCGTCTTCTTCTTCGTCTTCATAGTAATCATCTTCCAGTTCAGTCAGATCGTCATCGATCGCTTCGGTATACTCGAAGAGATCTTCATAGTCAACCCGCAGCTGTTCAATCTCTTCGGTGATCCCTTCTAACAGATCAATCACCTTCTGCAAAACTTTCTGCTCCTTGCTCTCCTCGCCCAGTTCCAGGCCATCGGCCAAACCCCTTAAATAAGATACCCGTGCTTTAAGCTCTTCCGTCATCTCTTTCCCTCCTCAGATATAAAAATTGATCAAGCTCTTTCAATATAGTTACCGGTTCTGGTATCAATCCGCAGCAGATCGCCTTCATTGATGAAAAGTGGCACCTGTACCACCAGCCCGGTCTCCATCTTAGCCGGCTTTGAAGCGCCGGAAGCGGTATCCCCCTTTAATCCAGGCTCAGTTTCAGCCACTGCCAGGGTTACGGTCAGCGGGATATCGACCCCGACAACTTCCTCCTTGTAAAGCACCACTGTTAACCGATCATTTTCTTTTAAATACTTAATACCGTAACCGAGCTGTTCTTCACTGAGCGTGATCTGCTCAAAGCTTTCCATATCCATAACGTGGAAGGAATCGTCCGCCTGGTAAAGGTATTCCATCTCCTTGCGTTCCAGATGGGCACGGCCGACTTTTTCTCCAGCCCGGAAAGTTTTGTCGGTAATAGCCCCAGTGCGCACATTTTTCAGCTTTGAACGGACAAAGGCCGCTCCTTTTCCCGGTTTCACGTGCTGAAACTCTAATACATTGTAGATATCACCATCGTACTCGATGGTAATACCGGTATGGAATTCGTTGGTTGAAATCATCTTAAACCCCCGCCTTTCAAGTGCAAACTAAATTGTGATCAGTTCACGGGTGCTGGTGGTCATCACCTCGGCCCCGCATTCGGTTACATAAACCATATCTTCGATTCGCACTCCGCCCTGCCCCGGCAAATAAACTCCCGGCTCGATCGTCATCACCATGCCAGCCTCCAGCCCGGTTTCGCTGCGCCTGTTCAAAATAGGGGCCTCGTGTGTTTCAAGGCCAATACCGTGTCCGAGACCGTGCCCAAAATATTTGCCGTATCCAGCTTTATCTATTATATCACGAGCGACTGCATCGATCGCCGTCGTGTTTTTCAGCGGCCCCACTGCAGCAACAGCCCCGGCTTGAGCCTCTTTAACCAGGTCATAGATCCGGCGCTGCAGCCGGCTAGGGTTACCGAGACAAACAGTGCGGGTCATATCGGTAGCATAACCGGCAAAAACAGCCCCAAAATCAATAGTGACCAGATCCCCTACCGACATCAATTTTTCCGATGCAACACCGTGCGGTAGAGCCCCACGCGGTCCGGAGGCGACAATAAATCTAAAAGAACGTTCTTCCGCCCCGGCACGCAGTAAAAAGATTTCCAGTTCCAGTGCCAGTTGCCGCTCGCTCATCCCCGGCCTGATCAGCGTCAGCAGGTAGGAAAAAGCCTGGTCCAGAATTGCAGCCCCTCTATTCATCACAATCAGTTCGGCGGAGCTTTTTATCAGGCGCAGCTTCTCAACAATATCGGTCAGGGGAATCCACTGGATTTTCAGTTTTCCCGCCAGCTCGATATAACTATCATAGGTAAGATGTTTCGCTTCGAATCCGATTTTGCGCCAGCCGTTATGTTCAATAATTTCGGCAAGGCCGGAATAAAGTTCATCGTGCCGGCGGATTACCGAGAATTCTTCAGCCTGCTCTTCAGCCTGTTCCAGGTAGCGGAAATCGGTAACCAGGCAGGCCTGGCTGCTGCTAATCAGCAAAAGACCGCTGCTGCCGTCGAAGCCACTTAAGTAGCGCCGGTTAACCGGGTGCGTAACCATAAAAGCATCAACTTCCGCCGCTTTTACCAGGCTCCTTACCGCTGCCAAGCGTTCACGGCTCATCTTTTGCCGCCGGCAGCAATAACCCGAACCAGCGCTTCCAACCCCAGTAGGTAGCTATTGATGCCGAAGCCACAGATTACTCCTGCGGCTACGGGGGAAACAACGGAGTGGGAGCGAAAGGCTTCGCGGGCGAAGATATTACTGAGATGAACCTCAACCAGCGGTAAGCCGGCTGCTGCCAGCGCTTCACGCAGAGCGTAGCTGTAATGGGTAAAAGCGGCAGGGTTAATTAAGATACCAGCATAGGTAGTAGATGCAGCTTGGATCCTGTCGATCAGCTCCCCTTCGTGGTTCGACTGAAACGCATCGATCGCTGCGCCCAGCTCGTCCGCCTTTTCCTCAAGCGCTTTATTTACCCGATCTAGGGTTATGCTGCCATATACTTCGGGCTCCCGCCTGCCAAGCAGGTTGAGATTCGGCCCGTGCAGAACCATAATTTTGTAAGCGGCCATCAGGGTTCCCTCCTCCTACCATCGGCATAATCTTAAATTACCCAACTTAAACCCTTATTCCTGCCTTTGAAGCTTTAAATTAGCTTACTTTTTATTAGTTTTTAAATCGAGCGCCTTAATAATCTCGCCGGCGACCAAGTTTACCCTTTTGCCGGTGGTATCGAAACGGTAATCACAAGCATTGTAGAATACAGCCCGCTCAGACAGCAGAGCTTCGATGGTCTTCTTCGGATCATCAGCGTCGGCCAGCAGCGGCCGACCTCCCTGAACCCTATTGCGCCTTAAGATTGCCCTGGTGGAGGCCGTCAAGAGGATCAGCGGACCCATCGCCTTAAGTAATTTACGGTTTTCAGCCCTGATAAGCGCGCCGCCGCCGGTTGCCACTACCAGCGAGCCGTACCGGTAAGTCATTAGCCCCCTGATCACTTCGCTTTCCAGATCGCGGAAATATTTTTCACCCATGGTTTCGAAGATCTCGGCAACAGTACAACCGACCTGCTGCACGATCAGCCGGTCGGTGTCGACAAAGCTGCGCTTTAATCTGAATGAAAGGTTTTCACCAACCACTGTCTTGCCGGTGCCCATAAAACCGCAGAGAATTACCTGCCCTTTTGCCTTTTCCCCAGCCATCTTGTTCCTACCTCATTTAGCTCCAATTCACGGGCGGGGTTTCTGAAACCCTTACCCGGCCGGTACCCGGGGTGACGATTACATACAGCAACTTTCCTGACCTGTTCTTCATGGTAACCGTTCCCCCCGAGTTAGGAGCGCCGCTGCGTAAAAAACTCAAGGTTCTGACCGACCCGCTAAGCGGAAAATTATTGGCCTGAATACTAATCCCCTCTGACAGCGCTATATTCACGAAATTACCGGTTTTTCCGTCCTTTAACCGGTAAATATCGTTGCCTCCGGCATCCTTCCTGAATTCAACCAACTGGCTCCAGCCGTAGGCGATCGCTTTTTGTTGGGTTTTTCGCAAATCGATCGCCATGGTGTGAGCGGCAATCTCCAAGCTGCGCTGTGCCCCGAAATCGGCCATTGCCGGTACGGCGATCAGCAGCAACAGCGAAAGCAAGCCGATCACACAGATCAGCTCAACTAAGGTAAAGGCCTGTTCACCCCCGACCTTGCTCCCGGTCCTGCGCCACCGGCGCTTAGCATTCAATATAAAAATAAAATAATCACTCCTGATCCCGCTGCAGGCTGGACAGGTAGGCAATGCTGTCCTTATTAAGCGTCGCCTCACTGTCAATGATCGTGTTGAACGTGGAGCGGACAATTTCTCCTACTGTTGTTTTGCCTTCCAGAATCAACCGCAGACCGTCCTTGACCAGGGTGCGCAACCCCTGCCTCACAGCCCCTCTCTGCAGCTCTTCAGTCGTGGCCTCCTGCATGATCAGGCTCTGAATGTTGCGGTTAATAATCAGTACTTCCTGGATCGATATACGGCCCCGGTAGCCGGTGTGATTGCAACGGTTACATTTTAAGCCTTGCGGTAGTTTATCCGGCGGTTCGTGGTCGAAGTAGTTTCGGAAAAAGATCTTTTCCTGCTCGTTCAGCCTGGATTCACCGGCACAATCGGGACAGATCAGCCTGACCAGTCGCTGGGCAATTACGCCAAGCAGCGCGGAATTTATCAGGTATTTTTCCAGTCCCATGTCGGTTAACCGGGTTACCGCCCCAGCCGCGCTGTTGGTATGCAGGGTGCTTAAGACCAAGTGACCGGTTAAAGCAGATTGTATGGTAATCGTGGCTGTTTCCGGGTCGCGAATCTCGCCTACCATGATAATATTCGGATCCTGGCGCAGTATCGATCGCAGGGCGTTGGCAAAGGTGCGGTTGATCTTGCGGTGTACCTGAACCTGGTTGATACCCTTTAAGCGGAACTCCACCGGATCTTCCACGGTAACGATATTCTTCTGCGGCCGGTTAAGGTGGTGCAGGGCTGAATAAAGAGTGGTGGTTTTGCCGCAGCCGGTGGGGCCGGTTACCAGCAGTAAGCCATGCTGGTTCAGCAGCAGCCGCAGAAAATGGTTATAATTATCTTCAGAAAAACCGAGCTGCTCTAAGGGCAACACAATCCGCTCTTTTTCCAGGAGCCTGATTACTATTTTTTCTCCGTTTATAGTAGGCAGGGTGGAGACCCGCAGGTTGATCCCGACCCGGCCTTCCTGCCAGTCGATATTGCCGTCCTGGGGCAACCTCTTCTCAGCGATATCAAGGTTGGCCATGATCTTAACCCGTGAGATAATGTGGGTTTTCAGCTGTTCCGCCGGGGAAGCCAGGTCGTGCAGCACCCCATCCAAACGCATCCTGATGCGTAGATTCTTTTCACCCGGTTCAAGGTGGATATCGCTGGCTCCCTCGGCGATCGCCTGTTCGACCAGGGAATTGACGATCTGCACCACCGGCGAATTTTCGCTGCGCATCGGGATTTCAGACTCCGGCTCGCTATTTGCCCCCGGCAGCCCGGTAGTTATCTTTTCCCGCTGGCCGGGAACAAAGCCGTAGAAGCGCGAGATCATCTGCCTGATTGCACTATCCCGGGCCAGTACCGGCACTATTTCCGCACCAGTGAGCATAGCAATGTAGTCGATCGCTTCTAAGTCCAGTGGATCGCTCATCGCTACGGTCATTTTGCCGTTTTCGCCGGCAAGCGGCATTACCCCGAAGCGGGCGGCAATATCTGCCGGCAGCTTGGCAATCGCCTGTTGATCAACCGGGAACAGGCTTAAATTAACCTGCTTGATCCCCAGTTCGCTTTCCAGCACCGTCAGCAGCTGTTCTTCGCTGATCAGTTTTTTTTCAAGGAGCAACCTGGCCACCCGCCTGCCGCTGCGGCGGCTTTCAGCAACCAGGTCAATTATAGCTTCCCGTTCGACCAGGCCCCGGTTAATAAGGGCACTCTCAAGCTTCCGGCGGTTAAATACAGTCATCCCGTTTCTCCTCATCCAGATAACGCTTTAAAGCCAGCGCCATCTGCTCCGCTGGAGCAGCCTGTCCGGTTAAAAGCTCAAACGCAAGCAGCGCCTGCCTGAATAACAGGCCGATACCGTTAAAGGTTTTAGCGCCGGCCAGGGCCGCTGCTTTCATCACCGCGGTTTCTGCCGGGCTGTAGCGCAGATCGAAAAAGAGTTTCTCGGCAACATCCGGAACTATCCGGCCGAACACCATTTTTACTTCCTCCGCGTCCAGGGGCAGACAGTAAACTATCAATCTGCAGGCAGCCAGCGCTTCTTTCAAACCGGCGACCGCCAGGGACAGGGTGCGGCAATTTCTAAGCGGGGTCAGCGTTTTAATCAGCCCGGCTAAGTTTTCAGCGCTATCCAGACTACGGTTGGCCAGCCAAAGTTCTCGTAGGCCCTTTTTTGCCAGCGTATAAGCCACCGCCCGCGCTGCGCCGCCGGCGCCGATCAGCAAAGCCGGGCTCTTCAGATCAAAATGCGGGCCAACTTCCAGCAGGGCATGGTAAAAACCCTCGCCATCGGTTGAAGTGCCGAAAAGTAATCCTTCCTTATTGACAATCGTGTTAACAGAATTGATCAGCATCGCTTCTTCGGCTACGCTATCGAGATAGGGAATCACTGCATCCTTATAAGGGCTGGTCACATTACAGCCGCCGACCGCCAGGGCTTTCAACCCTTGCAGAGCGGCGCCAAGATCCGTTTCTTTAACCGGGGCAGCCAGGTAAACAGCGTTTAAACCGAGCGCCTGGAAGCCGGCATTGTGAATCAGCGGGGAAAGAGAATGAGAAACAGGGTTACCGAGCAGCATGTAATAAGCGGTGCTTGCGTCGCACGTTCTCATAACTCACCTTCTCCTTTTCTGTAAATAATAGGTATTATAGCATCTCTGAACCGGTGCGAAAAGGGAAGTTCCGGAGTTTTCGCAAATTTAGTTTATTCTGAGGGCAAGCGGCAGGATTTATTATTCCGCTGTCGAATAAAGCTTAGCTCAAAAGGAATTGCCGTAACATAACCAGTACCCGGGAGGAACCGCTACTTGTTTTCCTACAATCTTTTTTTCCTTTTAATGTTTTTTGCTAGCGGTCTCTGCTTCGGCAGTTTTTTGAACGTAATCGTTTACCGGCTGCCGCAAAAAATTTCAGTTATCAGTCCCCCTTCAAGCTGTCCTGCCTGCCACCACAGGCTGGGCTTTTTCGACCTGATCCCCCTTTTTGGTTACCTGTTATTAAAGGGTAAGTGCCGCTACTGTTCCGCTTCGATCAGCTTTCGCTATCCCCTGGTCGAGCTGCTAACGGGGCTGCTTTTTACGGCAGTATTATATCGCTTCGGTTTATCAGCTGTCGGTTTATTCTACCTTACCCTGCTCTACATCCTCTTTGCCGTCACCCTGGTTGACCTTAAGCACTGGATTGTGCCGAACACGCTGGTTGCCGCCGGTCTGATCAGCGCCCTGCTTTTCTACCTGCCCGTGCTCCTTTCACTAATAGCTGACCTTCCGCCCTGGCTCATAATCGATCGCCAACCCTTAGATGCCCTGCTAGGCTTTGCAGTGGGCGGCGGGCTACTATTCATCATCATCCTGGTCAGCCGCGGCGGCATGGGAGCAGGAGATATGAAGTTGATGGCGATGATCGGCCTTTTTGTGGGGCTGCGCGGTGTAGCCGTGGTTTTGCTGGCCGCTTTTATCTCTGGAGCACTGGTTGGCATTGTGATGATGATCCTTGGCCGGGCCACACGTAAGGATGCCCTGCCGTTTGCCCCCTACCTGGCTTTAGGCGCCGTAGTGGAAGTTTTCTGGGGCGCAGCAATCTGGAACTGGTATGTTAACCTAATCCAATAACAATATTATTCGCTGATCTTAACTCAATTTAATTACCACTACTGATCGCAGAAGGAGAAGCAGCATTGTTCAGGCCGGTTAGAAGTGCCGTTAACGGTTACACCTTTATTGAGATACTGATCGCTCTTGCCCTGCTGGGCATTGTTGTGGCCCCCCTGCTAAACCTTTTTGCCACCGGCTATTTTTTCATTAACGATGCCCGCATGCATACCACCGCCCTTAACCTCTGCCGGGCCCGGTTAGAAGAAACCAGGGCTCTGGGCTACAGCGCTGTATATGACCTTTACCTTGCCGGCGCCGCCTCTCCGGTTATCGAGACAGACCCCTTGGGATATACCGGCTTTACCCGGGAAACATCCGTTTTCCTGATCGATCTGCCGACTGTGACAAACGCTCTCCTGCCCGTCCAACTACTGCAGATCGACATCACTGTTTCATGGCTTGAAAACAACCGCGAACATTCAGAAACGCTTTCCACTTACCTTGGCAAACGCTGACGCGCTGATGGAGGAATGCTGATGAAAAAAGACACCGGCTTTACGCTGATCGAACTGCTGATCACTTTAAGCATGATCGGCTTCGTGATCACCGCCGTTTACAGCTTCTACCTGGCCGGTCTTTCCGGATGGCAGCGTGCCCTGGACCAGGCCGAGTACCAACAGAGCGCCAGGATCGCCATGGATAAAGTTGTGCGCGAACTGATCAACGCCCGGGAGATCTCCCTGCACAGGCAGGGCAGGGAGATTCGCTTTAAAGTACACGGCGATAGCCGTACCCTGCGCTTTCGCCTGGTTGGCCCCCAACTGGTATACGATGTCCACCCGACGACCAACCCTACCTACTTCCATAACGTTGTGGCTTTGCATATTACCGATTTAAGCTTTTCAATTAACGCTAACCGGCTGATCACGGTAATGATTGGCGCCGGACCGTTTGACCCCGAAAGCGGCGCAGCGCAGGGTACCGCTTACCAGCTGATCAGCACGGTTTACCCGCGTAACCTGCCGCAGGCCGCGGTTGCTGTCCCGGTGGAAGCAAAAACTGACCGGGCAGGCGAAGCCGGTGGTTAAGATTGCGTGCTATTTTACCGATAATCGGGGAATGGCCCTGGTGCTGGTCCTGGTCTTTACTGCTGTTCTGCTGCTGCTCGGAGCAGCGCTGCTGGGCAATGCCTTGAGTGAAAAGATGATCACCGCTTACCAGGAGCAGGAGCTGCAGCTAAAATACCTGGCTGAGGCGGGTTTGGAAGCCGGTATCGCTCTGCTGCAGACCGATTTTCACTACAACCAAATCCTGTCCGGCACCCTAATGGGCGGCAGCTTCCGGGTCTCTTTTGCCAACAGCGGTACCGGTAGCAGACTCGTCCGGTCGGCAGGCACCGTTGACGATTTTACTTATGTACTGCAGATCGAAATCCACTTAAATCCTGACGGATCGCTTGCTTACGGCCGCTGGCAAAGACTATAAGCAAGCATGAAGAGAACAGGAGTGAGAACGCAATACAGATGAGCAGCAACTACAACACCAAAAAAGGCAATAGAAAATTTAGCTACAAAAGCTCAGTTTCACCGATTGGGATTGATATCGGGGCAGCCCAGGTTAAAATTGTCCAATTACAGCAGAAAGCAGGCAACTTATTCCTGCTAAGCCATGCCGTCATGCCTACCCCGACCGGCACTTTTTTTGCAGGCCGGGTCAGTGATCCGGAAAAATTAGCTTTTAAAATAGGGCAGCTGAAGAAAAACCAGAATCTTAAAGGCAACCTGGTCAACCTCGGCCTGGGGCCGGATGCCCATTACCTGCGCCTGGTTGAACTGCCGCCGCTTTCGAAGAGAGACCTGCAAAAAACACTGCCCTGGGAGATTGAAAAACACTTTCCCCTTAAAGCCGGCGAAGCTGTATACGACTGCTGCCCGTTGGCTGAAAGTAAAGTGCCTGGTAATGGCAGCAGCAAATATATTTTGGCCGCTGCCGAATCCAGAAGCGCTGCGGCCCTCTCGGCGACGGCAAAAAAAGCCGGCTTTAAACTGCTTTCATTGGAAGTAACCCCTCTTTCCCTGCTGCGTTCAGAAGCCCTTGTTCAAAGTAACAAGCCGGAAAGAACCGGAACCTACAGGGTGCTGCTCGATATCGGTTACAGCAGTGCTTCCCTGCTGCTAACCGGCAAAGGAATGCTGCAATACTGCCGCCATTTACGGATCGGCGTTGTTGACTTTATAAAAGAAGTTGCACATGCCAGGGGCATTAGTCTCACCGAGGCGCTGCGTTATATTTTTTCTTATAAGAGCCAGGAGGCGGGCAACGCCATGAAAAGCGCGGAACTGCTAGCTGAGCTGACTGCAGGCAGTATCGGTTATCACCTTGATCAGGCGGGCTCCGGCGGTACAGAACCAAACCTGCTCGTCGTCAGTGGTGGGGGCGCGGCAATCCCGGGCCTGCTTAATTTCCTGCAAAAAAAAATCTCCATAAAAGTGGAGCCGCAGCAGCTTCCGGTTTTTTCAGACAGCAGGCGTAACACCGCGGTACGAATGCCGCCGGTCAACACTTCGATCTACGCCACCGCCTTTGGACTGGCCCTGAGGGGGTGGATCCGATGAATTACGAAATTGACCTGCGCAGCCCCGAGTGTCGGAACCACGCGAAGATCCTGAAGCCAAAAACAGCCAGGATCCTGCTCTACCTGCTAGCCCTAGGTCTGATAATCGCTTTTTGCTATGCGGCAGAAGATTATAAATTAAAACTCCGGGCTGAAAGTGATATGCTTAAAACTGAAATGGCCGCAAAGACCGAAGCGGCAGCGCCGCTAATCGCGATGTCGGCGGAGATTGAAACTTACAAGCGCCGCCTAAACATCGCCGAAACCCTGCTTTCCGGATACCCACTTAAAATTGAATACCTGCGGACAGTGAAAAAAGCTGCCTCACCCGGGCTGAAACTTAGCTACCTGGCCATCGATGCCGAAGGAAAGTTAGATCTCAGCGGCAGCGGCAGCACCCTGCAATCTGCCGCTCGATTTGCCAGGAAACTGCAGGATCTTCCCTTTATCAGCAAATCCGAACTGACGGCAGCCGACCTGCATGAAGATACCGGCTGTGTCTTTTCAATCAGGGCTGAACTAAAACAAGCGGCTGGAGTCGGTAACCATGAATAGTAAGAGCAGTAAGAACAGCGAAGATTTAAGCAGACGGGAAAAATTCCTGGTCGCCGCCCTCTTTGCAGCAGCGCTTATTGCCTGCTTTTTTAACCTTGACGGCCTGGCGACCTTCCGGGAAATTCAAAATCTCCACCTTGAACAATCCCGGATCAGAACTGAAATAGGGCAGCTTGATGCGATGCTTGCCAACGAACAGCAGATAAAAGCCAATTACCTGGAAACAGCCCCTGATCGCCAACGCTACCAGAAGCTGATCCCCTCAATTGAACAGCAGCCGGCGGCAATCGGTGATCTTGAAAAACTGATCCAGGGCGGACCCGGAAAAATGCTTACGGCGCGGGTCAACGAAATACATAGTTACGATGAATACAGCGTCCAGACCATTACCTTTACAATTGGCGAACTACCGTTTTTTCCCGAAGACTTACTGCTGCAGCTGGAAAACTATCCGCAGCTGCTGATTATCGAACAGCTCAATTGGCAGACCGGAGAAACAGACGCAGGGACCATTAACCTCACCTTAAGGCTTTACTACCTTAACTAAACCCATGTTTCGGGAGGTTTAAGCAGCTGAACAAACACTACCGCTACAAAGCGGTCTTAAGCTCCGGCAAAAAGATTAAAGGCAGTTTCACTGCAAATTCTGCCGCTGAAGCCTCTTACTATCTTAATTCCCGCCGCCTGCATATCATCGAACTGAAGGAGTCGCCATCCAGCAGACTGTTTAGTTTTCCCCTGTTGTTGAAGCTCCTTGAGAGGCTCGGCTACCGCCCATACAGCAGCCGGGATTTAATGCTTTTCTGCCGCCAGCTCGCCACCATGCTGCAGGCCGGCATTCCACTGCTGCAGTCTTTAAAAGTACTGGCCGGGCAGCTTGAAAACAGGGCCTTCAGAACCAAGATTGACCTGGCGCAAAAAACCATTGAAGAAGGATTATCCTTTGCCGAGTCCCTGGCCAGGCAGGGCGACTTCTTCCCGCCTCTTTTGCCGGGGATGGTTGAAACCGGCGAAACAGCCGGGGTTCTTGATACAATCATGGAACGCCTGGCTGAACATTATGAAAAACAGCACGACCTGGAAGCAAAGCTGCGCTCTGCCACCGCCTACCCACTTTTTATCTGCGCTGTGGCCCTGGTGGTCATCCTGGTAATGATCATCTTTGTCCTGCCCCAGTTCGCCAATATTTTCAACGCATTCGGGATGAAGATGCCGCTTTTCAGCCGCATCATGCTCCAGATCGGCAAACTGACCGCCGCTTTCTGGCCCCTGCTCTTCCTGCTTCCGCTGCTTTTTTTCATTACCCTAAAACAGTTTACCAAAACCGACCGCGGCCGCCTGGTGGTTGACCGCTTTAAACTGAGGCTGCCGATTTTCGGTAAAATCTACCGGCAGACTGCCGCCGCCCGCTTTGCCCGCTCGTTAAGCACCCTGCTGGCCAGCGGGATTACCCTGCACCAGGCCTTAAATCTGGCTGACCGGGTCGCCGGTAACCTGGTTTTTTCCCAGGCAATTGCCGATTTAGGCGAAGCCCTGACCCGCGGCGACAGTCTCTCGGCGCCGCTGAACGAGGCTTGCTGTTTTCCGCCCCTGCTGGTTGAAATGATCAGAGTTGGGGAAGAAAGCGGAACCCTCGATTACACCTTAAATAAAACGGCCCTCTTCTACGAAAGGGAGGTTGCTTACCAGGTCGACCGCCTCGGTTCAATGCTCGAGCCGATCCTGCTCCTGGTGGTCGGCCTCTTCATCGGCCTGCTCGTTTACGCGGTTATGTCGCCAATGTACCAGGTGTTTCAGATGATTTAGTATAATGACAACACAAAAGAACAGTTGCCTTGTAAGCCCAACAGGGTAATTCCCGCCATTGCTTAGTCACGCACTCAAGTGATATAATGCAATTGCCGGACAATATTAAGCCTGCCCACTATTAAAATATGGAGACTGTTATGAATGAAACCGTCAGCTGATACCAGGTGGAAGCAACGTTTCCAGAACCTTTATAAATCTTATGTAAGCCTGGAAAAGGCTATATTAAAAAGCTCTGTCTCTGAACTGGAGAGAGCAGGGTTAATTAAGATCTATGAGCTCACATTTGAGTTAGCCTGGAAGACCATGAAAGACTACTTGGAAGATCAGGCTGTAGCAGTTAAGTATCCCCGGGAAACAATTAAAGAAGCTTTTAAATATGAATTGATCGAAGATGGTGAGCTATGGCTAGAAATGTTGGGCAACAGAAACCTGATGGTTCACGCTTACGATGAAGCCAGGGCCAAGCAGGCCCACAAGCTGATCACGGAAAAATACTTTGCAGCCTTGAAACAGGTGCTGGAAAAACTAAAGCATGCAGATGAGTAGTTTTGGCATCACCGCAAAAACCTATACTCTGTTACTCGAACTTTTCACCAGGCACCCTGAGGTTGAGGAGGTCTGGCTTTTCGGCAGCCGGGCTAAAGGCAATCATAAAAAGGGCAGCGATATCGATCTGGCAATAAAAGGTAAGCACTGCAATCCTGATTTGGCGCTAACCATTGCCAACCAGGCCAACGAAGAACTGCCTATAGCCTACCAGGTAGACGTAATCGATTACAGCGCCATCGATAACCACGACCTGCAAGAGCACATCGACCGCGCCGGCAAGCTTTTCTACCGGAAAAGCTAAGCAGAAGCCAAAATTTTAAAGGCAACTCACTTCTTTAAAACTGCTCATTAAAGGCCCGGCTGTGTTAATGTGGCGCCTCGAACCTGCTCAGACACCCTTCATAACGAAGCTACTGGCTTCTTAATCCACACTACCCCCACGACAACACAAAAGAACCGTCACCTCGTGTACCCTTAGCGCGCAAAACTTCCGATTGGACCCCTAAAGAACTGTCCCCGCGGTTTTTTTTTATGAAAGAGCCTGCCTGTTGCAATTTTTTTTTTTTATGCTACAATATGAAATAACAAACCGTAATGGCAAAACCATCGAAAGATGGCGACGCAAAGCTAGAGGGGCTAAGGGCGATTACCGAAACGCTACTGCCGGCCAGCTGCCGGTCAACGAGACCAAGAAACAAAGCCCACCTCAAACCGACAGGCGGGTTTTATATTTGTAAGCCGGTGAGGCCGGCTAAGATCGGGGCGGTTCTGGACCCGGCCCGGCTGGCGGACTTAAGGCGAAACCGACGGGAGGTTTTGTGCTGTGCGCCGTTTTAGCGCAATCTATAACCGCGAGGGCTTTACGTTGGCTGAGATTCTGGTGGCCATAAGCGTGCTTTTGATCATCCTGGTCGCCGCTGCCCCGCTCTTCGTGCATATCGTACAAGCCTCTCAGGCCAACAAAATCCGCCTTGAAGCCACCAGGCTCGCCGGCAGCGAAATCGAGCGCATACGCGCCCTGCCCTACAAAGATGTGGGCAATATCGGCGGCAGCCCGCACGGCGTTATCGAGCGGGAAAGAGCGATCGTTTTAAACGGCGTGGCCTTTTCCGTCACCACCGATGTCTGGTGGTGGGATGACCCCAGCGACCAAATCGGCGGGGCCGGGCCAGGCACAGACCGCATCCCTTACGACTATAAGCGAGTCAGGGTCTCTGTGACCGCCCCCGGGCTGTTTACCGGAGCGGTAGTTGCACAACAGGATCTGGACACCCTGACCTCCATGGAGGGCGCAGAAGAAGCATTTCCCGGCGGCAATATCAGGCTGACCGCCCAGCGGGGCTGGAAGACCGGCCCGGAAGAGATCCCGGTGGCGGGGGCGAGGGTTCGGCTCGATACCGGACCCGACGCGCCGAAGACGCTGTGGACTGACAATTTCGGCCGGGCGCTCTTCGCCATTTTGCGTGAGGGCGACTATACGGTCAGCCTTACCGCTCCGGCGGGCATGATGGTCCGCCCCGATCAGCTTGCCCTATCCACCACGGTTACACTGGGTGTAACAAACGAGCTGACCGTGGATATGGAGCATCCCGCGCGGCTTTCTTTGCGCTTGCGGGACTGCGTTACCGGTGCACCTGTCGCCAACCGCTCGGGCACGGTGACCTTGGTCCGGCCTTACGGCGGGGAGCAACAGTTTCCTTTTACGACCGATACAAACGGCGTAATCGGCGATATTTTCGGACCTCTATGGCCGGTCGGCGGCGCTCCGGAAGGGCACCCAGGCGCCTACAGCTTAAGAATCCACGGTGTGGCGGGCTATACTACTTACGACATGGCCCAACTCCACCTGAACCAGGTGAAGCCGCTTTTGCCGGACGGCAGACCGTGGGACGGTACCTTTGCCCGCCCGAACACCAGCCTTGATCTGGTTGTCAATTTACGTCCGATATTCTACCGTGAGCCGGATCCTAGCCCTTTCCAGCCAGCCAGGGTATTTAATGAGCTGGCCGTCACCGGCGGCGAACTGGCCTTAACCACAGCTGGCGAAGAGCACGATTTCCGGCTTAGCACGACCTATGCTGCAGTAGCTTTGCCGGATAGATCTTATTGGCGCGGCTACCGCTTCAGGGTTGACGTCCCGCTAACCGTCACTCACTTAATCGGCGGTGGCAACGAAGCAGGCTTCGTTTGCGCCATTTACGAGGCTGACGGCAACAGGCCGACTGCGCTTCTCGGGTCGGTCAACTTTTCCGGCAGTAGCCGCCAGCAGGTCGTGGCTTTGACCACATCTGTGGATTTGGTACCGGGCCAAGACTATATCATCGCCCAGGGCAGAAATACGGGCGACGGGGTGCACCACCGAGTCGGCTCCATAAATGCCGGCCAGATTGACAACAATACCCATCTTACTGGCTGGT
>DBBD01000137.1 GCA_002292015.1 Firmicutes bacterium UBA993
AAAAATTACCACCATTGGTCTAGGTGGAGACAGTTTGATCCAGGTTTGCCGCAACCGAGTGCTCAGAATAGGACCGCAGCGGGTTTTTCCACTTTCCTGGATTGCCACCCGGTATCCATATCTTATTAATGAACTGGCTAAGATCGAACCGCTTGATTATGTTACGATGGATACCCATCCGGCAACGATTCTTACCTACATCAGGGATCCTTTGAATATGAAGCTTACCGCGACCGAAAACGGGATCCTCGATCTGATTCGCGAGGGACCGCACACTCTGCATTATCTCAGTGGTAAGCTGCAAAAAGAGGTTGATCTACTGCCCTGGCAACGTCTGGTCAATACCGGGTCAGTGCACCGGGCTTCTTTAACCCCGACCGATATTCTTCATGTCAGCGGGCAGATGGCAAACTGGGACCGCCGCGCGGCAGAGCTGGGCACCGGCATGCTGGCAGCACGGTACCGGATCAGCACTGAAGGTTTTGTGAAAATGGTTATGGATGAAATCTGCTATAAACTTGCCGCAATTACTTATGATCGCCTGTTGGCCGAGGAAGGGCTTAACTTTAATTTTAGCGGGCAAGGTAGCGGAAAATTCGTGATCGCAAAAATCTTAGGCCTTAACCGGACGCTGAGCGATCCGCAGGTGGTATTTAATTCAAAATTAAGACACCCGCTGGTTGCTGTTGGCGCGCCGGTTGAAGCATACTTTCCCGCACTGGCCGAACGGTTACAAGCCGAGCTCTATATGCCCCGTCATGCCGAGGTGGCCAATGCCGTCGGCACGGTAAGCGGAAAAGCAGTTGAAAGCGTAACAGTACTGGTTAAGCCTGGCGAGGGGGGAGGTTTTATCGTTCACACCCCACGGGAACGGATGACTTTCATGGTTTTCGAAGAGGCGATTGAGTTTGCCTGTACGGAGGGGCGCCGCCTGGTAAATAAACAGGCCGCTGAGAACGGTGCAGTCAATGTGGAAACGATGCTGGATCGCCAGGATCGCTACAGCACCCTGACGGCAACAGCAGATCAGGATAACCCCGATCAACGCATATTCATCGAAAGCATTATTGAGGCATCGGCTGTCGGCAGGCCTTGGAGCGACAAAACTGACTCCGGTGGCCAAATGGGGTAATACAATCATTAGTTGAAGAAAACATGGATAGATTTCGATCTGTGATAAGATAGAAGCAATGTAGAATAAGGAGGCATAGCTGCCGGGTAACCCGGTAAGGACAAAAGTGATAATTATTGGCGAACTGATTAACTCAACCCGCAAAGCAATCAAAAAGGCGATTGATGAGCAGGATGTTGCCTACATCCAGAATTTAGCGATAAAACAGGAGCAGGCAGGGGCCAGTTTTATTGATGTTAACGCTGGCGCCTACGTGCATGATGAAGCAAAACACCTGATCTGGTTGGTCGAAAAGGTGCAGGAAGTGGTCGAAAGGCCGCTGGCCCTTGACAGCCCTGACCCAAAGGCACTTGAGGCTGCCCTTAAAGTTCACAAAGGGGTGCCGATGATCAACTCAATCAGTCTCGAGAACGAACGTTACAGACAGGTGGTTCCCCTGGTTAAAGAATCCGGCGCCAGCGTGGTGGCTCTTTGCATGAGCGATGAGGGGATGCCGGAAACAGCCGATGATCGTCTGCGGGTGGCGGAAAAACTCCTGGCTGACTTAGATAAAGACGGGGTTGATCTGACCAAAGTTTTTTTGGATCCTCTGATTAAGCCGGTATCAGTAAATGGAGAGTACGGACCCCAAGCGCTCGAGGCTATAGAAAAAATCCACAACCTTAAATCTGGCGCGCACATTACCAGTGGCCTCAGCAATATCTCTTTCGGCCTGCCGCACCGGGCTCTCTTAAACCAGGCCTTCATTGTAATGGCCATGAGCCACGGCATGGATTCGGCGATTATCGATCCCTTGGATCAGAAGAAGATGAGCCTAATCAAAGCAGCCGAAGTAATACTGAACCTTGATCCCTATGCTATGAACTATCTCAAAGCTTCCCGGGCGAACATGCTGGTGTAGGAATTGGCTGATTTGCGGACTCTGTAAGGCCCTGGCTTAACAGGAGGGGGGGGTTATAATGATTAAAAGGGAAATTGAGCACTTAGATTACCTGGAACAGGGTGAACTGGAAAAGATTCACCAGGCTGCGCTCACCATACTGGAAAAAAACGGGGTCGAGTTTCACTCTCAGGAAGCAAGGGATATCCTGCAGAAGCACGGTGCTAAAGTAGAAGGCGAAAAGGTATTCTTTCCTCCACCGGTGGTAATGGACATGGTCGGCAAAGCCCCTGCCGAATTTACCCTGCATGCCAGAAATCCTGAAAAGACGGTTACAATCGGTGGCAATTGCACAGTTCATGCCCCGGGTTATGGATCTCCGTATGTAATGGATTATGCGAACAATACCCGGCGCAATGCTACCTACGAAGATTATGTTGCATTCACCAAGTTGGCCGGCAACAGCAAGTACATTGATGTCGTCGGCGGTGTTCTGGTCGAGCCCAACGACATTGCCGACCGGCTACGTCATGCAAAAATGTTTCAGGCTGCGGTAAAGCATACCGACAAATGCCTGATGGGCAGTGCCATGGGCGGCCAGAAGGCGATGGAGAGTATTGAGATGGCCGCTATCGTCTTTGGCGGCATGGATACCGTTAAGAAGAACCCGGCCTTGATCTCGCTGATCAATACCAACAGTCCCCTGCAGTTTGACCCGCGGATGCTTGATGCGCTGATGGTTTACGCCAGGCATAACCAGCCGCTAATCATCGCCGCCCTGGCGATGACTGGCACAACTTCACCGGTAACCCTGGCCGGTTCTTTGGTACAGCAATGTGCCGAGATCTTGTCTGGAATTGTATTGGCCCAGATGGTTAATCCGGGCACTCCGGTCGTTTTTGGTTCAGCTTCCAGCATTGTTGATCTGCGCAGCGGTAACCTGGCTATCGGCAGTCCGGAATCCGTAAAAATGTTTTCCGTTATCGCCCAGCTGGCGCGCTTTTATGGCGTTCCTTCCCGCGGTGGTGGATCGCTTACCGATGCCATGATTCCTGATTCCCAGAGCGGATTCGAGTCGATGATGGTTTTAATGAATTCTGTCCTCAGTGGCACCAACTTTATCCTGCATTCCGTGGGGCTGCTTGAAAACTACATGACCATGTCTTATGAAAAGTTTATTGCCGATGATGAAATGCTGGGGATGGTAAAATCATTTACCGAGCGTTTCCCGGTTAGTGACGAATCTCTGGCTTTGGAAGCACTACTCAGGGTAGGTAGCGGCGGCAACTTTATTGCCGATATGCATACATATGAACACATGAAAGAAATGCGTATCCCGCAGATCAGCTCCAGGCAGAGTTTTGCCGGGGCAACTGATTTAAAAAACACCCCGCAAAGGGCCCATGAATACAGCAACCGGGTTCTCAGTGAATATCAGAGCCCGGAGTTAGACGAAAATATTGAAGCGGAGCTTGATCAATATGTCGCCGCTTTAGGCTAGGCAAAAACAATACTGCTCCCCCACTCTGTAAAAACGGCTGTATCGGGTTAACGGCAGCCGTTCTCTGTTTGTCGTCAGAACAAGCCTCTGTACAGCCGGGTAGTTGTGCCATAATTTTTTCAAGTGAAACTGCAAGCTGTAAATAGATAACAAAGAAAATATTTTTCTTTCAGCACAAAAGAACAAAGGATTTCGTTCTTGATTGTTTAAATTTATTGACACCAGGTTGACACCAGTATGTTTGGGTTTTATTTTCAACGGTTGCTATAATATTTATGGGTCCGATTTTAACGCGTTCCGGTATTCTCTCTCAAAATAAATCTTATCGGAGGTAGCCATGAGTAACAACATGATTGAGGTGCTCAGTAAAGCCAAATGGTATGACTTAAACCAGGTGCTAAGCATTCATACCCCGCCCTGGCCGGGCGAAATGCCGCTTCAGATTCACTATTTTAAAAGGTTAACCGGTTCATACTACGGTGGCCAGGGCGCAAACGGACAGTTGATCGAATTCTCGAACAATACCGGCACCCACCTGGTAGGACCCAGGGCATTCCACTCCGGGATGCGCTCACTGGCCGATATACCGTTGGAGGATATTACCGGCGAAGGTGTAATTGTCGATATCTCAGACGAAGTATCCGACTACAGCCTCTACACCCCAGAAATGATCGAAAAACGAGTGAAAGTAAAAGAGGGTGATATCCTCTTCATTAATACCGGCTACCATCGCTATACTTACGATCAGCCGGACTGTTTTAACGAAAGCTGCCAGGGGGGTGTTGAAAATAAAGAGTTTTCTTATTTGGTGCGCCACCCGGGTCCGGCGCCCGGATTCTTCGAGTGGGCCCTGGAGAAAAAGCTCAAAGTAATCGGAGTGGACTGTGGTTGTGCCGAACATCCGATGAACACCAACATCCGCTTCATGCACGCCCGGGAGTTTGAAAAAGCGGAAGCCAAACTTAAAGAAACACATGGTAAAACCTGGGATGAAATGTTCCCGGTTGATTACTACTACAAACTGACCCATGGCACCATGCCTAAAGCCGGCCTGCTCTTAGCCGAATCTCTTGGCGGCCAGATTAGCGAACTGAATAACCAGCGGGTGTGGATTATTATCGGGGCCTTGCCATATGTTGAACTCGAGTCGGCCTGGGCCAGGATTGCTGCTCTTAAGGCTCCCGACGGTATGAGCGAAGAAGACTTTTTTGCCAAAATGAACGCGGCGAAAATCTATGATCTGTCCGTGCCTTTCAGTATTCTCACTCCACAGTGGGCCAACTATATACCCCTTAACGCTCATTTTACCAAGCGCGTAGGCGGCCAGTACTTTGGCCTGGGGCGCAATAATTCCCATTGTAAGTGCAGTTTCCATATTGCCACTCACATGGATGGCGAAACTCACTTCTATGCCGCCGGCCGAACCATAGGCCAAACTCCACTCGACTTCTGGGTTGGCGAGGGAGCCATCGCCGATATATCCGGTATGGTTAGCGATACCAGCGACTACAGCCCCAAGGAAATTGAATCGGTGGTTGAAGTCAAAGATGGCGATATCCTGATTATTAAAACCGGATATGGAAAATACGGCTGGGCCAGTCCCGATTCAGACGAATTTAGATACATGATTCGGCACCCAGGTCCGTCAAATGATTTTTCGGCCTGGTGCCGCAAGAAAAACATCAAGTGGCTCGGGATTGACTGTGTGGCTATGGAGCACCCGATGAATACTATTCAGCGGATCTTCCACCCGAAGACCTTTGAAGAGGCAAACCGCAAACTGGTCGAAAAGTACGGCAAAGACTGGGACGAAATGTATCCGCTTGAGACCTTTTACCAGGATATGCATTTGAACCTTTTCCCGCATGGCATCGTTCATGCTGAGAACCTTGGCAATGCCCTGAACGATCTGCCCGGAGGTCGTTATTTCTTCGGCTGCTTCCTCCAAAAAGGTGTAGATCTTGCAGACTGCTGGTGTCGCATGGTAGCCTGGAAGGCCTAAAGTGAAAAAATGGAACGGGATGTAACCCTTTCGCCCAATACGTGTTGATAAAAAACAAATGCTCTCGAAAGTGGCTGAGCGGTTCAGACAAACCGCTCAGCCACTTTTATCCTGCATACTGATCAATAAACTATCATCCGTTACTTTACTGGCATATAAAAATAATATTTAACCGGTAACGGCATTTTCGGTCGACCATGCCGATCATTGCTTAAAACGTGATAGAAAGCCTTTTTATCCGCTGCTGCAGGTTTTGGCGGGACATACCAAGCGAGCGGGCGGCCCTGGTTATATTATTTTCATTGTTATCCAGTGCCTTTTGCAAAATATCCCGCTCAATTTTCTTTAGGATCCCATTTAAGTCGTTTATGGCGAAACTTTCACTGTTAAAGCCATCTATGTTTGCATCGTATCCTAAATTACTGTATTTTTGCAGCAAGCGGGGTGGGATATGTTTCAGCTCAACGATACGCGCCTCATCTTCAGCATAGTTCATGGCATGTTCAACAGCATGCTGCAGTTCCCTGACATTCCCGGGCCAGTTGTGTTTAAGAAATAAATTAATAACCTCCGCTGAAGCACTTGCGACTTTTTTATTCATAATTCGCCTGGTTGAATTAATAAAATAGTTCGTTAAGGGAACAATATCATCAATTCTTTCGCGTAAGGGCGCAATGCTAAGAGTTACGACAGCAAGCCGGAAGTAGAGATCCTGGCGCAGCAGGGTTTTCCTAATCGCTGCCTGGGGGTCAATGTTAATAGCACTAATGATGCGCGGATTAATTATAATATCTGTTTTCCCGCCCAACCGGCGGACTGTTTTTGATTCCAGCATGCGCAGCAGCTTGCTTTGCAGGCCGATCTCCATCGAACTAATCTCGTCCAGAAAAATAGTACCCTTATCTGCCTCTTCAAACAGGCCGACCTTGTCCTCTGCGCCAGTAAAGGCTCCCTTAACAGTCCCGAAAAGTACGCTTTCCAGTAAGGTGGCGGGAATTGCTGCACAATTAACTGCTACAAAAGGCCCCTTTGATCTGATGCTGTGGTTGTGAATGCTCTGGGCAAAAAGTTCCTTGCCGGTTCCAGTCTCGCCATAAATTAAAACCGGGGACATATTGACGGCGATGCGTTTGGCCAGCTGCACCGCGCTTTTTATTGCGGCGCTTTCGCCGATTATATCCTCAAACCTGAAGCGCGTCCCGTTTTTTGTCAGGTTGGAATAAAGCTGGCGCTGCAGGTGTATAACCGTATCAACCAGCTGTTTGTTGCTTGTTATGTTGCTGTTTACCGAGACAGCTCCGATAATATTTTGTCCACTATCATCGAAGAGGGGATAAGTGTCGGTAATGATGCTGATCTCATTTCCCTTCCTGGTGTGGTAGGTGGTGCGGTGATTGGTGATTGCTTTTCCTGACTTCAGCACTTTTAATAAAATACTGCTTTCTTCGTCAAGGCGATATGTTTCGGAGATATGTTTTCCTATCACAGAGGAGGCTTTAT
>DBBD01000129.1 GCA_002292015.1 Firmicutes bacterium UBA993
TCGCTGTAAGTGACCGTTAAATTTGAAAACCAGGCAGTTACCGGCAGAGCCTGGCTGATCTGTCTGAAAAAAGCGCTCCACTGCGGGACCGTGCCCATAACGGCAGTTAACAGCTGTTCCGAAGCTCTAACGGCAAGATGCAGCTCGCCGTACTCTGCTAATGCGGCAGCCTCTAATTCAACAAGCTCGCGCTCCTGGCGCAGCGCATCCAGATTCTCCCCCAGGAGATAGTTATTAACCAGGAAAAAGACATTAAGAACAGCAATAAGAATAAGAAACAGGGCGATCAGAAGCTGAATCCGGTTCTTCTTTTCTCTCTCCAGAAGATTCTGTTTAATTTCGGGAGGAAGTAGGCTTATTCTCTCCACTGTTATCCCTCCAGACCCCTGATAGCCAGGCCGGTGCTGATTGTATAATCTATGGCTGCCAGTGGCGATTTAGCTAGCTTTCGGGCGACTGCCGGGTAGGCTTTCAATGGATTAAACTGGCGCACCGGCAAATCAAGGTAGTGGTCCAGCATCCCTTCTATTCCAGCCAGGCGGGCGCCAATACCGCTTAACAGGATGCCTTCGACTTTTGAAGATCCTGATAAATCCTGATAGTAGGCAATCGAAGATCGGATCTCGGCAGCAAGGCTGTTCACCCAGTTAATTTTAATTGCGTCAGCGCCTTCATGACGAAATTCGCCGGTTTTAAAGACGTCTTCAACACTACAGCCGAGGCTTTCGGCCAGATCAACGAATTTGATCAGCCCCAAGCGAGCGAGACGCGGTTTGCCTTTATCGGAAATTAAAATTCCATTTAACCCGTTTGCCACGTTAACCATAGCGATGGTCATCGCCAGGGCCCTGGCCGGCAGTAAACGGATAGCCGCCATACTGGCCACATCAATATCGACGGGTTCAAGCCCGGCAACTTGCAAAGCCAGTATAAACTTTTCAAGCATATCCCGACGGGCGGCAACCAGCAAGACCTCCCACAGCTTTTCAGTCTCATTCTGCCCTTCAATCTCCCCTAAAACCAGGAAATCCAAAACGACGCTTTCCAGCGGTATGGGCAGATACTCCTGGGCCTGGAAGCGAATAATGTTTTTTAATTTGTCTAACGGGACTCCCGGCACCGTGATATGACGCACTAGGACTCCCTGATTTGAAACGCCCAGTAATACTTTGCGGGCCCTAAAACCAGCCCTGCTCCAGCTATTTTTAAGGGCCAGCCCCACCTGTTCAGGATCAACAATCATTCCTTCGCGCACCGATCCTGCAGGCAAAGGAATGAAGCCGAGATTAACCAGCTCAGGAGAGGTTGCCTTGCCGGCCATTTCGACGGCATGAGCAATCCCGGAATCAATTTCCAGCCCAACTACTTGCTTATTGCCAATAATAGGCATCCGGTTACAACTCCTTTTATAGTTGCGTGATAACAGTGAAGATTGGCAGATAAAGGGCAATCAGCATACCACCGACTAAGACTCCGACCACAATCAGCATCAACGGCTCGATCAGGGCAGTTAAGCCTTTGGTCATGGTGGCTACTTCTTCTTCGTAAAACTCGGCCACTTTATCCATCATGCCGGGGATATCACCAGTCTCTTCGCCGACGGAAATCATGTGCGTTACCATCGGTGGAAAGATCCCACTTTCGGCGAGAGGCTGTGAGACATTGCTGCCTTCTTGGATCTTTTCGCCCGCCAGCTTGGTCGCATCGATCACCAAAGAATTGCCGGTGGATTTCCCCGCAGAGTCCAAAGCCTGAACAACCGGAATCCCGGTAGCCATCATCGTGGAAAAGGTGCGGGAAAAACTGGCAATAACCGCTTTCTGCACTAACTGTCCGACGATCGGCAGTTTGAATTTGAGCCGATCGATCCTTCTTTTCCCGTCACTGCTTTTGGCGTACGATTGAAAAAGCAAGCTGAGTAAAACAAAGAACGGAATAATAACAAACCAGTACGTTTGTAAGGCTTCCGAAGCGGCGATAATTATTCTGGTCGGTAGGGGCAAATTTGCACCCGGTGGAAAAAATCCCACAAAGATTGGGACCAGGAAAAAAAGCATCGCAAAAAGAATGACAATCGCAAAAACAAAAACCACCAGCGGGTAAAAGGAGGCCGATTTAATGCTGTCACGCAATTCCTTCTCCTTTTGAAACTGGTGAGAAAGCCGGTTTAGAGTAATTTCCAGTGTGCCTCCCGCTTCACCGGCGCTGATCATATTTACATAAAGCTCGGAAAAAATCGCCGGGTGGGCTTTAAGGGCTTCGCTGAAACTTGTTCCGCTTTCTACGCTGCGTGCGATATCGCCCAGAGCAGACCCTAAACTTCGATTAACTACCTGCGCGCTGAGGGTAAAGAGGGCCCGCGTCAGGGGAATGCCGGAATTAATCATCGCGGCCAGCTGACGGCTAAAAAGGCTTAAGTCGCCCAGTTTTACCTTTCCGGCAAAGCTAATTGATCCACCGAACGAGGATTGCTTGACCTCTTTAACTTCCATGACCATCAGGCCCATGGATCGCAGCCGTTCGATCACGTTATTTTGATCTTCAGCATCCAGTTTTCCGGATACTGTCTCACCGGAGCCTTTAATAGCTTCGTAGTAAAATGAACCCATATACTTTGTCTCCCCGGGGGCTACTTATAGGTTAACCCTGAACCTAAGTTTTGTCTTTGTAAAAGTCTTTCCATTTCAGTTTTATCAATGCATTTTTCAAGCGCCTCACTGCGAGAAATCCTGCCCATATCACAGAGGTCAGCCAGGGACTGATCCATTGTTCGCATTCCGGCAGCCTGGCTGGCCTGCATTACCGAATACAGCTGATGTTCCTTCCCCTCGCGAACCATGGTGCGCACTGCGTTGGTTGCTTTAAGAAACTCCATGGCCAGGACTCGGCCATCTCCATTTATGGTGGGTATTAACTGCTGCGACAAGACCGCCTGCAGTGATCCTGTGAGCTGCTGGCGGATCTGATCGCGCTGATGCTCGGTAAAAACATCGACAATCCGGTTGATAGTAAGCGGCGCGGTCTGGGTATGAAGAGTTGAGAAAACAAGGTGCCCAGTTTCAGCGGCGGTGAGGGCAATACGGATGCTTTCTAAATCGCGCATCTCGCCGATTAGGATTACATCCGGGTCGTGGCGCAAGACATGCCTCAAAGCATTGGCAAAAGAGCGGGTGTCGATACCGACCTCCCGCTGTTTGACAGACGATTTTTTGTGGGAATGCAAAAATTCGATCGGGTCCTCAACAGTAACAATGTTCAAGCTGCGTTCACGGTTGATAATATCAATCATTGCCGCCAGGGTGGTCGTTTTACCGCTGCCGGTAGGGCCGGTGACCAATACGAGACCCCTTGGCAAAAAGCAAAGATCCCGGACCCCGGGCAACACGCCTAGTTTTTCAAGGTTGGGAATCTTATAGGGTACAATACGCAGGGCTATGGCCGGAGTGCCGCGCTGAAGCATCACGTTACCCCTGAAACGGGCTAATTGCGGAACGGAGTACGAAAAGTCAAGTTCTAAGTTTTCCTTAAGCATCTCAGCTTGGTGCGGCTCTATAATCTGGAGCAGAAGATTTTGCACATTAACCGGGCTTAAAACCGGGTAATCCAGCTTGACTATATCCCGGTTAATGCGAAACATGGGCCTGTCCATCGGAACAATATGCACGTCGGAGGCATTACGCTTTGCAGCCATGGTTAGCATCTGATCCATAGTTACCGGATAACTATTGGTATTTTCCATAGTTGTAATCATTCTCCATCCGGATAGCGTTGCTGGTGTTCAGTAAATCGGGCTAATTCTCCTCGCTGCCGGTTCTGATAAAAACTGCCTCCAGCATGCGGTCTTTGTAGAGGCGAAAAGAATATGTCTTACTGGTCGATATTTCGGCCCCGGCTTCGATCCAGCGCACAAAGTCGAAACCCTCTGCCGGCGCTGCCGTTATCGATACCGTTGAGCCGCTGCTATAAGAGCCGGCGCCGCTTAAAGTAGCCGCTTCCCGGGGCACAGCGCTTAAAGAGAGGTAATATGAGGTGGTGATCACCGGTATCTGCTGCGTGTTGGGCATCCACTGCGCTTCATTAATAGTTTCCGTATCAGCTAAACCCGGGAATGAGAGAGGTGAATCAGGCGCGGCATTAATAGCCTCAATCATCTTGCTTACCAGTTCAATATTTGAAGGAGTTCCTTCAGCTATTAAGTAGCGAACCTGCTCATTTTGATCACCGGTAAAATTACGGGTTATTTTCATCTTAATGTCGTAAGGTTTAATGATCGGGTCTTCCCAATCCATAAAGATGCTGGGCACTGGATCGGGGTGATCCCAGAAAAGCCAATCTGCATCGGTGCGCCCATCGCGGAACCCGTCAAGCAAAATACTGAGCAGATCGATTAATGCTTCAAGCTCTTCATCCGCCCGGGGTCCGCCGGCAACGGCTACAGGCATCCTGATTTTGCGCAGCCCGCCCACGGCAAAATCGGCATTTTCCATAACATCCAGGGCATTAATTACCTCCCGGGCCTTACCGAGGGTCATCGGGGTTCCCTGAAGCCACAGTGCCTGTTGGTTCGAATCCACGGTCAGGCTGCGGGCCTCTACGCCAAGCTGAGACAGGTAATCTTGCATGGATGAGGCAGATACATAAAACAGCCCGTAACGGGTAAGCATCAGCCTTTCGGTGAAATCGGCAAAAAGCCTTTCGCGTTGAGCAACCACGTAATTACGACCAACCACAAGATAATCAAAACCCTGGTTTTGCAAGATCAGTTCAAGTGTAGTGACCGGCGATAAAGCCTCTGACTTGAAAGTAATCCGAACCGGTTCCTCCAGATAAATAATGTTTACCCCTATTTTATATGCAAGAAGAGAAAGGACATCCAATATGTTGGCGTCGCGGACATCAATAGAGACCGCCGAAACCCTGCCCTGGCCGGGACGCGGAGCTGCCGGCACCTGCTCTAATGCATCAGCCCAGAGTTGTTCAGCCAATACTGCTGTTTGTGGATCACCTAATCCGGAAAGGTTAACGCCACCACCACCGGAAATTGAATCTAAAACCGGTTGTTCACCAGTAATCTCTGAGATCCTGCCCTCAGCGCCGGACCCGAAGCTGCAGTGCAGGGTAATTACAGTGGCCAACAATAGAGCAAGGGATAAACCAAGAAAAGGTTTTCCGATTGCGTGACCAGCAGTCTTTCTGCGTTTTCTTCTCATTTAACTGCCCTCCTGGACCTCGTCTCCCACACCTACATCAAGTGTTCTGGTCAGCGGGGGTTGATCAAGGAATAAGCTGATTTCCTGGTGATAGGACCGCAGGATTACCGTTTCCCTTTTTATATCGAGAACCGCCCAAAGGTCATCGACATAATCTCCAACTTTAACTATAAAAGAACTGCCTCCTGATTCGATAATAGCCATCGGGCCGCCTGATCCTCCAATAGCCACTCCCCTAAGCCTGATTGGTTCGTTAAAAGGATCGAAGTACGGGTTAACGGGTACCCAGGAACCATCTTCCATTGTTCCGTCATTTCGCCGCTGTTGCGGCAAGACTTCAGCAAGATCTACGGTACCGGCAGCCGGATTACTGCCCTCATCACCCGGAATTTTCGTCACAGCCCGGAGATCGTCGCCTGTTTTTGAACCGTTTAAGATAATGATCAAAACTCCGGTGACAAAAAGAGCCAGAACACAGCCGGCAATCAACTGTAACTGTTTATCATGTTTAAGATGTTGAATAAAGAGGCCGGCCTGTTCTGAAAGCATGTTGAGAAAGTGATTTAAGCTATTTTTTTTTGGTTGGTTCTTGTTTCCGGTTTTTTTTGTTTCTTTACTTTGCATCTATCACCACTCCGTGTAAAGTGATTCAATCGATACATTCAGTCCAGCCTGACGAACCTGCAAAAGCGTTTCTGCAAACAAATGCAACTAAGTAAGAAAACGCCTGTTACGGCAACCTGGCAATCATACCCATCAAGCGGGCTGCAGACCCAAGGCTTTGCGTCACGACCTTTCGGCAGTTTTGCGCTTTGTCGTCAGGCTTTAAACATATTCTAGTAATTTTACATTATACCATATTTTGTGACATTGGCAAGCAATATTTCAAATATATGAAAATATTGCTACATATTTCTTCTCCTTCCTGCCGCTCATGCCGGTTGCAGCCATATTCTAAAGGCTTCCGCGACATTATTCTTCACTTTAATGTTATTTCCTGCTAATGCCGGAATTATTTTCTGCGAGTGTTTTTTTTGCGGTGGTTCTTGAAAACCAAGCGCTCCAATATTCGCATCAGCTTGGTCCAGATGAACTCCTTTTCCGAAATTGGCTCAACATGGATGGTAAATAGCCCAAGTCGATTACCCCCGAGAACGTCAGTAAATATCTGGTCTCCAACTACCGCCACCTCGTCCGGTTCCAACTGCATTATAGCGAGAGCCTTTTTAAAAGCACCTCTTCGTGGTTTAACAGCATACCAGATTGCCGGTATATCAAGTTCCCGTGCCAGCCGGCCACCCCTGTCCCTGCTGTTGTTAGAGACAATAACCAGCTTAAACCCTTTTTGTTTAAGCTCGGAAAACCATTCTGCCAGGTTGGGGTAAACAATCCAGTCGCTCCAGGGCACAAGAGTGTTATCCATATCGGTAATAATTCCCTTGATTCCAAGTTTTACCAGCTGATCGGTATTGATCTCAAAAATGTTCTTTAGTCTTAAATCAGGTGTTAACAAATGCCGCAATAAACCGGACCTCCGTAATCCCTACCTTATTTATCTTCTCTCCCCCCGGGCGAAGGCCGAGGTGAGGGGGGATTTAACCCCACTTATGTTATCACCCGGTGACATGACAGCCTCATTACAAGTTCGTTCGTGCTCTGTAACTGTAACCTTATCATATTAATAACCTTTTTGACAAGTAATTTTGCTTACCGTTGCGCCGGATAGAGCAA
>DBBD01000052.1 GCA_002292015.1 Firmicutes bacterium UBA993
CGTTTTCTGTTATGTTGTAAACAGCGTTGGTAGCTGGTGGAAATATAATTAAGTGAAAGGTAGGGGGTTTTAGTTTATGATGCGTAAAGTTATGAGCGTTTCCCTGGCAGTTATTTTGATTCTAACACTGTTTTCCGGTTTTGTACTCGCTCAAAGCGGTACCTATGTTGATCCACCGGCTGCACCTACACCACCTGCTCCACCCGCACCCCCGGTTTTACCACCCGCACCTGTCCCTGCTGACTGGGTCGGGATTCCGATGCTTGACCTGGGTGAACTTGTGTTGAGAGTAGGTGGACGTTCAGCAATATTAAATGCCACTGTACCGATCGGTTTTGGGTCTCCAACCCTAACATGGAGATCTTTAAATCCGAATATCGCAACGGTAGTCGCCAACAGCCCAGCCCGCGTAACTCCCGTTTCGGTTGGAAATACACATATTGTGGTCTCTTTTACACATGAAGGCACAACATATTACGATTCCTGCTATGTACGAGTATTACACAGTGATGCTGTTGCCACCCCACGCACCGGTGGCAGCCATGGTGTTCTCTATATCTTTGCTGCTCTGCTGCTGGTAGTGGCTTTACCGCCACTTTTTCGCCCAAGCTTTGAGCGGTAAGGTTTGTTCAGCAATAACTATGATCAAGGTATAAAAATGATATTTTTCAGGGGCGCAGCGTGCTGCGCCCGCTGTTTGTAATGTGTTAAAATGTAAATGTGAGTTTCTTTTTTTTATAGGAATATTTTTGGATGAGTAAGTAAAAGTCTGGTCTTTTTGCTGATCTCAGTCATCATAATTAACCATGCGAGGTCTCGTTATGCAGAAGAGGACGCACATTTTTCTATTTATTATGCTTATAACATTTTTAGCCTTCACACTAGTGGCCTGCTCTTCGGCTGATGATAGCGCCCCCGCTCCGGAATCAGACGACCAGCCCCGGGGTTACCTGCAAGACAATTTGCTCCCGGCTATCCCCAGTGATCATAAAAGGGTTTTTAACTCGCGTTCTGAAGACGGCTTCGACCCCACCTTTAGCGAACAGCTCACCATTTTGCTACTCGGCCTTGACGAGCGCGGCTTGAGCGATGCCCTGGTGCTGGTTACCTATAGCCCCGTAAACCAAAAAGGGGCTATAATTTCGATTAAACGCGACACCTTTGTTCCCAACGCCGCCTGGGCCGAACCCGGTCGCGGACATAACGCCGTAGGGTGGGCCAGCTACATTGGTGCCGGCTACGGCGGCACTAACCATCTTGGAGCCGGTGAATACACCACTTCTGTAATTGAAAGCTTGCTCGGCATTGATATTAACGCTTTCGCCAGTATAAACTTTGACGGCTTTGTTAGTTTTATCGATGCCTTAGGCGGGGTGGTGGTCGATGTTGCCCCCGGTTTTCGCGAGCGTTATGGTGATCGCTTCCAGGTGGGCACCCAACGCCTACTCGGCCTTGAAGCGCTGACTTATGCCAGGCACCGGCAAAACCCGCGTATTCCTGAACCAGGCTCTCCTTCGGCACCCGGCCCGGTCAGCGAAGATAGTGACCGGGTCCGCCGCGGTCAAAAGCTTCTAAAGGCGGTTCTGGAGCAATGTAAGACTCTTTCTTCCGAAGAACTCTTAAATATCTACCACAACCTTGATCGCCACCTGCATACCAATATGGATGACTGGGAACTGCTGGCGCTTGCTAATATTCTTTTTAATAAGGACCCGCGGCAAATGCAACAATTTGTACTACCCGGTGAAATTCGCCGCGTTTATGAAACAGAGATTCAGGAATATATCGAGTACTACTACCTTGATTTTGCCGAAACTGATCGTATCTTAACCAGCGTAGGTTTGAAGTAGGGGTTCAGTGCAATGAACCCCGGCTAAACAAGCCCACTTCCGTGAGGAGAGGGTTCAGGAGATGGTGTATATCATTTGAAAAAACGCACTAAAATAATTTTAACTCTTCTGGTCATCCTCCTGCTTGCTACCGGTGCTTTGGCCTACCACCTATTCTATCTTTCCAATCCGGACCTGGAACGCTTGCTGCGTGAACAGTTTGGCGACGCTTTTTTTGACGAATTCAACGATCTGCCCGAACCGGAAGAAAGCCCTGCCCGGTTGGAAGATATAATTGCCAAGTACGAACCTTTTTTCAAAAACCTTGAAAACCAGGCTATCGAACGCCTTGAGGCACTATTCCAGGCTGCCCTTGAAGAATATGACGAACAAAGAAAAAGAGGTACCCTAAATCGTTTCCAGTTTACTAACAAGTATATTCAGGCCGGCAGCCTGCTCGAAAGGCAGGTCGATGCTTCTTTCTACATGTTGCTTGGCCGCATGGAAACTGATCTGATCCGCAATAACCTGCCCACCGATATTTTGCAGGAGATCGAAGAAACCTACACAAACGCCAAACAGTTGAAAAAAGAAGAACTGTTCGTCCGCGCGCGTGAGAAACTCGGTCGATAATATTAATTAATCGGAGAAGTGAAGCTCACCGGGTGGCATTGCGTCTTGAGGATGGGCTTTTCTGATCATGAAATAGACATTAAGATGACACGCTTGAAAGAACGAGTCAGGTTGGATAAAGATTTATCAGCATTATTCCAATGAAAACCGGCATGATCCGGGTGCAGCGGAAGAATAAACTTACCAGAAGAGTGTCGGGAGCGATGGGAATAAGTTGGGTACAACTATGGAGACAGAAAACTACTTAGTAACGGGCGGCGCGGGCTTTATCGGCAGTAACATTACCAGGAGACTGCTGGCCGAGGGCTATAAAGTTAAGGTGCTTGATGACTTTTCAACCGGCAAAAGAGAAAATATCGAGGGTATTCCAGCCCTGGAGTTAATCGAAGGTAGCCTGGTTGAT
>DBBD01000062.1 GCA_002292015.1 Firmicutes bacterium UBA993
GCAATCATTATCGCTTCGTTAAATTGAATATTATAAAACCCGGTATACGAGATAAATTCAATTAAGAGATCAAGCAAAGTGGAATAACCCCTTTCAGATACTTTAGGGCACAGAAAAACTAGGACAGGATTATCAGGGGATCACCACTGTTAACAGTATTCCCTTTTTTTACCAGGACTTCTTTAACGGTTCCGGCCTGGGGTGCGGTAAGTTCATTTTCCATCTTCATTGCTTCAAGCACAATTAATACATCGCTTTCAGTTACCTGATCGCCCGCTGCGACTCTTACATCCAACACTGAGCCAGGCATTGGTGCTTTAAGGGTAAAATCACCTTCTGCAGCCATAACAGAGGAAGGATTTACCATCGCAGGGTTTTTATTTACAGGTTGTACTGCCATAGGAGAATGGTTAGCCGCTTTTCCAGCTGTCCGGGGTAGCGTTTGTGGAGAAGCGACAGCTTCTGCAGTGTTTATCTCTTCTACTTCAACCAGGTATGCTTTGCCTTCAACAGTTACTTTAAATTTTTTCACCTTTACTATTCCTCCTGATGGTTTCCAATTCTGCTTTCCCTTCCATCAGCTGACGACGTCCAACCATCTGCCAGTTGCTTGACGTGCTACTGTCGCCAGGCTGCGCTACTACCTTGATTTTGCCTGCCTTATAGGTCGGTTCATGATTTTCAAAGTAGTAGTAAATCGCGGCAGTTATAACTGCAGATAATTTACTGTCTTCTGACCCATATTTTACCGGAGTAGGGTTAGTTGCGAATACTTTATTTGGAACACCACTTTTTTCGTTCTTACTAAATATATAGTGAAAAGCCAATAGAATGCCGTAAAGTAAAACCAGGGTCACTAAAACGACTAAAAAACCGATCGCCACAACCTCTAAAGCAAAATCCACTGTATCATCCATCCGAAGCGCGATCCCTCCGTGCTTTACATATTAATGATTGTAGCATTTAATAGTGGTTCTGGAAAGGGATAATACTTCATCGCTGTGGTAAAATTAACCTGCTGTTTCTCTAAGCTTTTGAAAGAAAATATAATCGATTGCCGCTTCGATTGGGTACTGTGTGTATCGTTCTGAAAGACCGTGAAAGTCTGATCCACCGGTGATCAATAAATTATTTTCGGTTGCCAAACGTATCGCTTCCAGAACCATTTTATGGTTATGATCGGGGTGAAAGGCCTCAACCCCCTTCAAGCCCAAAGGGATCAGTGACTTGAGCATTTTCAACCCCTCTGCTCCCGGGTGAGCGAAAACCGGGATAGCCTGGCTATCAACCAACAGGTTAATCGTATCCGCTAAGCTGAATGTGTTGCGCAATACATAGGCAGGCTTTTTAAACCCCAGGTAAAGCTTAAAGGCTTCCTCAATGGAGTGAACATAATTCTTACGCACCAGTATACGGGCCAGGTGCATCCTGCCGGGAGAGGCTTGGCCGGCTTCGTCGAATACTTCAGCTTCGGTTATTCTAAAACCTAATTTTTGCAGCAGCCAAACAGTTTTTTCCATTCGGGCAAATCGTTGAATACGTAATTCAGCTAGTTTCTCGCCTAGCATGCGCAGTTTGACGGGATAAAAGCCGAGTATGTGAATTTCGCGCGTTTCCTCTACTACACTGATTTCAACTCCGGGTACTAATTCTACTTTATTTTCTTCAGCCGCTTTTGCGGCACTGGCTAATCCATCTAGCGTGTCGTGGTCAGTGAGCGCAAAAGCTGCCAGACCAGATGCAGACAGTATCTGAACGAGCTGTTGCGGCGTATAAACCCCGTCAGAACAACTACTGTGCAAGTGCAAATCTACTTTTCGGTTCTTATCTCTCATTTCATATTTACCCGCTATAAATTACAAACACCATTATTATTGATCAATAATCAAAAAAACACCCTCGCTGAATATCTACGGAGGGCGTTTAAAGCATTGATTTTTGTAAAGTTGAAATTTAGCGAGGTTCAACAATCAACTTAATTGCCGTCCGCTCCTCACCGTCAATTTCAATATCCGTAAAGGCTGGTATGCAAATCAAGTCCATACCACCGGGCGCGACAAAACCCCTCGCTATTGCAACTGCCTTTACTGCTTGGTTCAATGCTCCTGCTCCGATTGTTTGTATTTCTGCGTTTCCTCTTTCTCGCAAGACACCGGCCAGTGCTCCTGCTACAGAATTTGGGTTGGATTTTGCAGAGACTTTTAATACATCCATTATTAGATGCCTCCTTAGCGGATTTATCCAACCTATTCTATTTTTTATCGGGAATTCCTGCCAGAATTATATGAATAATTTGATACGAACATTTTTATTTTATATCGCTGATTCGCTCAATTGATATCGCCTTTCCGCTTATTTCATCGACTTCAACAAGTACAGCATTAAAAAGCACTTTACCTTTGCTGATCGAAAAACGCTGCGGTTGTTGTGTAAGAAACATCTGCAGCGGCTCATATTTGTCAACGCCTAATATAGAATCATATAACCCCACCATTCCAACATCGGTGATGTAAGCAGTGCCCTTACCTAATAACCGCTCGTCGGCGGTTTGAACATGGCTATGGGTACCGATAACTGCACTGACCTTTCCATCCAGATACCAACCCATAGCCTGCTTTTCTGATGTGGCCTCGGCATGAAAATCGATTATAATTACCTGCACCGGCCCATTTAAAGCCTCGATTTCTCGATCTGCAGCTTTAAAAGGGCAGTCTACCGCATGCATAAAGACCCTACCGATCAGATTGATAACAGCGGCTGTTTTTTTACCGCTCTTCATTCTGAGCAGGCATGCGCCTCTGCCTGGAGTTGTTTCAACAGGATAGTTAGCCGGTCTTAGCATTCGATCTTCGGTATCAATAAAATTGTAGATATCTTTTTGATCCCAGATATGGTTGCCGCCGGTTACCAAATCAACACCGGCGTTACGAATTTCTTGATATACTCTCGCGGTGATCCCTGCCCCGCCGGCAGCATTTTCTCCATTGGCGATAACCAGGTCAGCCCCCAGCCGTCTCTTCAGATCCGGCAGGTACTCCTGCAAATATAAACGGGCGGGTTTTCCTACCAGGTCACCGATAAAGATTATCCGCAAAAATTTCACTCCACTTCTGCCGGCAAATCATTTTAATCATCGGCCAGGATGAACAGAAAGTGCCTTTTTCAGACACTTTCTGTCTAGCTCTACATAATAGTTCCTCGCAGACCGGTCGGCAGTCAATTACTTGGCATAATCTACAGCTCTTGTTTCACGAATGACTGTAACCTTAATTTGTCCGGGATATTCAAGTTCACTTTCGATTTTCTTAACAATATCCCTGGCGATCTGGATCGATGCATAATCATCGATACGATCAGGTTTTACCATTATCCGAATTTCACGACCGGCATGGATAGCGTAAGCTTTATCGACCCCTTCAAACGAGTCAGCAATATTTTCAAGGTTTTCAAGTCTTTTAATATAGGCCTCTAGTGTTTCGCGGCGTGCACCCGGACGTACAGCTGATATAGCATCGGCTGACTGTATTAAAACCGCTTCCAGCGTTTTAAAATCGGCATCTCCGTGGTGAGAAGCAATAGCATTGACCACAGCATCAGACTCTTTATACTTTTTAGCAATATCGGCACCGATAAATACATGCGAGCCTTCGGTTTCGTGGTCGATTGCTTTACCGATGTCATGCAGTAGTCCTGCCCTTTTAGCAAAATTGACATCCAGTCCCAGCTCTGAAGCCATGATCCCGGCCAAATGTGCTACTTCGATTGAGTGCTGCAGGACATTCTGACCGTAACTTGTTCTGAAGCGCAACTTGCCGAGGAGAAATACAATTTCGGGATGAAGTCCGTGAACCCTTGTTTCAAAAACTGCGCGTTCTCCCTCATCTTTAATTTGAGTTTCTACTTCAGTACGGGTTTTTTCAACGATCTCTTCTATCCGGGCCGGATGAATTCGCCCATCACTAACCAGTTTCTCGAGAGCAAGCCGGGCCACTTCGCGGCGGATCGGATCAAAACCTGATATTATGACCGCCTCCGGCGTATCATCAATTATCAGATCGATACCGGTAAGCGTCTCCAAAGCCCTGATATTACGACCTTCACGACCGATAATGCGTCCTTTCATTTCGTCGTTAGGCAGGGAAACCACCGATACCGTAGTCTCTGAAACATGATCGGCTGCACAGCGCTGAATGGCGAGGGTAACTATTTCACGGGCTTTTTTATCCCCATCTGCTTTCGCTTGACACTCCATATCCCTGACCATAACCAGCATCTCATGATTAATCTCTTCGCGGACACGTTGCAGCAGAAGTTCTTTGGCATCATCCGAAGACATGCCTGATACCCTTTCCAGTTCAGCCAACTGTTTATGGAGCAGCTTATCAAGTTTATCCTGAAATAGATTTGCTTCTTCTTCTTTTTTCTTTAAATCTTCTTCTTTCCGCTCCACAGTGAGAATCTTTCGATCCATATTCTCCTCTTTTTGCAATAGCCGGCGTTCCATACGCTGTATTTCGGCACGTCTTTCTTTGGTATCGCGATCCAATTCATTGCGCAGTCTATGCGCTTCGTCTTTTGCCTCCAGTTGTTTTTCTCTTTTTAATGCGCTTGCTTCGTGGTTTGCTTCATCAAGAATTTTCTTTGCTGCAGTTTCGGCAGAGGATATCTTTGCTTCAGCAATAACTTACGGGATAAATAACCAAAAACTAAACCGACAAGCAGAGCAGCAATAATCGTCAATAAGTAGTTTAGCACACTATTTCACCTCCGTTTCTGTTTAGTAAAAGTATTGTTTTATATCTTTAAACAGAATAAGCTGTGCTCAGAACACA
>DBBD01000036.1 GCA_002292015.1 Firmicutes bacterium UBA993
GTCCCTTTCGTAAAAAGAAGATAAACATTATAATGGCTGCAGAATAAATTTGCGGAGAGGAAGGATCACCGTGATTATAAATCGGGAGATTGAAGCGGCGATGGCAGTGAAACTGGAGAAAGACTACTATGATTTGCCGCCCTTTAACCCGGGGATCCGTCGGGCCCCGGCCCGCAACTTTACTTTGTCCCGCAACCAGGGCGCTATCGCCTTAAAAAACGCCCTGCGCTATTTGCCGGAAGAGCTGCATGTCAAGCTGGCGCCGGAGTTTATGGAAGAGTTGGTCACCAGGGGCAGGATTTATGGTTACCGCTTCCGTCCGCCGGGAAACCTGAAAGCAAAGCCGGTAGACCACTACAAAGGAAACTGTCTGGAAGGCAAGGCTTTCCAGGTGATGATCGATAACAATCTCGATTTTGACGTAGCCCTCTATCCATACGAACTGGTAACCTATGGTGAAACGGGGCGGGTCTGCCAGAACTGGATGCAGTACCGCCTGCTTAAAAAATATCTTGAGGTGATGACCGATCACCAGACCCTGGTAGTCGAATCGGGCCACCCGCTGGGATTATTTCGCTCCAAGCCCGATGCTCCGCGGGTAATAATCACCAACGCCCTGATGGTGGGTATCTATGATAACCCCACCGACTGGAACGTGGCCGAGCAGATGGGGGTGGCCAACTACGGCCAGATGACCGCCGGCGGGTGGATGTATATCGGGCCGCAGGGCATCGTGCACGGCACGTTTAACACTATCTTAAACGCCGGGCGCATAAAACTGGGTATTGCCGATGACGGCGATCTGAAAGGGGTGCTCTTTGTCTCCTCCGGACTGGGCGGGATGAGCGGTGCCCAGCCGAAAGCAGTGGAGATAGCCGGCGGCGTGGGCCTAATCGCCGAGGTAGATTATTCACGGATCGCAACAAGGAAAGACCAGGGTTGGGTCGGCGCGGTTACAGCCGACCAGGCTGAGGCCTTCCGCCTGGCCGCCGCAGCGCAGCAGGCCGGCAGGCCGCTTTCGATTGCCTATCACGGTAATATCGTTGACTTGCTGGAGTATGCGGTGGTGAAGAAGATCAAGATTGACCTGCTCTCGGACCAAACCTCCTGCCATGCGCAGTACGACGGAGGCTACTGCCCGCAGGGCTTAAGCTTTGAAGCGCGGACGGCGTTACTGGCGAAAGACCGGGCTGAATTCTGCCGCCTGGTTGATCAATCTCTGCAGCGGCACTTTGAGGCAGTAAAGAGGCTGGCTGAGCAGGGCACTTACTTTTTTGATTACGGCAACTCCTTCCTGAAGGCGGTTTTTGATGCCGGAGTTAAAGAGGTATCGCGTAATGGCTTGGATGATAAGGAAGGCTTTATCTTTCCATCGTACGTGGAAGATATCATGGGCCCACAGCTCTTTGACTACGGTTACGGCCCTTTTCGCTGGATCTGCCTGAGCGGGAACGAGCAGGATTTGCAGAAAACCGATCAGGCAGCAATGCAGTGCATCAATCCGCAGCGGCGCGGCCAGGATCGCGATAATTACGCCTGGATCAGGGATGCGCATAAAAACCAGCTGGTTGTGGGCACCCAGGCCCGCATCCTCTACCAGGATGCCGCGGGGCGCACCGCCATTGCGCTTAAGTTTAATGAAATGGTGCGTAATAAAGTGGTTGGGCCGATCATGCTTGGCCGCGATCACCACGATGTGAGCGGGACCGACTCGCCTTTCCGCGAAACGGCCAACATCAAGGACGGTAGTAACGTGATGGCCGACATGGCTGTGCAGTGTTTTGCCGGCAATGCCGCCCGTGGGATGAGCCTGGTGGCCCTGCACAACGGCGGCGGGGTCGGGATCGGCAAGGCGATCAACGGCGGCTTCGGGATGGTGCTTGACGGCAGCGAGAGGGTTGATCGCATCCTGAGCACGGCCATGCCCTGGGACGTAATGGGCGGTGTGGCCCGCCGGGCCTGGGCCCGAAACGAAAACTCGATTACAACCAGCATCGATTACAACAAAGAGAACAGTGGAACCGACCAGATCACCCTGCCCTACCTGGCTGATGAAGAGTTGGTGCAGGGTTTGGTTGATCAAGTTTTCAGCTGAGGAGAGATATTTTAATGACGGCCAGCCTGCTAATTAAACATGCAGCCCAGGTAGTGACCTCAAGAGGAGCTTCGGCCAAGCCGCTGGTCGGTGAGTCGCTAGGCCGCATCGAGGTAATTGATGACGGTGCGGTTGCCGTCAGCGGCGAAAAGATAACTGCGGTCGGGCCGACCGCCGAAGTTATGGAACAGGTTGAAACCGACCGGCAGACAAAGGTGATCGATGCTACCGGCAAGGTGGTGCTGCCTGGCTTGGTAGATCCCCATACCCACGTTGTTTTCGGCGGGTCCCGCGAGCACGAGCTGTCCCTAAAGCTACAGGGGGTGCCCTATCTCGAGATTTTAGCCCGGGGCGGCGGCATACTGAGCAGTGTAGAGGCTACCCGCTCCGCTTCCAGCGATCAGCTGGTCGAACGGGGTATTAAGTACTGCCGCCAGATGCTGGTCCAGGGGACAACAACTGCCGAAGCAAAGAGCGGCTATGGCCTGTCAACGGAGGCGGAACTGAAAATTTTAAGGGCGGTGCAACAGGTGGCTAAGGCCCAGCCGGTTGACCTGGTGCCGACTTTCCTCGGCGCTCACGCCGTGCCAAAAGAATTCAAGGGAGATCCGGACCGCTACCTAAAGCTGGTGATCGAAGAGATGCTGCCGCAAGTGGTGGAGGGGAAGCTGGCCTGCTACTGCGATGTTTTTTGCGAAGAGGGCGTCTTTTCGGTTGAACAGTCGCGACGGGTATTAACGGCAGCCCGCGCAGCCGGCCTGGGGCTAAAGCTGCACGCCGATGAAATTGTGCCCCTGGGCGGGGCGGAGTTGGCTGCCGAGCTGGGCGCTGTTTCGGCCGATCACTTGCTGGCGGTTTCCGATCGCGGCATCGAAAAAATGGCTGCGGCAGGGGTAATCGCGGTACTGCTGCCCGGCACTACCTTTTACTTAAGGGAGGGGCACTATGCCCCGGCGCGCCGGATGATTGAAGCCGGAGTGCCGGTAGCGCTGGCTACCGATTTTAACCCGGGCAGTTCGCCGAACAACAACCTGCAGCTGGTGATCAATATTGCCTGCCTCTATTTGCGCATGACCCCGGCGGAAACAATCAATTCCATAACAATCAACGCTGCGCATGCCCTGGGGCGGGCTGCTTTAATCGGCAGCCTGGAAGAGAATAAGGCTGCCGACCTGGTGATTTTTGACGCTCCCAACTATGATTACCTGGCTTATCGTTACGGCACCAACCTGGTCGAGACCGTTGTTAAAAATGGAGCTGTGGTTGTGGAGGGTGGCCTCGTTGACTAATTGGAAGCCTGATAAATCTGGACTGCCTCACAATCCACTACTGCCGAAAGGCAAAGCCGGTCTTCAGTCGGCCATGCTGCTCTATCTTTTTGTCTTTGTTGCCCTGTTGTTGATCGGATCCTACCTGCAGGCGCTGCATTTTGAGTACGGCATGATCGCCACCCAGGTTTTGATTATCCTGCTGCCCGCGATTGTATACTGGCGGCGTTTTGCCGTGGACCAGGTTGTTTTTGCCCGCCTGAAGCCGTTACCACTGAAGTTTGTACCGGCGATCGTAATCCTGTCTGCCTCAATGTGGCTGGCCAATGTTTTTATGGCAGCCGGCCTGGTTGGAGGGCTGATGGAACTCGGTTTTCAGCCTCTGGTGATCATCGAACCGCCGGCTACCTGGCAGGAGTACCTCGGCTACCTTGTGGTATTGTCTGTATTCGCCGGCATCTGCGAAGAGATTCTCTTTCGGGGGACGATTATGCCGGCACTTGAGCGGCAAGGCCTGGTTCCTGCTATCATCTTCAGCTCCCTGCTCTTTGCCCTGTTGCACGGCTCTCTGCTCAGCTTGTTCAGTACCTTCAGCTTAGGGGTGATTATGGCGGTGATTGTAATCAAAACCGGTTCTCTATGGGGTGGGATCCTCTACCACATGCTGAATAATTTTTTTGCCGCCACTTACCTGTTTTGGGTCGGCAGGATGGATGCGGCTCCTGCCCGCTTTGAGCCGCAGATCTACCTTGCGCTTATCCCCTTCTTTGCGGTAGGTCTGGCTGGTGTACTGATCGGCCTGCGGATGCTGCATAAAAACAGCGACCAGGCGCCGCTATTGAGCAGTCGGAGAGCCTGGCTGCCGGCCGGTTGGCTGAGCTGGCCTCTTTATGTCAGCCTGTTATTATTTATGATCATTGCCGCTATGGAAATTGCCATCGGCTTTGGCTGGGTTGATCTTTCCGGAGTTTTGGTTCATCCTTAGTTTAAAGGAAAGACGGAGATGTTCACATTACTACTGATGTGCGCCGATTGTGCTCTGGCAGACAGCTCGGTTCTTCTGCAGGAAAGGATGTGTGACCGAATTCTGGCCCGGTGCAGCTCTGCATGGAGCAAACTTGCTTAACCCAGGCTGGAGTGGTGTGCATGATTGCTGATTAAGTCCTGCATTCTGCTTAAAAACCGATTGCTTGGAGCTTCGTGCCGACTGATGAAAATACTTCGCCATTAAAAATATTTAGCATAAACTATTTAGCATGTTGCAATTAAATATCAAATTTGCTAATATGAGTGGCGTAAGGCATATAAATCTATCTGACAAGAGGTGCAAAATAAATGCCCAGACCACAAAAACCGCGATTAGTGAGCACGATACCGCGGTACGATTACTTTAAGCCCCATGGTGTACCGAAAGCGCAACTAAAAGATGTGATCCTGACCATCGATCAGTTCGAAGCTATGCGCTTAAAGGATATCGAAAAGCTTGAACAGCACGACTGTGCTGCCCGCATGGGCGTCGCCCAGAGTACACTGCAAAGGATCCTGGTTTCCGCCCGCGAGAAGGTTACCGCTGCTATCTACGAAGGTAAAGCTTTGCGGATCGAAGGCGGAGTTTACAAGCTTAAAGAAGACCAGTAAACCGTTAACCTTCACTTTGCCGAAGGTGCCGGCTTGTCAATGCAGGCGGCCTGGTCCGGGGCGCAAAAAAATAACCTAACAACAACTAAGCTGCTGTGTTTACCTGGCACGGCAGCATAATTTTCTTGACTAATACTACTAATATGATATGCTTGATAGTAAATAAATAAGAAATAAAGGAATTCTACTATTGCATGTAGTAGCAAGTTAGTCTATAATGCTGCTATCACTCTAGTAAAGGTGGAAGAATGGGTCTTGATTAAGAAGATCTTCAGCGGTTACCGAACGGGAAAGCCAGGGCTGGAAAAAGTCCTGGGTAGTCTCGAAAGCGAAGTAATGGAGGTAATTTGGCTTAAGGAAGCTGAGGTCAGCGTGCGCGATGTTTACGAAGCGCTGGCCCTAAAGCGGGAGATTGCTTATACCACGGTAATGACGATCATGGGTCGCCTGGCGGAGAAAAAGCTGCTGAAAAAACGCAAAGAGGGTAATGCCTTTTTGTTTATCCCGGCAATTGCGAAAGATGAGTTTACGTCACAGATGGTTGAAAATGTTGTCGACGACCTGCTTGCTGATTTCAGCGATGTGGCGTTGGCCAGTTTTATTAGCCGGGTCGGGAAAAAAGATCGCGAATCAATCGAGAAGTTGGAAAAAATGTTAAAGACGGCAAGAGAGGAAACTGATGGCGATCTGGGCTGAGCTGCATACTTTTCTAATCTATACGGTTTTCGGTTACCTGCTGATTTACCCTTTGCT
>DBBD01000082.1 GCA_002292015.1 Firmicutes bacterium UBA993
GAAATGATTGACGGTATTAATTGGTATATCTACTGCCTGGAGCAGTGAAACTTGGGGAGAACAAAAGGAACACCCGGGCGGGCTCTTTTATAATCCCGCACATTACAGTAATGCTATCTATCAGCACGGGGGGCTGCCCCTTCTAATCGTCCCACCGGTAAAAGTTGAAGATCGGGGCGAGCTACAAATTGTTGTTGAGCAAACTCTGGATCATTTAAGCGGGCTTTATTTCTCAGGAGGCGGTGGAACGAAACGGTTCAAAGCTCCTGGTATGCCGGCTTTGGAAATACAACAGCCGGTTCGTTACCGGTTCGAAAAGATGCTGATCTTGGAAGCATATAAGCGTAAGATGCCCTTTATAGGCGCATGCCGTGGGCACCAGATGATCCTGGAATCACTGGGAGGAAAGATGAGGTTAGATACTGTTTCGGATCACCAGCAGGAAGATGAAGAAAAAACCTCACACAGGATTGAGATTGTTGATAATACCCGGCTAAAAGAGATAACCGGCTCAAAAACCTGGGATGTTAACAGCATGCACTGCCAGGTAGCCGCAGAAGCTCCCCCCGGTTTTATAGTATCTGCCCGCAGCCCTGAAGAATATATTGAAGCAATTGAATCTGAGGGGGAAGTTTTTCAAATGGGCTTTCAGTTTCATCCGGAGGTAATGTGCGAGTTTGATCCACAGGCGCAGGCTTTAATTAAAGCTTTTATCGATGCTACTGTAGTTTATAACTCAACTGCATAGGGAAGTATGAGATCTTCTAGTTTAAAAAGGTGGGTAATTTCCTTGGGTCGCCCACCTTTTATCAGTTTTATCTATATGCTTCTGCCATCTACAAAATTGCAATTTTCCCCTTGCAGAGTTCATCTCTGACCTCCATCTTCTGCAGAAAACGCTTCATCATTCTAAGTGCCCTTTCGGGGTCAAGCCTTCCGTAGAGACCGCCTAAGATCGAGACAAGGTACTGGGCATCCATGTAAACTTGTCCGTTGGGTCTGAGAACGTTACCTTCACACTCATTGTAAAGGGCTCCCGAAGCTATAAGTTCCAGGTCTTTACCGTGATACTCGAGCCCTTCGATGCACTTATGATAGATCGTTCCGCCGATCAGCAGCAGGTTAGTGTCGTGAGTAAAGAAGTTAACTCCATACTGCATAAAGTAGGTGTCGGTTTCTTCAACATAGCCCACATTGTTGCTGGTGGCAATCTTCATGATTTCACGGGCTAAAAAGGCAAACACGGTATTCCACTCTTCGGTAACCGGCATAATGTGCGGATTAGCATTGATCCACCTGAGCATTTCCTCAAGCTTAAAATCCCATGGCCCGTATTCTTTTGCCGCAAACTGATCGAATGGATCACCCTGTTTTTTGAAGTTGGGGTAGCGCTTATTAAAGTATTCTTTAAGCTCTGCCTTAATACTGCCATCCTGAAAGCGTGGCAGTTCCAGAATATTTTCTGCATTATAACTCAAACCGTATTTGCCCTCAACCCGGCGATAAGCCAGTGGAGCGTTTGGTGTTTTAAGAATTGTCCTCTTAACCCGGCGGCGTGCATCTTTTCCGGGATAAAGGTAAAGGGGGTTTTCAAGAACATTGGCATAAAAGTCAGTTGTACAGCCTCCAATGTCAAGGGCGACGATATTTCCCAAGCCTTTCTCCCGGCCATAACCCTTAGATAGCAGGTTAATGCCCAGGAACGCGGCACGTGGTGTGGGTATAAATTTTGCGCTCATATACTCTTCGACCACATCAAAACCTTTACCCCGAATAATGATCGTCTGGAAAAGTTCACGGATTGCTTCGTTAACCACTTCAATGCTGTAGGTGTTAACTTCAGGCATTACATTACCAGTAATACGAACATCAACACCAGAATCTGTAAAGATTGCTTTTATCTCGTCGGCAATATCTTCGTTACCGGCATATATTATCGGCACACCATACCTGGCATAATCAGCCTTCCTTGCACCCTCGGCAAGCAGGCGAGCATTATGCAACTGTGTCTCTTTTTCACCGCCGTCATTTACGCCACCGGCGATGAGTATGATTTCCGGTTGATCAATTTCGTAGATCTGCCTGGCCTGCCCTTCGGTCAGAAATCCTTCGTAGCTGTTAAGCAGCTTGGCTCCCGCGGTCAGGGCCGCCAGTTCGGCAGCGAATCCGCTTTCTTCTTTCACCAGGGAAACGGTAACCATTTTCAGTCCGCCCTTAGCGCTGCTGCAGGGGAGCTTAACATCAAACTCTTCCATTTTTTGCGATAGGGGGTCCCAATTTTCTGCTTTCCGACACTGATCTAAAACACCTAGACCATTGGCCAGCCCTTCACGAAGATCATCAACGGTAGTAGGTACGTATTTCAGGGAGAACTCTTCTGTATCGGTGTCAAAGATACCGACCTTGGTAAAGGTGCTACCGAAGTCAACAACCAGGATCTTTTTATGTTCAAATTCGTGCAGATCAAGCTGGTTGCGGAACTGCGCGACCACTTCATCCAACTCTTCGCCAAGCTCACTGATATGCGACTGATCATCGGCCATGCTGATATCTTTGTTAAAGAACCAGGGGGTTCGGTTGTAAACCGTATCAACCCGTTCAAGTTCACTTTCTACTTTAACTTTATTAAAAGCATCGATGCGGCAGGCCCCTTTAACCATCTTGGTGCGGCACTTGCCAACCATCTCGTACCTTTTATCCAGCACTGTCAACTGGGGAGCCTGGCAGAGGCCGGTCTGCAGGGAGAGGTCAAGTGTATCAGCGCTGACAATGCCGCATGCTCCACCGCGGTAGCTGTTGTCATCTATCAAATCAAGCAGCATGCTTTCAAAGTGCATCTCACGCTCTTCAGGGTCACTGCGTTTTGCTGCTTCTACCTTGCTAACAGCCCAAATTTTATAGTTTTCCCTGGTTACCTTACCTTCATAGCCGCCCATCAGGGCCAGATGCAAAGCATTATACATTACCCCAACCTTAAGTTCTTCCTTGCGTTCCTGGAATTTTGGATCAGCCGTTACGTCAGGTTGGTCACCTAAGTTAAAGTCTTTTACAACCTGTTTGACGATATCACAGCTTTCTATGATATCGGGGGCCTTTGCTTCATGGTGGGCTTCGGGGAAACTCACCACATGAATGATATCCGGATCCATGTACATTTGCATGTGTGTGGTTACCGCCAGGTGACCCTTGGCCATATCAAGATTTGGAGGAAAGCTGGAAAGCCCACCCCTGGTTTCCTTGATTATGTTGAAATCAAAGTGGCGGGTTAAAGGTTCGATCAGCTCGTAGGAAGCCATCATCTTGGCAAGGTCATTGCGCGATGATATTTCGGGAGGAAGATCAAACATGAGCTGCATAATATAGTTCTTAACTCCGCAGCGTAAAGCTATCAGGGCGCAGATGAGGTGATCAAAAGCGTACATATCATCCGAACAGTTTCGTAACTGCCACTGGTGAGGATCGTTGATCTCAACCGGTTTGTTCTGCTCTGCCCACCAGCTGATTACTTCCATGTGCTCATCAAAACCCTCACGGATAGCGATGGGGCCACGCCCGTCAAGTTCGTTATAGAAGAATATGGGAACTGCAGGGAAGGGCATATTAAAGTGCTTTTCGAACAGCTTTGCCAATTCCAGTAGTTCGTCAGTGCCGGAATAGATACGAATCGTAGGGTAATTGCCTCTTCTTGTCGCTTCTTTTAGCTTGATCAGTTCCTCTTCCGACCTAATCGGCACCCCGCCTTGTCCTTTTAAGTATTTTCCGGGATCTTCTTCTCCGCGAATAAACTTAGCCAGGTAGGCTTGTGAAGGCTGATCCGGCCCAAGTGAAACAATTTCCAGTGCGTGCGCATCACTGACTTCTTCAATATCTTCGATGGTCGGATCAACAGACTCGGCGGCGATACCGATGTGTGCTCTCAGAATAGGCCGGTTTTCTCTTTCTCGTACTTCGCGAATACGCTCGAGAAGATCATCCGACCAGAGCTGCTCTTCAACCACATGCGGCGGCAAACCCTGGGCAAAACGTTCAAGCTCATCCATTGTTACATAATCATCCACAATCAGCTCAAAAAAATCGTGGTATTCTTTTAGCGGCGCGTAATCGGCAGCTACTTGATCAAGATCGTAATTGCGATCATCGGGCGGTGAAAATTTATCCGCAAGCATCTCCTGGCCGGTCATCGCCCTGACCAAGTTTGCCGCGGGCCTGAGGCCACCAAATGAATAGCGGATACCGCTACTCTTCGGATCAATTTTATGTTCAATCGCTTTATCCATAAATTCACGGATCAGTTTGTCCACGTGAAGGTCTCCAAGCCGGCTGGAGACGCCAACTATAGTTGGTCTCGCTTCGCGAATTTTATTGATCACATCCTGGATTGGCACTGCAGGTCCAAGTTTAACGGCATAGTAACCGATACTCTTATCTTCCATCCACTCAGCAAAAGTCTCCACCCCCAGGGAGTGAACACAATCGCCAATGGAACCTACCATGACTCTTCTCTTTTTGCCTGTTTCTTTTTTCATTTAATATACCTCCTTGCCAGTATTTAATCAGGATAAATAGCTTCAACTATTTCCGTCCCTGGCTGACTTCCAATAGTTCCAGGGGATCATAGATGCCATAGTTTTGCGGAATACGGGCTTCAGATAGATCCGATCCGGATAGAGATCCGCCG
>DBBD01000113.1:0-267 GCA_002292015.1 Firmicutes bacterium UBA993
ACGGGGTTGTTGACAACATTTTTTGCTTTTAAAGCAACTCCCCCGTTGAGCCCAGTTAGCTTGGGAATATGCCCCCCCGGTAACTCTTTTTCATTATAACTTGCTCAGCCCATATTTCGCAAGGATCAAGGAATTGTGTTTTGTGACTGCCGTTACATGAGATAATATTTGTCAAAACAGCATAATGATCTAATATGTTGAAGAGGACCCAGAGCAAAAACGATCATCGAAAAAGGTCGCTGCCTAGAGCTGAGCTATGCTTTAAAC
>DBBD01000113.1:586-733 GCA_002292015.1 Firmicutes bacterium UBA993
GAGCTGAGCTATGCTTTAAACGACCAGTTGCCCGGAAACCGGAACAAAGAGTCGGCCTTTATCCGCGGCGCTGACTAGTGGTTAAGATCAAGGTTACACCGATAGATCGCCGGGCCCGGGGTAATTCTGGCAGCCTGGCAGCCTGGC
>DBBD01000113.1:1045-6464 GCA_002292015.1 Firmicutes bacterium UBA993
GGCAGCCTGGCAGCCTGGCAGCCTGGCAGTCCGCGTATCGATCGTGGCCAGCTTCAGATCTTTTCCTAAAGCAGGATTTTTGCATCCCTATAGATAATATAAACTTGGGTATTGCTGCCTGCTCGTTTTTCAAGGCACTATTCATGTTTAGATAGAGGGAAAAAACGCTAACCGTGGACGGGCAGAGTAAAATTGAGGGAGATAAGTAAATGAAAATTGAAGATGTAAAGAAAATCTGTGTGGTTGGTGCCGGGAATATGGGGCACCAGATTGCTCTGCTCTGTGCTTTGTCGGGTTACGAAACATTTTGTTTTGATCTTAGTGCGGAGCAAATTAGCAAAGCAGAGGTTTTTGCGAAACAATACCTGCCCGATAGGGTCGCCAAGGGCAAGCTGAGCCAGGAGCAGGCCGAGGCTGCTGCCGCCCGGTTAAAATTTACAACTATCCTGGAACATGCGGCTTCGGGGGTGGACTTCGTGATCGAAGCGATAATCGAGAAGCTGCAACCCAAGCGGGAGCTCTTTGCCCAGTTGGGACAGCTATGTCCACCGCAGGCGATTTTGGTTACCAACAGTTCATTTATCGTCAGTTCGCAGCTTGCTGATATAGCTGGGCGTCCCGGCCTGGTTTGCAATATGCACTTTTTCAACCCGGCCCTAGTGATGAAATGCGTTGAGGTGGTTAAAGGTCCCCACACCACAACTGAAACAGCTAACATAACGATGGAACTTGCTCACCGGTTAGGAAAGGTGCCGGTTCTTCTGCAAAAAGAGATTTACGGCTTTCTGGTTAACCGTATCCTGGCTAAAATTACCGAAGAGGCGCTTTTTTTGCTCGATACAGGAGTTGCTTCGGCAGAAGATATTGACAGTGCCGTGGTCAATGCCCTAGGGCACCCGCTCGGACCCTTCAGGCTGATGGATTTGACCGGAGTCGATCTTGCTTATCATATCGGCATGGAACGTTACAGGGAAACCCTGGACCCGAAAGATAAGCCTTCGCCCACAATAGTAGAAAAATATGTTAAAGGAGAATGGGGACGCAAAAAGAATAAGGGATTCTATCAATACTAATAACAGGGTGACATGGTGACAGGCAGAATGGAGAAGGCTCAGAAAGCCTATAGGAACTTAGATTTTTTAAATAGCGGTGATGCCCGGATAATCCGGATTCTGGCCGAATATCTTGAACCGCTGCAGCGGTTGCGTAAGGAAGGGGTAGAGGATACAGTAGTTTTTTTTGGCTCCGCTCGCACCAAACCCCCGCTGGAGGCGAAAGCAAACCTGTTTGAACTGGAGAAGCAGGCTGCTACATCCAGGGAAATAGACCCAAGTTTGGATAAAAAGATTGAGAAAGCCCGCAATGATTTGTTTATTTCTCGCTACTACCAGGATGCGGAGGACCTGGCTGCAAAAATAACTACCTGGTCCGGGGGGCTTGGATCAGATCGCCGGTTTATAATCTGCTCGGGAGGCGGTTTCGGGATGATGGAAGCAGCCAACAAGGGGGCCGCCGAAGCTGGTGGAAAATCAGCTGGTTTCAATATAAGCCTCCCCCATGAGCAACTGCCAAACCAGCACATTACGCCGGAGCTGAACTTCGAGTTTCATTACTTTTTTATGCGCAAATACTGGTTTGTTTACATGGCTAAAGGCTTGGTGATTTTCCCGGGCGGTTTTGGCACCCTTGATGAGTTGTTCGAGGTGCTGACCTTGGTTCAGACAAAAAAGTTGGAAAAAAAGCTACCGATAGTCGTTTACGGAACTGAGTATTGGAAGCAGGTCCTCAATTTGGAGGCGATGGTTAAGTATGGTGTTATCAGCGAGACAGACATTGAGCTGATTCACTTCAGCGACTCCGTAGATGATGCATTTCACTACCTGAAAAACGAGCTGACCAGGCTTTACCTCTAAAGGGTAAGAATGTTTTTCCCCCATCAGAAGCGCAGAAGCCTAAATCTGTGATCCCGAACCTGCTTTTGAGGGTTAGTTTAGCATATCCTGCCAGGCGAGTTAATTTTTTTCTTTTACTAACATGCCACCAGGCGGCACCAGCATAGGAAAGTGATTTTTTGCTTAACTGACCCGCAGAATCTGCCCGGCTTTAACACCCGCAATCATCTCCCCGCCTCGCACTACTTCAGTCCCGTTCAGCAGCACGTGCCTGATGCCCGCGGGGCGTTTTTCGAGCTCGCGCAACGTGGTGTTGTCGGCGATTTCATCGTAATCGAAAATGGTTATGTCGGCCCATTTACCGGCGGCGATTACACCCCGATCTTTTAAACCGAAACGCCCGGCAGATTTTGCAGTCATCTTGGCGATCGCTTCTTCAAGACTCATCAGTTTAAGTTCTTTGACATAACGTTGAATTACCCGCGGGAATGTGCCGAAAGAGGAGGGGTTCTGCAGCCCGCGGGTAGTCAGGATCGTATCAGTTTCCACCAGGTTTAGGGGGTGGCAGACTACCCGGTCCAGAACCGACATGTCACCTTCTTCGCCGTTATACTTGTGCATCAGGCAGAGAGTTTTGCCCCTGCTCTTTGCGCTGACCTGCAGGTAAGCCTCGATCGTTGATGTTCCCATTTGCCCGGCTATTTCATCGAAAAAGAGGCCGTTAAAACGATCGAGTTCCGGGGTGCCGCCCCAGAGGATCTGAATATCCTCCAGGCCAAAGCCGAGCCGGCCGGAGATCAGGCCGATTTCTAACTTAACCCGCATCCTGGCGGTTCTGCTTTGGAAATTTTTCTCGATGTTTTCGCGAAACCAGGCCGGATAGGCGATATAGATTGTGGTGTTGCCGCAGCTGTAGGGAAAGCTGTCGAAAGCCAGATCAACACCTTCGGCCACCGCTTTTTCGATCAGCTCCAGGCAGCGATCGGCCAGCGGCCAGGTGCTACGGCCGACAAAAAGCATATGCGAAATCTGCATCTTAACCCCGGTGTGACGGGCCAGGTCAATCATCTCTTCCAGCGCCCTTAAGTTGTGCGGACGGTTCCCAACCAGCTTCAGAGGGTAGGCGCCGGAGAGCTTGGTGTAAGCTTTAAGGTGCACGGTTAGTAAACGGTCGTGCTCGCGGGCACAGATCGCAAACTTCTCAAGTTCGCTGATATCCGAAAAAATACCCGGCGAATAGCCGAGTCCGAGAGAAATCCCGCAGGCGCCCTCTTTTAAAGCTTCGCTCATAGCCCGGACCATTTCGGCAAAACTCTGTTCCCCGGGAGAAGCTTCTGGCTGGCCAAACATTGAGAGGCGAAGGTTACCGTGCCCGGCCAGCATGGCCAGGTTGAGAGCTAAACCCTGGCTCTCCAGTTTTTCAAAAAAGGAAGCCAAAGTTGTCCACTCGAGATCAAGCGGCAGGTCGGCCAGAAATTCTGATTCCGCAGCAACCAGGCCACGGTGCTGAGAAGCGGGTGCCAGAGGCGCTGTGGAGTAACCACAGTTTCCGCCCACAACCGTGGTTATGCCCTGCTCGAGCAGGGGGGCCAGGGTTTTGGCGTGGTCCGGCAGGGGCAGAACCCAATCGGCATGGGAGTGCATATCGATGAACCCGGGGCAGACTACCAAACCGGTGGCGTCAATCACCTCTTTACAGTTTTTTTCCGCAGCGGAGATGTCATCCTGGCTGTGGAAAAGGGCAGTAATAATTCCCCCGGCAACGGCAATTGCGCCATCAAAAGCCGGTTTACCAGTCCCATCAACAATTTTGCCGTTTTTGATCAGATAATCGCCACTCATTTACATGCACCCTTTCTCTGATCCACGTTGCCTGGCCCTAATGCCTGTACTATAAAACTTTCCGCCGATCAGTCGTCGCATTTTCTCCTGATAATCGATCCGGCACTGACCGGCTGGTCTAAAGCCGTTTCTAATTCCAGGTCGACGACATAGCTGTTGTGTGCCTCCGTTAGTTCGTTTGAGCTTGTGCGGTCGGTGATTTTTTTAATCCTGACCGGGATCGTTTCGTCTCCGGCCGGGTCGAGTATTTCCAGCAGATCGCCGGCGGCAAAATAATTGCGGGCGCTGACCCTGACCAGGTTTGATTCAGCGCTGCGTTCATCAACGGTTCCCACAAAGTCGTAGCCCCTGATATAGGCCGCGTTCAGCGTGAATTCGGTATCGTCCTCTTTTCCCGGCAGGTAAAACCCGGTGGTGTAGGGCCGGTGTGAGACCTTCTCCAGTTCAGCCAGCCAGCCGGGGTCGAAGCGGTATGTTTCCGGTGAGCGGTAGTAGCAGTCAAGCGCTTGGCGATAAATGCGGGTTACGGCGGCCACGTAATAGGCCGTTTTCATGCGGCCTTCAATTTTCAGGCTGTCAGCACCGGAAGCGATCAGCTCGGGGAGATGCTCGATCAGGCATAAATCGCGTGAATTCAGGACGTAAGTGCCCCGGCTGTCTTCATGAATGCCCAGCTCTTCCGTGCGGTTTATCTCCCGGAGCCGGTATTCCCAGCGGCAGGGTTGGGTGCAGAGGCCACGGTTGGCCGAGCGGCTGTTTAAAAACTGCGACAGCAGGCAGCGGCCGGAGTAAGCGATGCACATTGCCCCGTGCACGAAGATTTCCAGCTCCAAATCCGGGTTATTCTGTCTCATTTTTCTTACTTGCCCCAGGCTCAGTTCGCGAGCCAGGACAACCCTATTAACGCCTTGATCATGCCAGAATTTTACGCTCTCGCTGTTGGTGGTATTGGCCTGGGTGCTTAAATGAATCTTTGCTTGCGGGGCCAGGACGCGCAACATAGCTAATACGCCGGGGTCGGAAACAATAAAGGCATCCACGCCGAGCTCCAGCGCTTGCGCGGCTAAGGATTTCATCTCGCTTAAATCTTCGTCGAAGGCAAAAATATTTAACGCCAGATAAACCCGGCACTTACGGGCGTGGGCAAATTGAAGACCTTGTTCCAACTCTTCAATGGTCAAAGAGGCCTCGGGAGCGCGCAGGGAGTATGAATCGACACCACAATAAACTGCATCGGCCCCAAAGCGAACCGCAGTTTTTAGTTTTTCCAGATTACCGGCCGGCGCTAACAGTTCCATGCCCAGATTATACCGCATCCACGTTAACAGTGCATTTCCCCGCGCGTTCCAGCGTGCGCGCCAGGGGGGGGGTAAGGCTGTGTGTCATTCTTGGCAGGCCGGCAGTTGTTCTGTTGTGGCAGATCAATTAAAATATATTCATATAAATACTGATAGGGGCTGCCGGTTTTGATCGAACTGATCTACTCCAATCGCACCGAAAGACTGCTGCAGAGCCTGGTCCGCGACCTGGCAATAAAGCGGCAGGAAGGCGCCCACCCGCTCGACCCGGTCGAGATTGTCGTTCCCAATCGCAACATGGAAGCCTGGGTGACGTTCGGAATGGCCCGTTCCACCGGCGTGGCGGCCAATATCCGCTTTCGCCGCCTCGAGCGCTTTATCGGCGAT
>DBBD01000161.1:0-1704 GCA_002292015.1 Firmicutes bacterium UBA993
GGGTTCGGCTTGTCGCCGGAGTAGTACCCCTCCGGCATCTTTGGAACGTCCTTTTTAAAGAGTCTACTGGCTTGGAATTCATAGCTATTGTCCATGGCTATTCCCTAATCTCCCACAAGTGGTTTTCAGCAATCAGGTTCGTGGGCAGCGTGTAGTCGCCTGCCTGCCACGCTGTAACTGGCGCAGGCAGGCCGGTAAGATGCGCCCTCAAAAACCGCTCGAAGGCTCTGGCCACATGGGCGGCCGTTGGTTCAGGCCGCTTGGCTTCGTTTTCAGCAAGCTGTTTGAACTCGCCTTCCGGGATGGCGTCCAGGATGCCCCGGTTTACGTTAACGGGCTTGGGAAAAGGATCGCCCTCGGTAGTCTTGGCCTGGTGCAGCTTCCTGGCAAACCCATCGAGCTGAGTGTAGGTGCCCAGAACGCCATAGAGGTGCCGCCCGCCGGGCACCGTGAGCTTCTGACGAATGGCTTCGATGATCTCGGTGGACTTCATACCCTTTTGCCTCCGGAGGCGATCTGCTCGACCACTCCGGCGAGCGTGTGTTTGGTCGTGAACTGGCGAATGTTATCAATTTCCGAGACCTTGCTAATCAGCCCCTGGTTGCGCAACTCGTAAAGGGCATGGAGGAGCCACTCCGGATTCCAGAGCATGGCCCGAATCATGCGATTCTCACCGAGCTTGCGGATGTCGTACATGCCCGGTTCCGGAAATTCGCTGTGCAGAACAAAGGCGAAGGACGCCACCGGAATTTCCCGATAGGCGAAGCTGATCTTGGTCCGTTCCGCCTGGGCGATCCCACCCGCGGTGAGGGCGTCCACGATGGCCTTACCGCAATCCACAATGCTTTTCGCCTCGGGAAACTTCTCAGCAAGACGCCTTCGGATGCGCTCGCGGCTCAATCGGCCCGTACCAAGGTTGGGAAGGATAAGGTCCTCGATGATCTCCACCTCGAGCGGCTCCGAAAGAAGAAAACGGTAAAAGCAGACATCCCGCAGTTCCTGGGTATCCGGGAATGCCCTGGCAAATAAGCGCAGGGGGGCGTCCGCGTAGCCATTCGGGAACATTCTGCGTGTGATGTAATTGGTGTATCGTTGCCTGGTCTGTTCCGCGCTGAAATGGAGCTGGGCACGGAGGAAGGAGCGTATCTCGCCCAGCGATTCGCTATCCGGAAGGCTGGGCAGAATCTGGATGGCCTCCCTGAGCACCGCTTTGCCGAACATCTCCGTACCGTCCCTCTGGATTACCTTTGCACGGCGCGGTTCAGCGACCACTAAAGACACTTGCTCTAACTCTGCGGGAAGGGTCTCGAACAGCGTGTCCTGCTTCGGTGGTTTGGGCGTTTCTTTGCCGGGCTTTTTGGAGTCATGATGCCGGCGAATCCAGTCAACCAGTTTAATAAGAACCGCGCCGTTTTCCTTAATGCCGTTGGCCTGACAAAGGGTTTCCATCGGAGCCTCCAGCAGGGAAGATAGATTGTCATGATCCGAGAGCAGCCGTTTGGCAAGCGCCTGAACATCCTTTTGCGGGATAGCATAGGTCAGCAGAAGTTCCAACAGGGCTTCCTCTGAGCGGGAGCTTTCCTCGCTTTTCGCAAAGCGATCCCGCAACCGTTGTCGATGACCTTTGTTCCCTGTATCCGGCATCTTTATCTCGACCGATCCTTTGTCGCGTTCGGGTCTTCATGGTCCTTTTCTCCGGCTGCG
>DBBD01000161.1:2098-4530 GCA_002292015.1 Firmicutes bacterium UBA993
TTGTGGCCCGGCATCTGCCGCTCGCTAATCCATTTGTAGACCGTATCCCGCTTGATACCGAGATGGTCAGCAATCTCATCCACGGAGAGCCAGCGGTCTTCCATCATTTGATCCTACTTACTGTTGGCTTCATCGGCTTACCTCGCAAGTACGCCTATTGGTTGATCGGTATTTCACGCTTTAATCCTCGTCGCTTACATCCCAATAAACCAAAATAAATACGATTTAAATCTATCAGATGAAGGTCCAATGTCAAGTAGTTTATCCCTTTATTTACTGCTTTGACCTAATTTAACCGAATAGGTCGTATCGCGGCCAACAGAAACCGCGTTGCACCCGGCCTATGGCCTGCGGGCTTCGAAACGGAGAATCAGGGTAAATGCGCAGGCGGGCGCAAGTCGGCGTGGGCACGCCGGAAACGACGCGACCCCGGGGGGATCACCACCCCACGGGGTCTTGCGTTAAACAAGAACCGCAGAAATCGGCGGATGGAATTCTGGCTCCCAAGGCAGGATTCGGTTAACAGCCGGCCGCGCTGCCGTTGAGCTACTGCAGAAAGCCGGAATATAGCTTTTAAATTGACCTAAGATAATTTGCCCGCGCGCTGCAAGCTTAATTCAGTTCGACAAACTGCAGATGATAGTGTGGTTCTTCTACGTGCACTCCACGCGGGATGCGCAGGTACAACAGCTGTTCCCCCCCTATTACGTCGATGCCAACTGGTTGCCAAGCAGAGGCGCCGTCTCCTAAGATTTGAGCCGCCATGAAATCCTGCCTGAATCTGAGCACTTCAATTTTATAATATTCAGGTTCGGTTATCCTCAGCGTATTATCCGTCAACGTAATTTCCGCCGGTCTTACTTGTGCGGAAACATCTATCATCTCCAAGATGGCTCCGCTAAAATAATGGGTGGCTTCGATTATCCCGTCATTTTCATCTTTTCTTTCCACCAAAACAATAAGACCCGTGTAAGGTATGAATTCCCCATTTTTTTCCACAACACTCGTCCAAAGGCTCGTATCTAGCAGCGTTCCCGCTATACTCAGGCTGTGCCCGGTAAAGCTAAACTGCCACTCCCCCAGTTTCCTCACGCCGTCAACACTTTCCGGTCTGCCGGCCATAGCCGCCGGGAACAGATCCCGGGCGGCGGCCTCGACTTTTTGCAAGGTGGCGGCATCCACGGGATAAAGCAGCCTTTCTGCCGGCAGCAGCTGCAAAACCATCGGCGAAGAGATCAGTACGGTAAAGTAGGCGGCCAAAAACCATCCCAATTTTCCCCGGCCGACGCCGCCAGCTGCTCGCCTGGCCAGATAAACGGCAAGACAGAGAAGGGCGATTATCAATATTGATATACTACCAGTAACAGCCATTATTTTCTCACCTCCGCGCGGTTTGAGAGAAGCAAAGCTATGCCGAAGATCACGGCAGCCAGAGCGATTATTTTCAGCGCCAGCAGAATAAGTGAGCTTTCTTGTACCACAAAGTTTATAACCGACAATAACGCTTCCCGTACTGAGGCGTCCCTGGCTGCCAGAATCATGGTGCCAAAATACAACGAGGGCAGGATTACCACAAACATTTTGCTGATTTGCACCAGTGTCCCGCATAGATAGCCGGCTGCGCTAAAAAGGAGCAGATACAGGGTGGTTACAGCAAAGCCTGTCGCCAGTTCTGCCGGGGTCAGGAAGAAATTTCGGCTGGCTATAGCGGCACCGCCCGTGTAGAAAAAGACCGCTAGTCTCAGCACAACTCCGCCCAGCACCGCGGAGATGCCACCGGCCAGGCAGCAGGTAAAAAGAAATGCTCCGTTGGCCAGATTACTGCTCAGCCGGTTTGATACAAAAACGGCATCATTATCCCGGTGGCCTCTGGTGGTCAGCATGACTGACACGAAAAAAGCCGATAAGAAGGTAACAAAAACGATAGTTTCGTTGGAAAACATTGTTATGGAAAATACCTTCGTACCAATGCTCATACCCGCACTACCAGCGCCGCCCAGCGAAAACAGCACTCCCGTGACCTGAGCGGCGGCCAGCGCCGCGAAAAATCCGAGATATGCTTTTAGCTTGTATTGGTATAGTGTTTTTGTCACATTAAATAAGCTTGCTTCTGTTAAAGACATCGTCAATGGCTCCTTTCTTCCCGGCTGTCAGGTAGACGCATAAATCAGCCGTAGCCACGGCGGTGATCTCCGCCCCGGCCAGCCTGGTTTGGTGGTGTTCCTGCTCCGTAAGGTCGTTTTTAACCACCAGGTAGGCATGGTCTTCGCCCGTGCGATGTTGGCAGATGACTTCACGGCTTTTGGCCAGCTCTTCCAGCAGGCTCCTTTTGCCGCTGAGGCCCAGGGCATATTCCTTGAAATCAGATACCGGCAGATGCAGCAGCTTCTTCCCTTCCCCGATCAGCAGGATATCCTCCAGAACATCTTCGA
>DBBD01000031.1 GCA_002292015.1 Firmicutes bacterium UBA993
CTGGTATCTCTCCTCACCTACTTTGCCGGGGAGAGGCTACACCAAGTGATCTTCTGGCTGATGGGGGGATTGGGGGGAGCCACCTGGATGCAGGTTAAAGTGATGTTGCCTTATTCCTTGATCGGCTACCTTTCGGTTTGCATCTTTTCCAGAGAGCTGAACGCCATGCTGTTGGGTGAAGAGACAGCCAGTCACCTTGGGGTTGATACGGAGAAGGTGAAAAAGATTTTACTGGCCGGGGCCTCGCTGCTGGTGGCGGCAGCTGTTTCAACCAGCGGTATCATTGGTTTTGTCGGGCTGGTGGTGCCTCATTTTGTGCGCCTGGTGGCCGGGCCCGATCACCGCTTTCTGATTCCGGCTTCTGCCCTGCTTGGCGGGTCGCTTTTAATAGCCACTGATTTGCTGGCCCGGGCGATCATTGCCCCGACTGAGCTGCCGGTGGGGATCATAACCGCCCTGATCGGCGCACCGCTGTTTGTTTACCTGCTTAAAAAACGAAGGAAGCTGCGCTATTTCGGTGGAGGATGATGAATAAGTGGGCTTAACGATAGATGTCCACGGCCTGAAGGTGGCCTACGACTCCGTTCCTGTGCTTGATGGTGCTGAATTTAGCGTGGGACGCGGCGACCTGGTAGCACTGCTCGGCGCCAACGGTGCCGGTAAATCAACTTTACTGCGCTGCATCAGCCGCATTCTGCAGCCGACTGCGGGAGACATTTTAATTGACGGGCAGGAACTAAAACGCCTAAAGAGCAGGGAAGCCGCCCGTTTGATGGCGGTAGTGCCCCAGGAAACTGCCGCTGACTTTGATTTTACCGTCGAGGAGATTGTACTGATGGGCCGGTTTCCCTACCTGGCCCGCTTTAAAAAAGAAGATCACCACGATCGGGAGGTTGTGCGCCGCTCGATGGAGATGACCGGGGTCGCCCACTTGGCGGAGCGTTCGATTGCCCAGCTCAGCGGCGGGGAGAAGCAGCGGGTAGTGATGGCTCGCGCCGTAGCCCAGCAGCCCGAAGTGCTGTTGTTGGATGAACCTACTGCCAACCTCGATATTGGTTACCAGTCGATGCTGCTTGAACTGGCTTCCCGTTTGAACCGTGAAGAGGAAGTAACCGTAATTGCCGCTATTCACGACATAAACTTAGCAGTACATCATTTTAATCGCTTTATCCTGCTGGCTGGGGGCCGGGTACTGGCTGCCGGAAGGGCGGACGAGGTGATTACCGCTGATAATATCCGAAAATCTTACGGGGTTCCGGCAACAACTTTCCGTCACCCACTGCATGGGGTACTCCAGGTGAGCGTGGTGCGCGGCGGTAAAAGAATTGCCGGCGGCGGCAGCGGCCCCCGAGTGCATGTGATCGGCGGCGGTGAAGAGGCGCTGCCGGTGCTTGAGCTGCTCTACCAGAAAGGCTGCCGCCTCTCTGTCGGTCCCGTTTCCGCCCAGGACAGCGGTTGTCGTTTTGCCCACTTTAACTCCCTGCCGGTGGTGATCGTGCCACCCTTTACCGTGATGAACCGTGAACACAGGGATATGCATCTCCGCCTGCTGCGGGAGGCGGAGGCCGTAGTCGTGCCACCGATCCCTTTCGGTGAAGGGAACCTACCACTCTTTGCTGAAGCGGAAATTGTCTTAGATGAAGGGGTACCGCTTTTTATTATTGATTTTGAAGGAATTGCCGGCCGTGATTACAGCGGGGGCAAAGCCGGCTTGTTAATGCAGCGGTTAGTTGATAAGGGAGCCGTTAAGGTTGACAGTTTTGATCGTTTACCTGAATCAATTTTCACGAGCGGAGGGTATTCGGATGAATGAGGACAGGGGTCCGCTAATCCTCATTACCGGCGGGGTGCGCAGCGGCAAAAGCTCTTATGCTGAAAAGCTGGCCGCCGGGGAAGGCGGACCTTATATCTACCTCGCCACTGCCCGGGTGGAAGATGAGGCGATGCGGATGCGGGTAAACCGCCATCAGAAAAGACGTCCCGCTGCAGTGACCACGGTTGAGGAACCGCTTGAACCGCACCTGGTTCTTGAACGGGAAGCAGCTACTGGAAAAGTAATTTTGGTTGACTGTTTAACGCTGTTACTCAGCAACCGATTTCTTGCCGACATTGATCGCCATGGTGCTACCCGGGAAGGCGAGGACATTTTTGTTGATGAGCTGCTTTTAGAGGAAGCTGCCGATCGGACCCTTGAATATATCCGGTTGTTTGCCGCAACGGCAACCAAAATACCGGCGACGGTAATCGTGGTAACCAACGAGGTCGGTATGGGAGTGGTCCCTGAATATCCCGTTGGCCGGGTTTTCCGCGATCTTTCGGGCCGGGCCAACCAAATGCTGGCACAAGCGGCAGACCAGGTGTGGTTTGTGGTGTGCGGGCTGCCGCAGCGGTTTAAATAAATGGATCGGCCTGGCCTGCGGGTTAACGCTGTTGGGGGTTGGTAAATTTTGAAAAATTTAGCGAGGGCGCTGTCATTTTTGACGATCATCCCCTTACCGTTTATTCCTTTTGAGCAGGGGGGAAAAGATCTAGCCGATTCTGCCGCAGCCTTCCCCCTGGCCGGAGCGGTAATCGGCTTGATCCAGGCCGTGCCGGCCTTTCTGCTGCTGCTTATATTACCGCCCGCACCCGCGGCGGTTCTGATTCTGGCGGTCGGGTTTTTGCTAACCCGCGGCCTCCATATAGATGGCTTCGCCGACACGGCAGACGGACTGATTGGCGTTAGGGTTCGCGAAAAATCTTTTAAGGCAATGGCCGATAGCGCCATCGGGGTGATGGGCGCGGTAGCGCTGCTGTTACTTTACCTGCTTAAATTTACCCTGCTCACCTCTGCCGGTAAGTTTTTATTGCCGATAGCCGCTTTCTATATGCCGCTGGCGGGACGCTGGGCAATCGTGCTGGCCGGGTCGCTCTCGCAGCCGGCACTTGACCGGGGCCTAGGCGATCTCTTCCTGCGCAATCTCGGGGCAGTTCATCTGCTCAAGGCATCGCTTGGGGCGGTGCTGATCTCAACAGTCACTTTCTTCGGGTTACCCCAGTTGATTATACCGGTAGTGGCAGGAATGGTGGCGGCCCTGCTGCTTGGCCTGCTTTTGACCCGTTACGCCAATCGGCGCCTGGGCGGTTTGACCGGCGATATCCTTGGTGCGGTAAACGAGCTGGGAGAGCTTGGTTTTTTGCTGGTGTTTTACCTGGTATTCAGCTACGGAAACTATGAGGCAGCTATTATAAGGATGGTGAACTTATTTGCCCCATTCTTCTAGTGCTGAAAACGAGCGCCTGATCGAAGCCATAAGCTGTTGGCTACAAAGCAGCGATACCGAAACCGCTTTCTCACCGGGGAGGGGCGAATAATGAAGAACTGCTGCCTGATGATCCAGGGGACGGCCTCTGCGGTCGGCAAAAGTATGCTCTGTGCCGCCTTTTGCCGGATCCTAAAGCAAGATGGCTACAGGGTTGCTCCCTTCAAAGCACAAAATATGGCGTTAAACTCCTACGTTACCTACGACGGGCTGGAGATGGGGCGTGCCCAGGTAATGCAGGCCGAGGCGGCCGGGATTGAGCCGTTGGTCGAAATGAACCCGGTGCTGTTAAAACCGACATCCGAGCAGGGGTCACAGGTTGTGGTGATGGGCAGGCCGGCGGGCAACATGAGCACTTTAGAATACCTGTGCTGGAAAGAGAAACTGTGGCCGGTGATTGACGAAGCGTACCTGAAGCTGAAGCGGGATCATGATATTATCATCATTGAAGGGGCGGGCAGCCCCGCTGAAATTAATCTGAAGGAGGGCGACTTGGTGAATATGGGGCTGGCTAAAAGGCTGCAGGCCCCGGTTCTGCTGGTTGGCGATATCGACCGGGGCGGCGTCTTTGCCTCGCTTTACGGCACCGTTGCCCTGCTCGGGGAAGATGAACGGGCCCTGCTGAAGGGCGTGATAATCAACAAGTTTCGCGGTGATTTGCAAATGTTGGAGCCCGGCCTGGAAACGCTTGAGGAGCTGATTGCCTTACCGGTGCTCGGGGTAGTGCCGATGCTGCATCTGAAACTTGATGATGAAGACAGCGTGACTGAGCGCTTTACCAGGCGGTGCGGCAAGGGGGAGTTGAAGGTGCAGGTGCTTTTGCTGCCGCGGATTTCCAACTTTACAGATTTCAACCCCTTCGAGCTCTTCGGCGACGTCGGCCTCTCCTATATTCGCGAAGTGTCGGAGTTGGATAACCCCGATCTGCTGATCCTGCCAGGATCAAAAAATACGATCGAGGATCTGCTTTTCTTGCAGGAAAACGGCTGGGAAGAACCTTTGCGCCAATACGCCGCTACCGGTGGGCTTTTAATCGGCATCTGCGGCGGTTTCCAGATGCTTGGCCGACGGATTTTAGATCCCCACCGGGTGGAAAGCAGCTTGCCGGAAATAAGGGGATTTGGTTTTCTCGATTTTGAAACGGTAATGGAGAAAGAAAAATCAACCAGGCAGGTTGAAGCGCGCTGGCGCTATCATGACGGCAATTACTTTTCGCAGCAGGAAGATGGTAAGCTGTTAAAAGGTTACGAGATTCACATGGGCAGAACTGATTATGGATCGGTGGTTCACCCGCTTTTTGTGTGCACGACGGGGTGTGGTGACGGAGCCATTAATGTTGCGGGCAATGTTTTTGGCACCTATCTGCATGGTCTTTTCGATAACCTGGCCTGGACGGCTAACCTGCTTAATGCTGTGCGGCGCAGGCGAAATCTGCCGGAGAAGAGTTATCACTTACCGCCCACCTACAGGGAATATAAGGAGAGGGAATACGACAGCCTGGCGGCGGCGGTGCGTGCAAGTCTTGATCTAAACAAGATTATGCAGATTATAACCCGTGCCCCCTAGCATGCGCCCCCTGCCCCCACACCCTGACCCTCTCCCCAA
>DBBD01000084.1 GCA_002292015.1 Firmicutes bacterium UBA993
CTAGTTAAGCAGCTTTACTGCTTTGCTTGAAAAGGTTTTTACTAATTAAAAGAGAAATACAGGGAAGTGGATCAGGAATACTCCGGCATAGAAAAGATGGGGGGTTGGTTGGCGTGGACTGCATGGTGAAAAAACTTTTAACTGTACCCCAACCGGAAACTGACGTTCGACCTTTGTACCCCACCGGTAATGAGTATGTTGCTCTTCCCGAAACAAACAGACAGGGCGGCATCCAGTCGATCAATATTTTGCGACTCGATCACAATGGTCTGCTTGATTTTAGCGGCGACCGCAATGAGGCTTTGCTTTCGCCTTATGTCACGTTTGATAATAAAAACCTGCTTCGGTCAACTACACTAAACTGGCATTACGAGTTGGGCTGGCTGCCGCGGTTTGAGGCAACTCTAACAGGCAATCTGCAGTTGAACGGGGTGATTGCAGCGCCACCGGATTATAAGGGCTTTATCTACTTAATGACCTTGGAAAACAGGGGCAGTGAAAAGATACGGGTTGAAGCAGGCTGGCGGGGCCGCTGGGCGAGCTTCAATTATACTGTTTTTACAAGCAGGGCCCTTGATGTTAAGCGATCAATTTTTCTGAATAATTGGACCGGAAGCCTCGTGCTGGAAGCCCAAGCCGGCCTGCCTCTTGCCGCTCTTGCTTTATCGAGTGAACCCGTCACAGAATGGCAATTTGATACCGAAAGCGGGCGGTTAAGCGCAATTTTACCGGTTGAGCTGGACCCGGGAGAAGCAATAACCTTAAATCTATTTGGGGCGGTAAACCTTGAGGCAGATGGTGCCGCAACCACGAATGTCGATCTACGGCGACACGGGGCCGATGTTTTGCTGAACAAAACCCGCACTTGGCTGGAACAACGTTACATCAAACTCGAAGAAAAAGTATTGGAGGCTGTGCTGAACGAAAACCTTTTTTTCTGCTTTTTTTATGCGACCGCCCGTTCGCTGGACAGCGATCAGATAGTCGCCCTAACCTCACGCAGTCCGCGCTATTACGTGAGCGCAGCCTATTGGAGTCGTGACGCCTTACTCTGGAGTTTTCCGGCTATCCTGCTAGCCGATCAGGCAAGAGCCCGGACACTGCTGCTTGCCATCTACAGCAGACACCTGGCTCACGCCGGGGATCATGCTCATTATTTAAACGGAACAATTTTATACCCCGGCTTTGAGCTTGATCAGCTGGCGGCTTACCTGGTTGCCCTTGATCTCTACCTGCGAAAAACCGGAGATTATGCGCTTGTTAAATCAGATGTGATCAGCATGGGGCTCACTGCTATAGCCGATAAAGCCCTCGATAGATTTGATTCCGCCTGCGGACTTTACAGCTCTTTTCTTGACCCGTCGGACGATCCGGTTGACTACCCTTACCTCACTTACAACAATGCCCTGCTGCAACGGGCTTTTTGCCTGCTTGCTGATCTACAACAGCGTAACGCCTGGTTTAATCAAAACGATTTCGCTGTACTGGCCCATGAACTCGAAGAAGCAATCTATGAGCATTGCACGATACACGGTCCCAGCGGAATGATGTTTGCCTGGGCCGTTGACGGTAAGGGCCGATTTTCCCTTTACGATAATCCCCCCGGCAGCCTACAGCTGCTGGCCCACTATGGCTTCTGCTCTATTGAAGATCATGTCTTCATAAACACTGTGCGCTGGATTAGATCGCCCAATAACCGCTATTTTCACGCCGGCAGTAATTTTGAAGAAGCAGGCTCACTACACTGCAGCAACCCCTGGCCGCTTGGCGCCTGTAACGATCTGCTGGCCCTGAACTGCGGTGCCATCGATTTTTTGAAAAAGGTAAAGTTGGATAATGGGTTTTTCTGTGAAACCATAGACCCAGAAACGGGCGCAGTTACTACCGGGGCGGCTTTCGCCTCGGCCGCCGGATTTTTGGCCTATGCACTCTACGAATACTTTAATTCCAGTAAAACAGGAGGTTATAATCAGTGAATAATGTAAAACAGTTGCCCCTATGGGGCAAGATTGCGTACGGAGCAGGGGCCGGGGGATTCAGCATCATCGACCGGGTTATGATTACCTGGCTGCTATTCTACTACATAACCAGTCCGCTTGAAGGTGTCGAGGCCCTGATACCACCTTTTATTTTTGGCCTGATCATGTTTTTTGGCCGGGTGCTCGACGCTCTATCCGACCCGATCGTCGCCCGCTGGTCCGATAACTACAGCGGACACCTAGGTAGGCGAATTCCGTTTATGCTTTTCAGCGGCATTGCTTACGCTGCTGTTTTTATTCTACTCTTCTACCCTCCGGTTACCGGACAATCAGCCTTAAACAGCATTTATGTGGCAGCGCTGCTTGGCCTTTACTTCATTCTCTTTACTACTTACGTTTGCCCATACCTGGCCCTTCTGCCTGAATTGGCCCGCACAAACCGTGACCGGATAGACCTGGCTACCTTCAAAGCAATCTTCAGCCTACTTGGAGTCGGTATAGCCTTGATCGGCGCCGGTATCCTGATCGGCATGATCGGCTTTCACGGCATGGTCTGGGCAATGGCAGTAATTGGCTTGATTCTGCTGTATGTGCCGCTGTTAATCAAAGAGCGTCATTACGCCAAGGCTGAACCGGCAACCTTAGGGTTGGTTGAGGCGGTTGCAACAACTTTCAAAAACCGCGCTTTTTTGATCTACCTCATCGGTAATGTCACATTCTGGCTTGGTTTCAACATCGTTACCCTGAACATCCCTTTATATGTCACTATTTTGCTCAGGGGTACCCCGGAGGCAACTTCAATCTACTTTGGCCTGGCTTTCGTGGTGGCTCTGCTGTTCTTTCCGGTGGTCAATATTCTTTCTAAAAAATTGGGCCTGAAGGTGATGATGATGTTTGCCTTGTTGGCTTTTTTAGTATTACTGCCGATTTACTTCTTTCTCGGTCAACCCCTTTTCGGCCTGCGTCCTGAAATAATTGCCTACATTCTGATGGGCCTGACCGGACTGCCGCTGGCGGTTATTTTTATCGTACCCGACGCCATCGTGGCCGCTGTATCAGACCTTGAAGCAAAGCTATCCGGGCAGCAAAGAGAAGCAATGTACTTTGGGGCCCAGGGCTTCGTCCTCAAAACAGCCATGGGTCTTTCTACTCTTATAACAGGTGCCTTGCTGCAATTCTTCGGTAGCACAATCGCTGCCCCGCTGGGCATCCAGCTTACCGGTCCGGTTGCGGCAATATTTATCCTGATCGGGGTTATAGTTTTTGCCCGCTATCCGGAAAAAGAAGTTACCGCTTTTCAGTCAAAAGAATCCGGGATTACTGGTTGATAAAGAATATAGAAAGGAGCTTTTAACGTGTCGGACAATCCGGCTCTCAAGCGAGCCTGCCTTCACCTTGAACAATTCAACCTGAACCTTAAGCCGCAAGAGCACGAACAAACAACTAAAACAGCCGGCGAGGCTGCACAGGCGCTCGGGGTAGCTATAGGCCAGATTGCCAAAACTATCCTGTTTAAAGCTGGTGAAAGTTATGGGCTTTTTGTCGCTGCCGGGGATATTACCATTGACACCAAGAAGGTTAAGCGCCTGCTCGGCGGTGGTAAAGTGCGGATCGCCCGACCGGATGAAGTGGAAGAGAAAACCGGATATCCGGTCGGTGGAGTCTGCCCTTTTGATATTGACTGCCGGATTCCGATTTTTTTAGATAATTCGATGAACCGCTTTGGCATGGTATTCAGCGCAGCCGGTTCAACTCGTTCCTTCCTGCCGATCACCTTAGAACAGCTTAAGCTGGTAACCGGCGGCAGTATTGCGGATATACGAAAAGTGAAGGATTGACAAATATTATCGATCCAAAAACCATGTTTTTTCACCCCATCGGGTAGG
>DBBD01000120.1 GCA_002292015.1 Firmicutes bacterium UBA993
GATTTGAAGTCCAGGAACGCCACCAGGCCGTTAACTACTCCCGTTTATATTGTTTATATAGATAGACTACACGATTCATAGCCTGCTTGTCAAAATATTGTTTGAGCCGGCTAGCGACGTTCGAACATATAACTGGAAAATAGCTGGACCTACCTTTTAGGGTATACAAATAATAATGTTGAAGGATTAAAAGATAGGTTAAGTGATTGAATTTTCCAATTGGATTGACAGCTGCCCGGAATCTCTGGTAAGATTTTCGCATTACGCGACGCGAAACGGGGGATATGATGAGCACCGCCATTTACCGCAAAATGCAGGAAAGGCTCGATAGTTACGCAGTGGGGTTCCCGGCTACCGAGTCGGGGGTTGAGCTTGAGATATTAAAGAAGCTGTTTAGTGAAGATGAAGCCGGGCTTTTTTTAGCTCTTAGCCCAACGTTGGAAAAACCTGAAGATGTTGCGGCCAGGTTAGACCGGCCGGTTGAGGAGTTAGCGGAAAAACTGGAGGATATGGCCTCGCGGGGCCTTCTATTCCGCCTGAATAAAAACGGTGAAAAGAAGTATGGGGCCACGGCCTTTATTCACGGTATTTTTGAGTTTCAGCTGGAGCGTATCGATCAGGAGCTGGCGAAACTGGTCAACCGCTACCTTGACGAAGGATTGGACCAGTCCATGATCGGGGTTAAGGGCACTTTTTTAAGGACCATCCCGATTGCTCAATCGATACCGGCAGAATACCATGTTGCCTCTTTTGACGATGCCGCTGAAATTTTGCGCGGCGCCGGCAAGATTGTAGTTGCCAATTGCATCTGCCGCAAGAGCAAGGCTCTGGTTAATAATTCTTGCGGTGCGCCGCTTGAGGTTTGTTTTCTTTTTGGTTCAATGGGCCAGTTCTATCTTGATAACCGGATGGGCCGGGAAGTTAGTGTTGATGAGGCGATCAAAATCGTAGCCAAAGCGCAATCAGCAGGCTTGGTAACTCAGCCGGCCACCTCGGCCAACCCCAGCGGAATGTGCAACTGTTGCGGCGATTGCTGCGGAGTACTTGCATCAGTTAAAAGGGCTGAAAACCCTGGAGATTTGGTTTATTCTAACAACTTTGCCCAGGTGGATGTTATCGAATGTGTGGAGTGCGGAGAATGTGTGAGTGCCTGCCATATGGCGGCAATCGAATTGACGGATGAAGGACCGGCAGTGATCCTGAAACACCGCTGCATCGGCTGCGGGGTTTGCATACCCCGGTGCCCGTCGGAGGCTATCAGCCTGCAGTTGAAGCCGGAGGCGAAACGCTGCGTGCTGCCGCAAAACAGCTTTGAGCAGATGATGAAGATGATGGAGATTAGAAGCCGGTAAGCCGCCCGCAACAACGAATTCTTTTCGGACCAGAAGCGGTAACTGCTAAGCGGTTGCCGCTTTTATTTGATCGCTTAACCAGCTGCACCACTCATCCAAGCCTGCTCCTGTTTTGCAAGAAGTGGTAAAGATGCGGATTGAGGGGTTAAGCCGGCGCACGCTTTCGGCCAGCAATTCCGGATCAAAGTCAGACAGTTCCAGGTAGTCGGTCTTGCTGATCACCAGAGCGTCGCAGACTGAAAAGATTACCGGGTATTTAAGGGCTTTGTCGTCACCTTCAGGAACGCTTAAAACTACCGCTTTACAGGTTTCGCCTAAGTCAAAATCAGCCGGGCACACCAGGTTGCCAATGTTTTCGATCAGTATTGCGTCAAGCGCAGTGAGGTCCAAGGTATCCAGAGCTTCCTTAATCATCGGGGCGTCAAGGTGGCAGGCCCCGCCTGTGCGCAACTGCACTGCGGTTACCCCTTCTGCCGCCACTTTATCGGCATCGACTTGCGACTCGATATCGCCTTCGATTACGGCTACCTGGTACTTATCTTTCAGACGGCGCAGGGTTTCAATGATTAAAGTGGTTTTTCCGGAGCCCGGAGAGGCCATCAGGTTTAACATGAAAACTTTATTGTCTTTTAAATATTTGCGGATCTGCTCTGCTAAGTCGCGGTTATCCGAGAGGATCAACTCTTTGATATCAATCAGCCTTACCTTATCCATCAGATCACCTCGATACTTTCGATAAAAAATTCATCTCCCCCGGTGAGAACAGCTTTATCGTTGCCACATTCGGGGCACTCAATCTTATCGGCGCGAATATCAGCGTTAAATCCTGCCCGGCAGGTCTGGCAGGTCATTTGCGCCGGGATTTTGGTGAGGACGATTTTTGCTCCTTCGGCTAATGTGCCGCGGCTCAAGTAGTCAAAATAGCGCTGGATCCATTCCGCTGCTATATCCCGCAGCTCGCCTGCCTGCAGGTGGACGCTTACCACCCGCTCAGCGTGATTACCTGTGGTGTGTTCTAAAACAACTTTAAGAACCGCTTCAGTAATAGCCAGTTCGTGTATCGCAGTTACCTCATTTCAGCTAAGCGTTATTAACAGTCACCAGGGCTTCGGCCAGTCGCTGCAGGCATTCCTTAAAAATACTGCGGGGGCAGGCTGCGTTGATCCGGACAAACCCGGCACCCTCCTCGCCAAAAAAGTAGCCCTGATCTAGAACCACCTTGGCATTATTATAGATCAGATCTTCAAGGGCACGACGATCAAGATTATATGCTCTTAAATCCATCCAGAGCAAATAGGTGCCCTCAGGATAAACCAGCCTGGCTTTCAGGATATTCTCCTTTATATAAGCAGCGGCAAATTTAATATTTTGATCAAGGTAGTCTTTGAGCTGATCAAGCCACTCCTCCCCTTCATTGTAAGCGGCTTCAACCGCAACGATTGAAAGCGGGTTGGCCAGGCCAATGGCCAGGCTTTCTGATGCCTGGTGAATCCATTTTTTCTGCAAGACCGGGTTGTTAATGACAATGTTAGAAATTTTTAAGCCTGGCATATTAAAAGTTTTACTAGGTGATGTGCAGGTTATGATTTGCTCTTTGTAATAGGGAGCAACCTTCTCCAAAGGATAATGGGTAACTCCCTTGCGGATCAGGTCAGCGTGAACTTCATCGCTAATAATCCATTTGCCGTGCCTGATGCATATCTCAGCTATCTTTTTTAGCTCATCAGAGTTGAAGACCCGGCCGACCGGATTATGAGGGCTGCAGAGGATCATACCCCTGGTATTTTCAAGGGCAATTTTTTGTTCAAGGTCGTAAAAGTTTACTGAGTAGCGGCCATCACTGTAGATAAGGGGATTGTTGATCACCTGCCTGCCATTTGCTTCTATTTTCTGAGCAAAGGGATAGTAAACCGGTCGTTGAATTAAAATACCTTCGCCCGGTTTGGTTAAAATATTGATCAAGACGGCGATCGCCGTTACGATACCAGGACTATAGAAGATATTATCAGCATCTATCGCCCAGTCGAAGCGCCTTTTAAACCAACCGGTGACCGCGCTCATGTATTGATCGGTGCGAAAGTTGCTGTAGCCGAATACCCGGTGATCTACTCTTTTTCGCAGCGCCTTAATTATCGGCTCGGCACAGGGAAAATCCATGTCGGCAACCCATAACGGCAAGGCACCTGCCGGGGCAGCCGGGATAAAGTCCTGATAATACTCCCATTTGATGCTGTTTGTATTATTCCGGTCAATCACCTGATCAAAATTATAAGTTACCACGATATTTATACCTCAGTCATTATTGCTCAAGCGCTATTGCTGTTTTAACCATCAAAATTATAAAGTTGGGTCGAGGCCATGCTATCTATTTTATACCAATATCTGGTTTATGTAAAATTCCCGTTAGAAAGAGATAAAAACCTTTAAGCAGGCTGCGACAAAAATTTACCGGAAGCCACTTACGTTAGGCAAGGGCAGGAAACCTTGCAGCTACAGCGAAATTATAGCAAAACAATAAATATTTTTGGTAAAATACTGGACATACGATTAGAAAAAGGCGGAGGGAACGATGAACAGGCGACTCGCGTCTATCCTCGAAAATAACCCGGTTATACCGGCAATTAAGAATGACGCAGGGCTACAGGCCGTATTAAATACCGACTGTGAGATAGTGTTTATTCTTTACGGCGACATCCTAAATATTATCGACATTACAAAAAAAATAACTGATAGTGGAAAAATTGCTTTTGTCAATGTTGATTTGCTTGAAGGTTTTGC
>DBBD01000037.1 GCA_002292015.1 Firmicutes bacterium UBA993
CTGATTGTAGCCCTGGTCTGTTTTTTCCCGCTGACCATTAACCTGGTCGAGGGATTCAGCCAGGTTGATCCTGAAGCGATTGAACTGATGCAGACGATGCGGGCCAACCGCCTGTTGATCACGCGCTCGGTGCACCTGCCTTATACCCTACCATACTTCTTTTCTGGCTTAAAAATTGCCGCCACTTACAGTGTTTTGGGGGCAATTATCGGCGAATGGCTTGCCGCCAGGGCCGGTTTGGGCATCTTCATGCTGCGGGCTATGCACTCTTTCAGAACCGCCGATCTCTTCGCCGCCATTATCGTCGTCGTTGTCTTAAGCCTGATACTATTCAAACTGGTCGAGCTGGCCGGCAGGCTGGCCATGCCCTGGCAGAGATCAGACCAAAAACGTCATGAGAGGTGAATCGAATATTGTAAAGTAATTTGAAGCAAAAACGTTGCTTTGCCTGACTATAACCATCACAAGAGGTGAATCAAATGCTTTTACTACAAAAAAAGAAATGCGCTTCCGCGGTTATCCTGGCCCTGCTGCTAATTGGTGTTTTATTAACTGGAGGCTGTGCCGGCCCGAAACCGGAGCAGTTGGAGAGCGTAACTATGCTGCTTGACTGGACGCCTAACACCAATTTCAGCGGGGTCTATGTGGCCATGGAGCGCGGCTTTTACCGGGAAGAAGGGCTCGAAGTTGAATTGGTCCAGGCTCCCGGCAGCGTCGTCCAGATGGTCGGTGCAAACCAGGCTGCCTTTGGTTTCAGTTTTCAGGAAGAGGTTACCTTCGCCCGCCTGGCTGATATTCCTGTCGTATCAGTGGCTGCCGTTATCCAGCACAACAGCTCCGGCTTTATCTCGCTTAAAGATCGCGGCATCGAAAACCCCGCTGATTTTGAAGGGAAACGCTATGGCGGCTGGGGCTCGCCGGTTGAGGAAGCGACGATCAGGGCTTTAATGGAGCGGTATGGAGCTGATTTCAGCCGGGTGGAAATGGTCACCACCGGAGAAGTCGACCAGTTGATCAGCATTGAAAGAGAAGCTGATTTTGCCTGGATCTTTTACGGCTGGACCGGGATCGAAGCAGAGCTTAAGGGAATTGACTTTAACTTTATCGAGCTGCGCTTGGAAGATCCGGCCCTCGACTATTACACCCCGGTGATCATCAGCTCCGAAACCTTAATTGACGCCAACCCGGACCTGGTCAGGCGCTTCATGCGCGCCACGGCTCGGGGCTACTACTTTGCCATAACCAATCCGGAAGAGGCCGCCCAGATCTTGCTCGAAGCGGTACCGGAGCTCAACCCGGAGCTGGTAATGGCCAGCCAGGCCTGGCTGGCGGATCGTTACCAGGCCGATGCTGAATCCTGGGGCCTGCAAAAGCTGGAAACCTGGGAGAATTATGGTAATTGGTTGTTTGAGCACGGTTTAATTGAAGCACTGCCGGAGATGGAGAAAGCTTTTACCAATACTTTCTTAGAATAACCACCAACCGGTGAAAATGGTGCGCGATCAATGAAAAGGCTAATCTTACAAGATATCCACTCGTCTTATTACACCGGGAGCCAGGTCCTGCCGGTACTCGACGGGGTTTCTCTGCAGGTCGGCGCCGGCGAGTTTGTCAGCGTGCTCGGCCCCAGCGGATCGGGTAAAAGCACCATCTTAAAACTGGCCGCCGGGCTGCTGAAACCCGACCGGGGCCAGGTATTGATTGATGGGGAAGAGATCGGCGGGCATCCGCAATTGGTCAGTTTCATGCCCCAGCAGGACCTGCTCTTCCCCTGGAAAACCCTGCAGGATAACGCCGCCCTGCCGCTGCTGGCGGCCGGCCTTAGTCACCGGGCCGCCCGGAACCGGGTAAAGGAGCTGTTGCCCGTTTTTGGCCTGGAGGGCTTTGCCGGCTACTACCCCCACCAGCTTTCAGGAGGGATGCGTCAGCGGGCGGCCCTCCTGCGGACAATCATGGTCGAAAGCAACCTGATGCTGCTTGATGAACCTTTTGCCGCTTTAGATGCCCTGACCCGGGAAAGCCTACAGGATTGGCTGCTTAAAATCTGGTCGCGTTACCAACGTTCGGTCTTGTTAGTTACTCACAGCATTGATGAGGCGATCTATCTAGCCGATCGCATCTACGTGATCAGCGAAAGGCCGGGCCGGATCAGGCTGGAGCAACGGATTGACTTAGAGCGGCCCCGCAGGCGAAGCTTGGTTACTACGCCTGAATTCAGCCTCTACAAGAAGATCCTGATCGAGGCCTTAGAAACCGAGAGGGCTTGAACAACGGGCCTCTGCCCTCCGCCACACCTCTGAATACATAAAGGCGGTTCTCAGCCGGAAAACCGCCTTTTCGCATCTTCGATCGAAAAAAGGCTGATCCTACCCTTTTTTTGTTTTTATCACCAGCAGTATTCCCCGGGCAATAGAGACAGAGACGCTGGCGCCGAGCATTTCGTTGCTTAAACCCCGCGAGGAGGCAAACTGTAAGGTTTCATTGTTAAGCGGGTATTTTAAACCGGCGGTGGTTACCCCTTCTGCAGCCGCTGTCAGGGGGAAAAGGGAAAGGTAGTCTCCGCTCTGCCCTTCGATCTCCAGCCGATCCAAGATCATCAGCAGCTCCTGATTCTGATCTACGATCCGGGCCGGGATTTGGGCGGTCAGAGGCAATTTGAGCAGCATCAGGTTAAAGAGATTGTGGTCGACCCGGCTGCCGCCAAGCGCCCCGATGATTAAGATCTCTTTCGGCCTGAGCTGTACGGCATGTTCCACGGCCAGCTCCAGGTCAGAGTGTTCTTTTGCCGCCGGGTAACAGATTACCGCAGGCTTTAAATCGGCAGCTTTGGGTAGAAGCTGCCGATCGACCGAGTCCAGGTCGCCGATCAGCAGATCCGGAGTCAGACCCAAAGTCTTTGCGTGGCGCAAGCCGCCGTCAGCGCAGATTATGTAATCATCTGCCCGAAGCAGCCGGCGGTAAAATTCAGGTGTTTCCAGGTCGCCGTTGGCGATAATCACAATTCGCTGCGGGTGCAAAACCTTCACCTCCGCCAATAATCAAAACTTACCCGGCCAGGCTAACCAGGTAGCTGATCAGGTGATACAAGCCAAATACTGCTGCCAGCAGTATATACATTTTCACTCAGGGTGAAAGTTTCTTGTGCCAGGGCCCTTTTACATCGCTCATGAAATTTTCCCTCGATTCTGCTGATATTTGCTTTCACAATCTACATTTTACATAATCAGGCTGCTGCTAACAATCGCTATAATCAATCAAGCCGCATAGCTGCAATTTAATGACAAAGAAATTTAAACCATGTTCCCGGCGCCGGAACTTTAGAGCGCCCGGTTGGGGAAAGTATCAGCGGCAGTAACAAGGTACACAAGGCTGCTGAGAGTTGCCCGCCTGACGGATTATCTCTCACCGTTATGCTAAAGAGCGGCGAAGAAACGCTCCAGGCGACGGAGGCCTTCTTTAAGGGTGTCGGTTGAACAGGCATAGGATATCCGCAGGTAGCCTTCAGCCTCCCGGCCAAAGTCGATGCCCGGAGTCAGCGCCACCCCGGTTTCATCTAAAATCTTCAGGGCAAACGCATAGGAGTCAGCGGTATATTTCCGGACATTGGCCAGCATGTAGAAAGCGCCGGCGGGAATTTTTGCAGGCGCAATGCCGATCCGCTCCAGGGCCTGGTAGAGATAGAGCCGGCGTTCATTGTACCCGCTGAAGCGGTTAGCCAGGACTTCCGGGGCCTCGCGCAGGGCGGCGATCCCGGCCGCCTGGACAAAGGAACAGGCACAGATGAAAAGGTTTTGCTGCAGCTTTTGCATATGGCGAACCAAGCCGGGCGGGGCAATCAGATAACCCAGGCGCCAGCCGGTCATAATATTACGCTTCGAAAAACCGTTAATAACAATAGCCTGGTCGGTAAATTCCAGGATCGAGTGATCTTTGCCGCTATAGTTCAGGCCGTGATATATTTCATCGGCTACAATATAAGGGCCGAGATCGGCAAAGGCCTGCAGCTCTTCGGCTTCGAGCACCGCCCCGGTGGGGTTAGCCGGCGAATTGAGCATGATCCCCTTTACGCCGGGACCAAGCTGCTTTTTAACCTCCGCGGCCCGCAGCTTAAAGCCGTCTTCCTCCCGCGCGGGCACCAACAGCGGTCGGGCCCCGATGTAGCAGGCAAAATTGGGATAACAGGCATAATAGGGATCAGACATTACGATCTGATCATCGCAGTCGAGCAGCGCTGAAAAAGCCAGGAGCATAGCCGGGGAAGAACCTGAAGTGATAATGACCTGTTCCGGTTCAACCTTTACGTTATAGGTGCGCCGGTAATAGGCGGCCACCTCTTCCCGAAGCTCCTGCTTGCCCAGGCTAGGCGTGTAAGCGGTGTCGTTATCATTGATCGCCTCAATGACAGCTTCTTTGATCGCTGCGGGCGTATCGCCGCCCGGCTCGCCGACTTCCATATGCACAATGTCGCGGCCGGCGGCTTCAAGTTGCTGCGCCTTTTCTAAGATTTCCATCGCTAAAAAAGGTTTTACCCGGTTAACCCGGGAGGGCAGTCCGGATAGTTGACCATTTTCGTGCTTCACTTGCTTAAGCCAGCTCCTTTTCAGTGTCTGGTGCGGTCCAGCTCTTTTTCTTTAATCAGCTCAGCACAGTATTCGATGATTTCCCGCCTTCTGACAATCCCGATAAAAACATCCTGGTCGTCGACCACCGGCACAAAGTTCTGCTCGCCAGCCAGAGAGAGCAGATCAACAATGCGCGAGTCGATCCTCACCGGTTTGTTCATCGTGCGGGAGGTAATCTCTTTTAGGGTGATCTTCTCCATCTCGACTAAGTCCAGACCGGGGTTTTCTTTTAGCTTCCAGAGTAAGTCTCCCTCGGTTATTGTTCCGACATACCGGCCCGCTTCATCTATAAGGGGCACGGCAGCGTAACTATGGTGCTCCATGCGCTCCAGAGCCTGGCGCACGGTAGTTTTCGCATTAAGGCAAACAACATTATTTTTCGGAATCAGGAAAAAAGCAACATTCATTAAAAATCAAAACCCTTCTTTTTATGTTTGACCACCATGATGATCATCTTCATTGTCGATCAAACCTCCGCAAATGATCCTGAAACCGGCCTTACAGTAAAGCGGTTCCAGCTCCGGCTCAAAAAGTACATTTACAGTTTTAATCCGATCTTTCCTAATCTCAGCGGTCACGATATTGATGAGTTCCAGGGCGATCCCTTGTCTCTGACACCCGGGATCAACCATCAGGCCACGGATCAAAGCATCGTCAACCCCATCGCTTAAAACTTCGACATAACCAACCAGGCGCTCTTCGTCAAAACAGGCAACCGCCAGGTAAGTGCAACTGATATTTTTTTTCTGTTCATGCCTGCGCTCACCCCACCCTACAGCCTTACGCAGTTTTGCGAGTTCACCGGCATCTACTTTCGGGTTAACCAGGTATCTGCGAGCCAATCTTTCACCTCAATTTCTTCCTTTACTCGATCGATAACGGCCAGCAGAGCCGCTAAGTGGCTCGCAGCGGCTACTGGTCTTTAGAACGCTGGGACATGACGAAAATATAAATAATCAGGCCGAGTACCAGCACAAAGGAAACCATCGTAAAAGGGTCAAAGTCGAAGCGTCCGGAAGTAAAAACCAGGTAAACTCCGGCTAAAAAGATCAGACTCAATAAAGTAAATATAAGCCATTTTCTGAGGCTCAAACAGACTACCTCCCCCGCAACTAATAATGCTGAACCGCCCGCCGATCAAACTGTCTACCGGCTGTCTTCCAAAACGGTCAAAAGATCCTGCAGAGCTTTGCCGCTATTTTCGCGCACCACTATTTCTGCTTTCCGATCATAACTTGTCGGCTGCAGATTGATAATGGCCATCTTTTTGGCCAGGCGCGGCAAATCAGCAACCGGGTAAACAACCAGGCTACTGCCGACGACCAGCATGAAATCACATTCATGCTGCATTTTATGCTGTAGCTCAAAAAAGAAATCGGGCATCGGGTCGCCAAAAAGGACCACCTCCGGTCTCAGCACGCTGGAACAGTTATGGCAAACCGGCGGGATCTGCTTTAATTTGACCTGCTGCACCAGCACTTCAAAGGGGTATTTCTTTTTACAGCCCTGGCAGTAGCCGGATCGCAGGTGACCGTGCACTTCCCAGACATTTTTCGATCCCGCTTTAAGGTGCAGTCCATCAATGTTCTGCGTGATCAGCCCTTTAATGTAGCCCATTTCCTCCAGCCGGGCCAAAACCCGGTGACCTGCGTTCGGCTCAGCCAGCGTGATTTTCGAAAACCGGCTGAAGCCCGCCTCGTAAAACAGGCGGGGGTTATTTTGTAAAACCGTTACCGAAGAAACAGCGATGGGGTCAACTTTTTCCCACAGACCGGTGCCAGGTGAGCGAAAATCGGATATGCCGCTTTCGGTGCTGATTCCGGCCCCGGTTAAAACATAAAAGCGTTCGTTGGCCCGGATTAAATCCGCCAACTGCCGGATTAATTCTTCGTAGCTCACCTTCTCACCCCCCCGTGTTGGTTACTGTTTACCCCTGCGCCCAGCGGTAAACAGAGCGATCCGGCCTCGCGATCGGTAAGCTTTGGTTCCGCCACGTTTATAATATCGTAAAAATCCTCCCAGGGCGAATAGGCTAGATTGTGCTTTTCACAACTATGCGCTAAATCCTCCCGGGCAAAGATCAGATCGGCCCAGGAAGCGCCAAAACGATCGTTACTGCCGTCACCGATGTAGATTACCGGGCGGCCTGCCGCTTTTTGCTGCACCACTACTCTTGCCTTGCAATTGCCGCAGACCACACAGGTCGGGTGGGCATGCGGATTTAAAATTTCCAGCAGTCCCTGCTTATTGATAAAGGTATCGTTGCGGTAAATCAGATCGACTTCGCCGCGCAGTCCAAAATGTTCAAGAATCGGTTCGATGTAAAATCCAAGGCCGTCGCTGGCGATGATCACCAGGTTGTTACCGGCGTGCGCTTTTTGTAAAAAAGATTTAAAACCCGGCCTGATTTGCGCCCACTCAAAGGCCTTGCTTTTAAGTTTCTCCAGGTCCACCGGCAGCAGGGTAACTTCCGCCTGTAGCCAGCCCCTGATCGGGATTTCTTTAGCCTGGTAGCTTCGATCGATTTCGATGAATTTTGTGCCGCCAAAATAAAGACCCAGTTCGGTAGTAATATCTTTGGTGGTTACAGTGCCATCAAAATCTATAACGTATGCTGTTTCGGGCGCCATAAAAACCTCCTTAAATTATATTCCGGAAAACATTACCTAAACAGCTCAGTAACTGCCATTGGGTCAGCTGCTAAAAATTTGGCTCCGGCAGCCTTTAGTTCTTCTGCCGGGCGAAATCCCCAAAGTACTGCGGCCGGATAGAAACCACCAGCCTGGGCCGTTTTCATATCGGTGTCGGTATCCCCGGCATAAACGATCTCGCCTGGTTCAAGTTTCATCTTTTTCGCAATCTGCAGGGCGCCGGTTGGATCCGGTTTACGCGGCATATGCGGGCCAATGCCGATTATATCCAAAAAGCGCCAGGAGGAAAGCAACTTTTCCACGGTAAGCAGGGCAAACTGATGCAACTTATTGGAAAATATTGCCTTCGGAACCGCCATCTGCTCCAAAAGATCGAGCATCTCCGGCACACCGGCATAGGGTACGGTGTGGTCGGCCCAACGCCGGCCGTACTCTTCCCTGACCTCTTCCATTAGAAAATCAAGGTTACTGCCTGAGCAGGCCTCTTCGGGAAAAGCCCTTTTCACCAGCAGGTCTAGACCGTCTCCGACAAAATAGCGGTAAGCATCTACCGGATGCCCGGGGTAACCTTTACTTTCCAACACAGTGTTTACCGATAAGGCCAAATCCTTAAGGGTATCGAGCAGGGTGCCGTCAAGATCAAAGATGATCGCTTTTAACTTCAAGAATTTACTCCTTCCGGGTTATAAATTGTTTTATCGGCAAGCCTCTTTCCGATCCTTCTTGTAGTATAGGGCGCCCACCGGACAGGCATCAACACAAAGTGTGCACTGCGTGCAGATCGAGTCGGCCAGGGGCAAATCGGCAAAAGTGGCAACCATTCTCTTAATCCCGCGGTTGGTAAAACCGATCGCCCCTACTTTTGCCTCCACCCGGTCGGCCCGGATACACTGTCCGCAGAGCACACAGCGGCTGCGGTCGAAAGCGAATGTTTTGGGGCTGTCATCAGGTTCAAATGCGTGAACGATCGATTTAAAGCGTTTCTGCTTCATTTTAATACCCCGCTTTTTGGCAATTGTCTGTAGGGCGCAATTACGGTTAGCCGGGCAGGCGCTGCATTTAAGATTATGATCCGCTATGATCAGCTCGAAAGCGGTTTTTACCAACCGGTCGATACGCGGGCTCCTGGTTTTAACGGCCATGTTTTCTTCAACCGCCCTGGTGCAGGAGGTTACGGGATAATTAATCCCCTCTATTTCAACAAAGCAGAGCCTGCAGCCGGCATTGGGCCTTTCTTCTTCCCTGATCGCGCAGAGGTGGGGTATGTAGATCCCGTTGTCAAGCGCCGCCCAGAGCAGCTTCTGACCGGGTTTCGCCTTAACCTGCTGCCCGTCAATAGTGATGTTGATCTTCTCACTCACCGGTTTTTCCTCTCTTTCTCCGCAGGCAAAATTGGCGGGGAAAGTTTGACCACCGCGCTATACTCCGGGGGGCAGGCCTTCAGGCAGTTATCGCATTTAACACATTTCTCCTGGTTAATTTCCTTCAGCCCGTCATCCCTGGTAAAGATCGCTTCGGTCGGGCAGCTGCCGACGCAAACATTACACAGCTTGCTGCACTTTAGCGGCTCAATGTAATAAAGGATCAGGTCGTGGCAGACTAAAGCCGGGCAGCGTCCTTCCCTGATGTGAGCTTCGTATTCATCCCGGAAATATTTAAGGGTGGTTAAAACCGGGTTGGGCGCTGTGCGTCCCAAGTTACAGAGTGAACCGTCACGCACATCTTCTGAGAGTTCCTCAAGTAAAGCCAAAGCCTGGTCGTCACCTTTTCCCCGGGTGAAATCCGTTAAAATGTCGAGCATCTGCTTGGTGCCCAAGCGGCAGAAGGTGCACTTGCCGCATGACTCTTGCTGGGTAAATTCCAAAAAATAACGGGCCACCGCCACCATGCAGTCATCCTGTGCCATCACTACCAGGCCGCCGGAACCCATAATCGCCCCCGCTTCCCGGAGAGAGTCAAAATCAATGGGCAGATCAAGCGCCGCTTCGGGCAGGCAGCCCCCGGAAGGTCCACCGATTTGCACTGCCTTGAATTCCCGGCCGTTTGGCAGGCCGTCGCCCACATCGTAAATCAACCGGCGCAGGGTGGTGCCCATCGGTACCTCCGCCAACCCCGTATTAACCACCTTACCGACGAGGGAAAAAACCGCCGTGCCCGGACTGTCCGGAGTGCCGATCGCTTTAAACCAGGCGGCGCCGTTTTTGATGATTAGCGGCACGTATGCAAAAGTTTTTACGTTGTTCAGTACTGTCGGCTTACCGCGGTAGCCTTTTTGGGCCAGGCGGGGGGGCCTGCTTTCCGGCATCCCCATCTTGCCTTCCATCGAATTAACCAGGGCAGTTGCTTCACCGCAAACAAAAGCGCCCGAGCCCTGGAATATTTCAAG
>DBBD01000017.1 GCA_002292015.1 Firmicutes bacterium UBA993
CAGGGTGAGGGGGGATTAAATCTTACTGCCGGTGCCGCCTGGTGGTATAGACGTCTCTAATCTGAATAGCTGGGAGAAACGATTACTATTAAGATTTTATTTATATCCCTGGAGCCCCCGAATGAATCCTCGGGAGGCGGGTTGGTGGTCAGGCAATCGCTACTATCTCTGGCAAGCTTAGCCGAAATTGATTACCTGGGCCCGGAAATACATGATAAAGACCTGTTGCATAGCATAAACCGGGTTTATACGCTCACGCACGACACAAGCTTTGCCGGGATTGCTAAGCCGCTCTTCAGAGGAATTTTATCCGGCTACTATAGGAGTTGGCTGGCCAAATCAACCGATCTTAACTGGGATGCTTATGATCTTGTGTACCTGGAGTATTCGCGATATGGTTTTATAGCCCGGCAGGCAAAGAAAAAAAATAAGAAACTGGTTGTCAGGATCCATAATGTTGAAAAAGATTATTATTTAAGCTGCATTATTGAGAAAAAAAACTTACTATACAGTCTTCGTTTATTAATCAAGCGTAGTTTTATCGCCAGGCAGGAGAGCGGATGCCTGGACAGCGCAGACTGCGTTATCTGCCTTACCGCCAAAGATAAGAAGAGGTTAGCTGAACTGTATCCCGCAGAACTTGATAAAAAAAAGCTGGAAGTTATTCCGGTTGCACTTGAGCAACCCCGCCTATTATCGATTCCCCCGGCTGAGTGCACTGAAGAAACAGCGGATATCCCTTACCTTTTGATCACCGGTTCGCTGTGGTTCGGTCCAAATGCCGACGGCGCTGCCTGGTTTATTAAGCACGTCTGGCACAAATTGCTGACCGGCAACCATCGAGTCAGTAGAAAATATAAACTGGTAATTGCCGGATCCAAACCGGGAAAGGAGCTTCGGGCACTGACATTCTGCCATAAGAATATCGTGCTCGTCGATTCTCCCCGGGAGATAAAACCATACTTTGAAAAAGCCTCGATCTACCTGGCACCGATTTTTTACGGTGCCGGGATGAAGGTTAAAGTGGCCGAAGCGCTATCTTTCGGTTTACCGGTAATCGGAACCCGCCACGCTTTGACCGGATACAGGATCATAGATCGCGAAAATGGTTACCGGGCTGATGATGCGTTTGAATTTATTGACTCCCTGGAACATTATACACGGCTGACTGCTGCGGCTAAAAATAGGATCAGGGTCAAAGCCTACCAGGTTTTTCAGGATGATCACCGCATAGAAGTAAGCAAAAAGCGCTTCCGGCAAATAATATACGGCACCGGATCAGGCTAACCGTATTATTTTAACTTCCCTACTTTGGCCATAGCCCTGAATAACTTGTTTTCAGCGAGCAGGCTGTCGTAAGTGCCGGACGCAACTATTTTGCCTTTTTCCATCATATACACCTGATCACAGCTCTTAATTGTTGTCAGGCGGTGCGCAATAACGATTAGCGTTTTGGACCTGACCGTGCTGAATATGGAGGCAAGTACACCATCTTCTGTAACACCGTCAAGGGCGCTTGTCGCTTCATCAAAAACCAGCACGTCCGGATCATTGTAAAAGGCCCGGGCTATACCGATTCGTTGGCGCTGCCCGCCGGAAATACGGACCCCATGTTCTCCGATGATCGTGTCGTAGCCATTGGGCAATTCAGTTTTAATAAAATCTGCAATATTAGCAAAACAGGCGGCCTGCTCCAGTTTTTCACGATCAATTAGTTGATCCGGTACCCCAAAGGCAATGTTGCGGGTTACGGTATCATCTGTAAGATAGATATGTTGCGATACATAGCCGATCTTTCGCTGCCAGTCACGCAAATTATCGCTGGAAAGCGGCAGATCATCGATCTGTATCGAGCCCTGCTGGGGCAGCAGCAGGCCGATTATAATATCTATCAGCGTGGTCTTGCCCGCACCGGTTGAGCCAACCAGGGCTACCGAACTATTTTTCCTAATCACCAGATTAATTCCTTTTAATACAGGTTGCTTTGAATTCTGATATGTATAAGTAATATTTTTTAAAGTAATCGCATTATCAAACGGCATGTTATTGTTCTTCGTTTCTAGCCGACTGGTCAGCTGCACCCCCTCTTGGTCAGGAGCTATAAAATCAGCATAGATACGATCAAATAACGAGCGGCTAAACTGCATCTGGGTAAAACAAGAAAATATTTCCTGCATGGCAAACATCAGTCTGTAACCGGCAAAGGCAAATACGCTTGAAAGAGGAATTACCTGGGTTGCATCGCCACGCTGAATCAGCAAAACCAGGACAAATATAATCACCCCTCCAAAGGCAAGAGCTTCGAGGACAAAACGCGGCAGTTGACTGATCACCGCGTTCCAAGAGTTATGCCGGGCAAACTGATCGGAATGGTAGGTGTAAACATCGAGAAAGAAATCTTCGCGGTTCAGTACTTTTATATCTTTAATCCCACCAAATGCTTCCATCACCGCTTTAAAACGGTAGAGGTTGGCCGCAAAGCTTTTTTCCCCCCGATACTTAAGTTTCCGGTTTACCCGCCAGTAGATCAGCGCATAGGCACCGCCAATCACCAGTATGGTAAGGATTGAAACAAGGGGATTAATCCATAAAAGCATCGTCAAGATAAAAATAGCTACCAAACCCCTACTAATAATGTTCAGCAGCGGTATCAGAAAACTACCCGTCAGTTGTGCAACATCAGAAAGCACATTCTTACTTAGTTCAGAACTGTTTTTGTTCAGGAAAAAAGCGTAGGGCATAAAGAGGTATTTTTGAAGTAAACGCCTTGAAAGGCGGTGGTTGTTCATCCAGACAAAACGCAAGTTGAGCCAGGTGGTAAATGCCGATATCACGTTGGATAAGACAATGATCACAAACATGGTTATACCGGCAAATATGATAAAGCTGTTAGCGCTACTGAAATTAAAAGCCTGGTAGATCCAATACAGCCAGCGGTTTTCAAAAATCAAGCTCGGCTTCATGATCAAGGTAATAAAGGGCAGGACTGAAGCGATGCCCAGGGTTTGTGTAAAAGCGGTAACAATCATGGCCAGGAGCAGAGCCAGCAATTGAAACTTCTCACTGATGGTCAGGATTTTAATCAGTTTATCGATCAAACTAAACATTTGCGTAACCTCTTTCGTTCACAGGCTTTACAAATCATCATAGCATAAAGCATAAGAATGACAACTTTCTGAGGTGGTTTTTCCGAACGGTTATTTACGCTATTCTATTCTTATTAAAAAAAGGGTTTGGCCATACCGTGTAGAATTAAAGATGCTGTGTTTGTTACAGTTAAGAGGGAATCGTT
>DBBD01000077.1:0-2362 GCA_002292015.1 Firmicutes bacterium UBA993
AATGCGAAAATCGGTGTTTAATAATCATAGAAGCAAGGATTTTGATCTGTTCGGAAAGGGCTGCAAAGCCACGGATGACAGCATTATGACTCTTGCCGTCGCCAAGGCGATTATGGAGACAAGCAAAGTCGCACCTCTGCCCCTTGAAGATTATGGGAAAAACCATGAGTTCTTCTCCTGTCTGCGCATGATGACCGTGAAATATATGCAGAAAATCGGCCGCAAATATCCGAATTGCGGCTATGGCGGAATGTTTGCCAAGTGGGTGTTCAGCGATAACCCGCAACCTTATAACAGCTTTGGGAACGGTGCCGCCATGCGCGTCAGTCCGGCAGGATTTGTGGCAAGAAGCGAAAGAGAAGCCGCATATGTTGCTGAAGCGGTAACAGATGTAACACACAACCACGAAGAAGGCATCAAGGGCGCAGAGGCTACTGCCATAGCCGTTTGGCTTGCCGGAAGCGGCGCCACGAAAGGAGAAATTCACAGCAGGATGGTCGATTATTATTCTTTGGATTTTCGCATTGATGATATCCGTCCCACCTACAGATTCAACGAAACCTGTCAGGAAACAGTGCCGCAGGCCATTACATGCTTCCTTGAAGCAGAATCCTTTGAGGACGCTATTCGCACTAGCATATCCCTTGGCGGGGACAGCGACACAATCGGAGCCATAACCGGAGCAATTGCGGAGGCGCACTATGGTGTGCCGGCGGATATACGGGAGAAAGGGCTTGCCTATTTAGACGAGGAGCTATTAGCGATATATCGGGAGTGGGAAGCCTTTATATTATAGACCGATGACTTGACTTATGATTTGGCAAGGGAAGAACAAAATCATTTAGCAAGGGTTGCATTTTCGAAAAACCTATTCCATGTTAAAAAACAGATAATCACCGGCAGTAACAATTTTGTCGGAAAAACATAGCCGCGCCAGGGAAGCTGCTCCAATGAGGCTATGGTATAGTGAGAGTAAGGAGGGTATAGCTATGAGCACGCAAATATCCCTTTTGTTTCTGGTTTTCGCACTAATTTTTTTGGTGTTGGAAATTGCCACGGTAATGTTTAAATTGACCGGGTTAAGCCGGGAAACAGCTCAATTTCAGGCTATCTCTATTATCTCAGCCAACGGCTTTACCACGGTTGAGTCGGAGCTGATTGCCAGACACCCGATGAGGCGTAAAATTGCCATGGGTTTAATGATCTGCGGGCCCATATCTTTGGCTTTTATTATTTCCATTATTGTCAGCATGATTAACGCCGAGTTAGCGGGTACCCGCGATATCCTGCTGATCAGCGGGTTTATGCTAGTCGGTTTTTTAATGTTACGCAGTTTAAGATTTATTACATTTTTTGAAAATTATTTGGAAAGAAATTTGGCGAAAAGACCGGCATTTTGCCAGATCTGCTCAGACGAGTTGTTAAACGTAGGAGAACATGCAGTTTCTGAGGTTATCTTGACCAACCCGCAAGCTCCGTTGGTAAATCACACCCTCAAAGAAATCAAATTACAGGAATGCGGGGTTATAATCCTCTCCATTGAGCGCGACGGCAAAATTACTCACGTTCCCCGTGGCAGCGATATTATCCTGCCCGGGGATAAGCTGCTTATCTATGGCCGCCCAGCCCAGATAAAAAGATATGCCGGGCAAGATCTGTAATGCATTAGATCCCAAGTATGCCTGGCCGGCAAACAACGTGACAACGAGGACGCCATTTTACAGCGAAAAAGTAAATCTTTGCGCAGATATCCCAAAACATGTAAGATTGTGATAATATTATCTCAGTAATAGCTATTGCCGGTAAAAGGTTACTTTTTTGCCGCAAGCTTTGGGGCTTCTCTGTTTGCAAACTAGCTACCGATAAATTATCAATTACCGAAAGGGTTTGATCAAGCTGTTTCGCAAGGTGTTATCCAGCATCGGTATTGGGAGTGCCCGCATTGATCTCGTGCTAACCAAATCCAGACATACTGCCGGCGAGGCGATCACCGGCGAGCTGAGAGTGGAAGGAGGCAAGCTGGATCAGAAAGTCAACCAGGTATAGCTCAAGTTGCTGCTTACCTTCAGTTTTAAGAAAGATGACCGTATACATCAGGTAACCAGAAAGTTTGATCACCTCTCAATCGCTGAAGGCTTTGATGTTACGGCCGGCGGCAAGCTGCAGCCTATCCCGGTCAGCTATACATTACCTGAGGACATTCCGGTGAGCACCTCCTCCACAAAGTATTTTCTGAATACCGGGCTTGACGTAGCCATGGCTGCGAAACAGCCAAGACTATAAGACTTTAGTATTCCGGGACGTCGGATATCTTTAATTTCAACGATATCGGCGGCTTCCCTGGTGGCAAGCTCCTGCGCCA
>DBBD01000077.1:2701-2977 GCA_002292015.1 Firmicutes bacterium UBA993
CAACCGCTTTGTATTGCCGGTGTAGGAGTAAAGAATAATTAGCGTTTTCATCAGAACTGCGCCTCCTGTTTATGTGTTCATTTTCTCAACTTTAACTCCTGACCCTCATCTTCGGCGAAACGGGTCAGTTCCTCTTTCAAATTCGTTCCCTGCCGACATAAGAGCAAAATCTCCTACACATATTTTTCATAATCCATTGCCCCGTAAAGTGCACGCATGACGATCACGGTTTTTTTCTTTTCATCAACAGAGTAGAGCACCAAATATTTATGAACG
>DBBD01000050.1 GCA_002292015.1 Firmicutes bacterium UBA993
TCGCAAAGCAGCTCCTCCTGCTCAGCTTGATCAAGCAGTGAAAACATCGACAGCTGACCGCATTCCCTTTCGCGTTGTTCAGCCTGTCCATGCGCAAGCAGGTCATCTAAAACTGCCAGATATTGAGCCCGGTGACCGCCCAACGAATCAAAGGCGCCGCATTTTATCAGACTTTCCAACACTTTTCGGTTACAGAGCCGTAAATCAACCCTGGTTACAAAATCGCGCAAAGTCTTATATGGTTTCTCCCGGCGAGCAGCTATAATAGATTCGATTGCTCCCATGCCAACATTTTTTACCGCAGCGAGACCAAACCGGATCCGGTTATCAGTGACTACAGTAAACTGCTCTTCGCTTTCGTTAATATCAGGAGGCAGTACCTCGATCCCCATCCGCCGACAGTCCGCAAGATAGAGAGCCACCTTATCGCTGTTCGAATAATAAACAGTCATCAGCGCCGCCATGTAATCAACAGGGTAGTTCGCTTTCAAATAAGCAGTCTGGTAGGCAATCAAAGCATAAGCAGCCGCATGTGATTTGTTAAAACCGTATGATGCAAACTTCAGAATCAGCTCATAAATTTTAACTGCCAGTTCCTGTGAGTATCCGTTCTTCCGGCAGCCTTCTACAAACAGATCCTGCTGTTCGTCGAGGATCTCTTTCTTTTTCTTGCCAATAGCCCGGCGTAAAAGATCTGCCTGGCTGAGCGTAAAACCGGCCATCCGCGCTGCAATTTCCATTACCTGCTCCTGGTACACGATTACACCGTACGTTTCATTTAAGATCGGCTCTAAAATTTGATGAGCATAACGAATCTTCCGGCGACCATGTTTGCTCCTGATAAAAACCGGAATTTGATCCATCGGTCCTGGGCGATAAAGAGCAACCACGGCTATGATATCTTCGAACTTATTCGGGATCAGTTCCCTTAAAACAGATCGCATTCCGGAACTTTCCAGCTGAAAAACTCCGGTTGTTTCTCCCTGGGAGAGCAGATCAAAGGTTTTGTGATCATCAAGCGGAATTTCTTCGATATTAATTATTTCTGTTGTCCTCTTACTGATACTGCCCAGTGCTTCACCAATAATGCTCAGTGTTTTTAAGCCAAGAAAATCCATCTTTAATAGTCCTAAATCCTCAAGGGTCATCATCGGGAATTGCGTGACAATGCCGCTTTCATTGGTTTTGTACAATGGTACATGGTTCACCAGTGGCTCCTTGGCAATAACTACACCGGCCGCATGTGTTGAAGCATGGCGGGGCATACCTTCCACCGCCATCGCTGTATCAATCAGGTTACGGTAAGGCTCCTCCCGGTATTTTTCCTTCAGCTCCTTACTCTGTTCCAGCGCTCTGGCAATGGTCATCTTCGGTTCGGTTGGAATCAGCTTAGCAATCCGGTCAACATCGGCATAAGGGATGGCCAGTGCCCGGCCGACATCGCGCACTGCCGCTCGGGCCGCCATGGTTCCGAAAGTAATGATTTGGGCTACCCGTTCCTGCCCGTATTTAGTACAAACATAATTTATGACCAATTCCCTCTTGTCGTCACAGAAGTCAATGTCAATATCAGGCATCGAAATCCGCTCGGGGTTTAAAAAGCGCTCAAAAAGTAATCCGTAGCGCAGTGGTTCGATATTAGTAATACCCAGACAGTAGGCAACCAGACTGCCTGCGGCTGAACCCCGGCCGGGGCCGACAATAACACCTTTATTTTTGGCATATTCGATCAAGTCCCAGACTATCAGAAAATAGTTTGAAAAATCCATCCGGCAAATTACATCCAGCTCATAATTAAGGCGACTTTCCAACTCGGGGGTAGCTGTTGGGTAGCGCTTCTTCAGCCGCTTAAAACAGATTTCCCGCAGGTAAGCATCAGCATCTCGATCTTCAGGCAGTGGATAAGCCGGAAGGTGGCGCTGATTAAAGCGCCAGTCGAGATTACAACGTTCAGCTATTAACAGGCTATTGCTGAGCGCATCAGGACAGTCGGCAAAGATAGCAGCCATTTCCGCAGCTGATTTGAAATAGAACTCCGGCACATCGAACCGCATCCGATCCTCTTCATCAACTGTTTTTCCGGTTTGAATACACAACAAAACATCATGAACCTCGGCATCATCACGGGAAATATAATGAACGTCGTTAGTAGCTACCAGCGGTATCTGTAGTTCAGCAGCAATTTTTTTCAGCTCAGCATTAACCAGCCTCTGTTCAGGCAGTCCGTGGTCATGCAGCTCCAGGTAAAAATTGCCCTGGCCGAACAGTGCGCTATAGAACCGGGCCGTATCCCGGGCAGCTTCAAGCTGTCCATTTAAGATCTGGCTTGGTATTTCTCCAGCCAGACAGGCGCTAAGCCCGATAAGGCCGCTTGAATGTCCGGCAAGCAACTCCCGGTCGATCCGCGGCTTATAGTAAAATCCTTCAATATAGGAGGCAGATACCAGTTTCGTCAGGTTCCGGTAACCTTCTTCATTTTCGGCCAGTAAAACCAGGTGGTATTGCAGATCATCCTTTTTTGCCTCTTTCTGTAACCGCGACCGGTTGGCAACGTATACTTCGCAGCCTATAATCGGTTTAATCCCGGCATTGACCGCTTCCCGGTAAAAATCTACTACTCCGAACATCGTCCCGTGATCGGTGATCGCCAAGGCCGGCATCTTTAGGTCAACCGCCATCCGAATCAGCTGGCTGATCCGGGCCGCTCCGTCCAGTAAACTATATTCGCTGTGACAATGCAGGTGAACAAAGCCCCGATCGGCCATCATGATCCCTCCTCGTACCAACTCATCACTATCGTTACTTTTCGATTTTCTGCTTAACTGGTTGTGTATACGGAAAAAGCCAGGCAAAACCTGACCCTGCTTTTCCATAAATCTATGAAGATAACATCGCCCACATTCCCGGCATTATTGGTGAAAAAGTGGGTGCTTAAATCCGCGGAACCCTAATGAAGTGTCTTTCAGTCGACCTACAAACTTGGCTCGTCCTGACTCAGACCGGGATGCCGTTTGCATTATTAACTCTTTTGCTCTCCTTTTTCTTCCCCGGTTCGGTTAGCATTTTCACCTTTTAGGGCTTCGTTATACTGCTTCAGTTTTTCAAGTACTTGATGGTTAAAAGTGCCCGACTTATAGCTTCCATCCCGCTTTATATTGCCCGCTTCCAACCCGGATAACAGTTCCAGCCCTTCATCAACCGTTTTTATCGTGTAAATATGGAATTTGCCTTTACTGACAGCCTCAACTACCTCTTTTTTCAGCATCAGGTTTTTTCGGTTCTGCTCAGGAATAATCACACCCTGTTTTCCGTTTAAACCGACCGCTTTACAGGCCAGGAAAAACCCTTCAACTTTGCTGTTAATGCCTCCAACCGGCTGGATTTCACCTTTTTGATTAACGGAGCCGGTTAGAGCAAGATCCTGGCGCAAGGGAACGTTGGCCAGGCTGGAAAGAATACAGATCAGCTCTGCCGCGGATGCGCTATCGCCGTCAACACCACTGTATGACTGCTCGAAGCAAACCGACGCAGTAAGGTTGATCGGCAACTTTGAACCATAGCGCATCCCGATGCAACCGCTTAAAATCAATACCCCTTTGTTATGAATTTTTCCGCTTAAATCACTTTCTCTTTCTATATTGATAATTCCTTTTCGGCCAAGATAAGTTGCCGCGGTAATCCTCGAAGGACGACCAAAACTGTAATCTCCCTGATCCAGGACAGAAAGAGCATTTACCTGGCCGACCTTTGACCCTTTCAGATCTAGGAGTATTAAACTCTCTTTAATTGCTTCAATAACTTTCTGTTCATATTTATTGGATCGGTAAACCATTTCATCCAGCGCCTTCTGCACCTGTTTTTTACCGACAACTTTTGCCCCTTCGAGTTCGGCCCAGGTATCGGCTTCAAACAGTAGATCCACAATTTCATTGAACCGG
>DBBD01000014.1 GCA_002292015.1 Firmicutes bacterium UBA993
ATTATCACGTACTAACCACAATAATATCCCTACGCCGCTTGACAAAATGTAACTGAAGGTATATTTTCAGGGCACGAAATAATCCTCGTTGCTCGTGTTAATCCGTAATTTTAAAGGAGAGTGGTCAACAATTGAAATACTTGGTTATTGTTGGTGATGGAATGGCCGATTACCCTCTCGATAAGTTGGGCGGTAAAACGGTTTTGCAGTACGCCAATACACCAACATTTGATCTGCTGGCCCGCGAAGGAGAGTTGGGGCTGGTCAGGACGATTCCAGAAAGCCTGCCGCCCGGCAGCGATACGGCAAACCTTTCGGTGTTTGGCTACGATCCCATGCAATATTACACCGGCCGTTCCCCTTTCGAAGCTGCCAGCCTCGGCATAGAGCTTGGTCCGGGTGATATTTCGTTTCGTTGCAACTTAGTTACCTTGTCGCGCGACGAACCTTATGCGAAGAAGATGATGGTTGATTATTGCGCCGGTGATATTTCGACTGCAGAAGCTGATCAACTGCTTAGGTTGATCGACAACGAGCTTGGCAGCGAGCTGATCCGCTTTTATACCGGCTTTCAATACCGTCACTTGATGGTCTGGAGCGGCGCTCCCGAAGAGTGGCAGTTAACCCCGCCCCACGATATCAGCAACAAAATAATCGGCAGGTTCCTGCCGTCCGGACCTGAGGATTCGGTATTGTTAAAAGCGATGACGCAGAGCTATAATCTATTAGTTGATCACCCCGTTAACCTTGAACGGAAAGCCAGTGGCCTAAACCCGGCCAATGCAATCTGGATTTGGGGTAACGGCCGCAAACCGATGATTCCCACTTTTCAGACGAAGTACGGCTTAGAGGGAACGGTTATTTCCGCCGTGGACCTGGTAAAGGGGCTCGGCCTGCTGGCCGGCCTGAAAAAAGCTGAGGTCGAAGGAGCGACCGGTTATATCGATACTAACCTGCAGGGCGATGTCGAAGCGGCACTTGAGGCTTTTGATAACGGCGACGACTTTGTTTACCTGCATGTTGAAGCCCCCGATGAATGCTCGCATCGCTTTGAGATGGAAAACAAAATCAAGGCGATTGAAATGATCGACCGGGAGGTTGTAAAAGTTTTGAAAGAGGCGCTAGAAAACCGGGGTATCGAGTTTTCTATCCTGCTGGTTACCGACCATGCTACGCCTTTAGCCTTAGGCACCCACACCCGTGAGCCGGTACCCTTTGCTATTTATCGCAGCAACAGGCAATTGAGCAATGCGGAAGGGTCTTTTGACGAGGTCGGTGCAGCGACTACAGGTATACACTATGAACAGGGCTTTCGCCTGATGGATCACTTTTTGCAAAAGATTTAAGACCTCTTAGAATGCTGCGGCAACAGCACAGGCAAAAGGCGGTTCGTGGGTCAGGGAAAGCTCAATGTCGCGTATGCCCCGCTCAGCAGCGAGGCGATAGGCTTCACCGTGCAGCTCTACAAAAGGTTTTTGTCCTGTGCTCCTGGTGATCTCCACTTCAGATAACCCAGCCGGCCCGATTCCGCAGCCGATCGCTTTTAGCACCGCTTCCTTGGCGGCAAAGCGGGCGGCCAGAGAGGCGGTGGAGAGGGGCGCCTGGGTCATTTCCCTGATTTCAGCCGCTGCAAAAACCCGCCGCATGAACTTTTCTGGATAGCGCTCATAGATGCGCCCAATCCGCTCAATCGATACCAGGTCAACACCGACGCCTTTCAGCACTGCCAACCAACCTCCAGCTCTTAGCCCATATTTCGCAGGTCCATAGATTTGTATTGTCGTGGCTGCGACTTACAGGCAAATATTTGTAGAAAAAGTAAATAGATCTAATATTCCGAAAAGGTACTTTTCCCCCCGATGTCGAAGTAATATAAAACTCAAGGTAATCGGGGCTGACAAGTATGGGTCGTAACAAGTACCGGGGAAGCAACAGCTACCCTTTCAGAACGGGCTTTAACCCGAAGCCAAAGAAAATCTTTCGCTTCAAAACAGAAAAGATTTTAGGTTCGCTCTACCTTACTAGGCCTTTGCTGGAAAGAATGCAGATCAAAGCGATCATTGACAACATAATCCCTTTGCGCAAAGAAAACGGTCAGATTGTTACCACCGGTGAGGTCTCAGAAGTCTTGGTAGCCAACCGGCTACACCATCCCCGGCCATTAAATGATATCGAAGGCTGGGCCGAGGTTTCAGGTATTGAAGAGCTCTACGGGCTAAACCCGGAGCACCTAAACGACGACCGTCTAGGCCGGGCCTTAGAGGACCTTGAGCAATATTTTGAAGAGATCATTACTGCCCTTTCCTTGCATGTAATCACTGAGTTCGGCTTAAACCCGGAAGAGATCTTATGGGATACCACCTCCATCTACTTTGAAGGTGATTATGACAACTCGGAAATACTCCGTTTTGGTTACGGCGAAAAACCGGATCTTAAACAGCTCAAACTCTCTTTAAATGTGGAAAAAGCATCCGGGATCCCCTTAAGAGCAGATATCTTTGACGGTAACCGGGCTGATGTGGCCATTGTCGTCGAAAACTTAAAGAAACTGCGCCGTACTTTGAAAAAAGAAGACCTCTTGTTTACCGGTGACAACGCTATGGGCACGATTCCCAACTGCTTAAAACTTAACAGCAACAAGATCCGCTTCATTGCGCCCAGCCCGGCCTCAAGCCTTTTTGAAGAGACCTTCGCTTCGGTAACAGAAGAAGAGTTAAATCTTCTGGTTTTCCCCGACAAAGACGGGTCAGCAAAATTTAAGGTAGTCGAACGGGGGGTTTTCATCAACCATCCGGACCTTGACAAAAACCCGGAACTTAAAGGCTTAAAACCTTTTTGGGCCCGCTGCCTGATTATCTGGAGCAAAAGCCGGGCCAAGCTTAACAAAGAAAAGCGCGAGAAATATATCAAAGCCCTCAAAGAACGGTTAACAGACATTGCCGCCACTAAACTAAATCACAGGCGCTACAAGGACAAAAATTATGCCCAGAAGCAGGTCGATAAGTGCTTTGAAGGCCCGCAACAGTACTTGCGCAAAGCGTTCGGCTACCCGCAAATCATTGAAAAAGACGGCTGCTTTGAGCTGAGCTATGCTTTAAACAATGAGTTGCTTGAAAAACTGGAACAAAAAGACGGCCTTTATCCGGTAGTTACCAACGTTTACGATCAAGGCTACACCACCGAAGAACTGTTTTTAAGAACCCGCCGCAAATATAGCGTTGAGCAGCCGATAAGGCACCTAAAATCAAAGATCAAGATCCGGCCAATGTTTCTGCACATCGACGAAAGAATCAGAGGCCTGGCCCTGGTAACCTTTATCGCTCTGATGGCTTACTGCATCTTGGAGCATCTGGCCAAGCAGAACCTTGATCCAAAGGCAACCACTAACCTTTTGATGAAAGAGTTCGCCGCGATTGTCTTTTCGGTGGGAGAGATGCTCGACGGAACACCTTTCCATACTGTCGGCAATGTCAAAGAACGGCATATCCGTTTAATCAACAAACTTGGTCTGGCAATCGGCAGCTATGCTGCCATTTCTGAAGTGCAATTAGAGTAAATCCATATTATGGTATATGATAGGCTCATTCAATTGGCCCTACCTGCGAAATATGGGCTTAGTATTGGTTACGCGCCGGATAAACTCCTTTGAGCTAGAATAATTTGTTGAAAAAAGAAACGGTCCCGGTTTTCGGCCGGGATCCGTTCACGCTACAGTTTGAGGCTTAACATTAATAAGGTTTAGCTTTTTTAGCGAGGTAATCAAGCAAGAAGGGATTTAGAACTTTGATGTAAGTGCCTTTCATCCCCAGTGATCGTGATTCGATCACTCCCGCGCTCTCAAATTTGCGCAGAGCGTTAACAATTACCGACCTGGTGATACCGAGTTGGTCGGCAATTTTACTGGCAACCAGTAACCCTTCGTTTCCGCCGAGTTCTTCAAAGATATGTTCAACCGCTTCCAGCTCTGAATAAGATAGGGTGGCAACAGCCAACTGGACTACAGCCTTATTGCGGGCGTCTTCCTCCATTTTTTCCGCCTTCGAGCGGAGAATCTCCATCCCGACAACTGTTGCTCCGGTTTCGGCTAAAATTAAATCTTCGGCATCAAATAGTTCGTTAAAACGGGCCAGCAACAAAGTGCCGATCCGTTCGCCTCCACCAAGAATCGGAACAATCGTGCTTATTTTATTGGCGAACTGACATCTTTCCTGATCGAGGAATACGCAGTCATTTGTTTTCTGACGAAGGTTAACCCTTGATTCGTCTTCGCGTAGTAGAAATACATTGTAACTTTCCGGGAAAAAACCGTCTTCAAGAACATTTCTTACCATTAATTCACATTCAAACTCATCGACCAGTGACCAACCCAGAATAACGCCTTCCTTATCGGCAATGTAAACATTTGCATGAATGACGTTTTTAAGAACCTCGGAAACCTCAGTAAAATTTACATGGTCGCCACCTGTTTTCTGTAATATCTTGTTTATCCGACGGGTCTTCTCAAGCAAAGGAGAAGAAATCACGTCTTTCACCCACCTTTCTTAGCTCTGAAGTTTATAGAACATATTTGCTTAAATCTTTATCCTTAACCACTTTTTGCAGCCTATTCTGAACATAATTCTGATCAATGGTCACATCGCCAACATTTTTATCGCCCGGCAAACTAAACGAGAGTTCTTCTAGAACTTTCTCCATAATTGTATGCAGTCTTCTTGCTCCGATATTTTCCATTTCCTGGTTCAGGTAGCAGGCTGTTTTGGCGATCTCGATAATCGAGCCTTCGGTAAAAGTTAAGCTCACTCCTTCCGTTTCCAACAAAGCTTTATACTGCTTAACTAAAGCATTTTTGGGTTCTGTAAGAATCCTGATAAAATCCTCCTCAGTTAGGTTTTCCAACTCAACCCTGATCGGAAACCGCCCCTGCAGCTCCGGAATCAGGTCTGAAGGTTTTGCAGTATGAAAAGCGCCGGCTGCAATAAAAAGTATATGGTCAGTTTTAACAGAGCCATATTTGGTGACAACCGTAGAACCCTCCACAATCGGCAGTATATCCCGTTGTACCCCTTCTCTTGAAACATCGGGGCCAGATCCATGATAATCTTTACCGGCAATTTTGTCAATTTCGTCTAGAAATATTATTCCTAACTGCTCCGCTCTTGCCAAAGCTTCAATAGTTACGGCATCCATGTCAATTAATCGCTGTGCTTCTTCGTGCATCAGGATCTTTCGGGCTTCCGAAACCGGCACTTTCCGCTTCTTCTTTTTGGGCGGCACCAGGTTGCCCAGCATATCCTGGAGGTTGATTCCCATCTCCTCCATCCCCTGCCCGGTAAAAAGCTCCATCATTTGCGGACGCCGTTCTTCAACCTCGATTTCAACCAGCCGATCTTCCAGCTTGCCCTGCAGAAAACGAACCCTCACTTTTTCCTGCTCTTCACGGGCCAGGTTCAATCTTTCTGTAAATGCGGGATCCTCAATATTTTCCTCGGGTGCCTGCGCCCCTGAGAAGAGAAAGCCCAGAGGGTTCCCACCCTTTTTTCTCCTCTGCGGCAGAGGGGCGATTATATCGATCAGGCGGTCTTCGGTATTGATGGCAGCTTTCTCCTGTACATCAAGCATTCTCTCGTTTTGCACTATCCTGATTGAGGTTTCCACTAAGTCCCGTACCATCGACTCGACATCCCGGCCGACATAACCGACTTCAGTAAATTTTGTCGCCTCCACCTTGACGAATGGAGCATTTACCAAACGGGCCAACCGACGGGCAATTTCAGTTTTACCAACGCCAGTGGCTCCGATCATGATAATGTTCTTAGGGATAATTTCTTCCTGCAGATCTTCCGGCAAAAGCTTGCGCCGATAACGATTGCGCAGGGCAACTGCAACACAGCGCTTTGCCTCCGTCTGCCCAACAATAAAGCGATCCAGCTCTGCTACGATCTGCTGTGGCGTCAATTCTTCTTTTAACATTTCGACCGATTCAACCTTTCTACAGTTCTTCGATGGTGATCTGACTATTGGTGTAGACACAGATTTCCGAAGCAATCTGCAGCGCTTCACTGACAATTCTACCTGGCGAAAAATCAGTATTGCGCAATAGGGCCCGTGCTGCTGCCAGGGCATAGGGCGCACCTGAACCGACAGCTGCTAAGCCGTCGTCGGGCTCGATAACTTCTCCGGTTCCGGATATGATCAGTAAAGATTCGCTGTTTGCGGCAACCAGCATCGCTTCCAAACGGCGCAGAACACGATCGGTGCGCCATTCCTTAGCCAGCTCTACCGCTGCCCGAACCAGGTTGCCTTGATAGCTCTCCAGTTTCCCCTCAAATTTTTCACAAAGAGTCAGTGAATCGGCAGCCGAACCGGCAAAACCGGTTATAACCTGATCATTATAGAGTCGGCGGACCTTTTTGGCACCGTGCTTTATAATAGTACCGCTACCGAAAGTTACCTGGCCATCTCCGGCTACGGCCACCTGCGTGCCTTTCCTTACTGCCAGTATTGTCGTTGCCTGGATCACCTGAAGACCACCTTTACCCTTTATTTTCTGGGAAATGAAGCATGGTAAACCTCACTTAGCATTTCTTTGGTTACATGCGTGTAGATCTGAGTGGTAGAGATACTGGCATGGCCAAGCAACTCCTGAACCACCCTTAAATCAGCGCCCCTTTCAAGTAGGTGTGTAGCAAAGGAATGTCGCAAAGAATGCGGGGTAATATCCTCTTTGTGTGATACCTGCCTGATGTACTTCTGAAAAAGATAGCGAACACCACGATCGCTTAAAGGTGTGCCGTATTTATTCAAGAATAGCTCCCCTACAGCCTCTTTATCTTTGCAGCGCGCCGCAAGAGCAGGTCTTATTATTGCCAGATATTCAACCAGCAGTGCAGTAGCCACCCTGCCGACAGGCACTATTCTTTCCTTGCGCCCCTTGCCCGTTACTTTAATTAGCCTCTCATCAAGCTGTAATGATGTTGCTTTTAAAGATAAAATTTCACTAACCCTTAAACCCGATGAGTAGAGCAGCTCTAGCAGTGCCTGATCGCGAAAACCCAGCAATGTTTTACTGTCCGGCGCAGCCAGTAAAAGCTCAATTTCATGATAGTATAAGAATCGGGGCAGCGCTTTACCTAATTTTGGCCTGGAAACAACAGACCATTTGCCGCTCTCAATCACATTCTCCCTTTGCAAATAAAACAAAAAAGAACGCGTCGCCGATAGCTTACGCGCAACAGAACGTCTGGAATAGTTTCCTTCTTTTAAAAGGGCCAAAAACTTGCGGAGCGTTAAGTAGTTAGGAAGCTCAGTTGCGCCCTGATCATCTGCAACGAGATCCAGAAACTGCAATATATCGCTCCTGTAAGCCTGTAAAGTCAGAGATGATGCGTTTCGTTCCAGGTACAGGTGATTTAAAAAACGCTCAAGCCATTCATAAAGATTCATTACGCAGCACCATAAGTATCCTAACACAGGCAATAAATGCTTGCAAGTAAATAGCGCGATTTATTTAAATTATGCACCCAGTTTAAAAATTACCTTGCCCCCCTTAAAGGCCGACCGGACTTTGCTTTGTGAACAATGCTTTTTCATATCCACAACCTTTATTACTACAACGGGCGTAACGATTTCGGGCTTTCCAGTTTTCCGTCATCAGCGAGCCGCACTTTGGACAGGGTTCCTGTACGGGCTTTTTCCAGAGTGAAAAGTCACAGCCCGGATAATTAGCGCAGCTGTAGAATACCCGCCCCTTTTTACTGCGTTGTTCGATGATCATACCACCGTCTACAGGGCACCTTATTCCGGTACTCTTAACAATTTTTTTCGTGAACTTGCAATCCGGATATGATGGGCAAGCTAAAAACCGCCCAAACCTTCCGTGTTTGTATTGAAGGTTCTTCCCGCAATTAGGGCAAACTTCGTCACTGTATTCCGGCGCTATCTCTACTTTTTCGATCTTCTCTTCGGCAACAGCCAGGCGAGCCTTAAAGTACCCCTCATAAAAATCGGTAATTACCTGTAACCATTTTAATTTTCCTTCCTCAATGTCATCAAGCTGCTGTTCGAGGCGAGCGGTAAAATCGATATCAATTACTTCGGGAAAATAATTCAGCATCAGCTCGACTATAACAAAACCAAGTTCAGTCGGTATAAATGATTTATTTTCTTTTACAACGTAACCTCTGCCCTGAATCGTTTCAATTGTTGGGCTATAAGTGCTGGGTCGCCCAATACCTTTTTCTTCTAGGGTCTTAATCAGCGATGCTTCGTTAAAACGTGGCGGCGGCTGGGTAAAATGCTGATCCGGCAAAAGTTCGGCCAATTTTAACTCCTGCCCTTCCGTAAGCGGCGGTAAGGCTCTTTCCCCGTTTTCCTCTTCAATCCTAATCAGCGCCAAAAATCCGGGGGAAATCAGGGTGGAACCGGTTGCTTTGAATTGGTAATCCCCGGCTACGACCTTGACCCTGACCTGGTCATAGACAGCAGGGCTCATCTGGCTGGCAATAAAACGTTCCCAGACCAAGCGGTAGAGGCGGTTTTGGTCACGGGTTAGATATTGCTTAATAATTTCCGGCTCAAGCCTAATTGATGTAGGCCGGATTGCTTCATGCGCTTCTTGAGCGCCTTTACGCGACTTGTATTGGGGCAATTTTTCCGGCAGATAATCCTTGCCGTATTTTGCCTCTATCAGGTTGCGCGCCTCTTCTTGAGCCTGGGCCGAAACTCTCGTGGCATCGGTGCGGATGTAGGTTATCAAGCCCGCAATGTCATTTTCGCCCACATTTATTCCTTCATAAAGCTGCTGGGCGATAATCATCGTTTTACGGCTGGTAAAACCTAAACGGTTTGCGGCTTCCTGCTGCAAAGAACTGGTTGTAAAAGGTGCACCAGGACGTCTTTTGCGATGGCTACGTGTGATCTGGCCAACGCTGAAGGCTTCATCCTTAACCGCTGTAATAATGGCTTCCGCATCCGCTTTTTGCTTAAGAGCTATTTTTTTATTCTTGTAACGATCGAGGGCCGCTATAAAACGTCCTTTAGATTCAGGCTCTTCAAGCAATGCATCGATTGTCCAGTATTCTTCTTTTACGAAGTTATTTATCTCTGTTTCACGTTCACAGATTAGGCGCACCGCAACAGACTGGACCCGGCCGGCGCTTAAACCACCGCGTATCTTGTTCCAAAGCAGTGGAGAAATTTTATAACCAACCAGTCGATCAAGTATCCGGCGAGCTTGCTGAGCATCAAACATATTCTGATTAATCAATCGTGGTGAGGCAAAGGCTTCTTTTACCGCAGTTTTTGTAATTTCATGAAACTCTACCCGGCACGGTTTTTCTAGGTCCAGCTTTAAAGCCTGGCCAATGTGCCGGCAGATCGCTTCACCTTCGCGATCCGGGTCAGCTGCCAGATAGACACGATCAGCTTTTTTCCCGGCATCTTTAAGTTCTTTTAGCAATTTGCCTTTTCCGCGGATCGTTATATATTGAGGATCAAATCCGTTATCTAGATCAACCCCAAGCTTACTGCGCGGTAAATCTATCAGATGGCCGTTGGAGGCCAATACTTTATAATTCCGGCTCAGAAATTTACTGATTGTCCGCGCTTTGGTTGGTGACTCAACAATTACAAGATTCAATAAATAAACCTCCTTGCCAAGCGGAAAAAGTTCACGGAAGGTATTCTACCATATTTGTCAAGTACGGCAAAAATATTTGCCCGGAGTCTGGCGGATTAACCTTTTAAGCTCAAGTGAAAGTAGAAGCGAGCTGGTTTCAGCGGCGCTGAAAGTGCCGGCTCGAATCAGATCATCGATATGTAAGGGAAAATAAGGGATTGTTAGTAAAAGTTTCATCTCGTCATCGTTAAGGTCCTGTACCGGTAATTGCAGCGAAAGCTGCTCCCCGAAACCGGCAAGAAGGTTTAATTCGGATAGAATGTCAGCAGCGGATTCAACCAATCGTGCCCCTTCTTTAATTAACCGGTGGCAGCCTCGACTGTAAGGGGAACCGATATTGCCGGGCACAGCAAATACCTCCCTGTTCTGTTCCACGGCAAAATTGGCAGTGATCAGCGATCCGCTCTTAGCCGTGGCTTCAACTACCACTGTCCCTAAGGTGAGGCCGCTGATAATCCTGTTGCGTTGGGGAAAATTGACGGCCAGCGGTTGAGTGCCGAGGGGAAATTCGCTGATGACCACCCCCTTTAAGGCGATCTCTCCCATCAGCTTTCTGTTTTGCGGAGGATAACAGAGATCAAGGCCGCAGCCAAGCACTGCTATAGTATATCCACCACCTTCCAGGGCGCCGCAATGGGCGGCAGTGTCAACCCCAAGCGCCATACCGCTAACAACAATAACTCCGGCTTTCGCCAGTTCCCCGGCCAGCCTCCCGGCTACCTCCTGTCCGTAAAAAGTGGATCGACGGCTGCCGACAATGGCCACCGCCGGCCCGGTAAGAGCTTGAAGGCAGCCAATAGAATAAAGGATCGGCGGAGGATAGGGTATTTGCTTTAAAAGATCCGGATATTTTTCGGATTTGACTGAGAGAGTTTTGATATGATATTGCTCAAGTAGTAGCCATTCAGCCCCGGGGTCGATGGTTTTCTTCTCTCTTACTAATTGCTCGCCGGCCTCCTGTTTCAGGGAAAGGACCCGGGCGATATCCTCACCCGAAGCCTGCCAGGCCTCTTCGGCTGAACCGTAGTGCTCAAGCAAAATGCCTATACGCCTTGCCCCGAGAGCAGGCAGGCGGTTCAGGGCGTTCAGATATTGATGTTCATTTTTTACATTATTCTGTTTCATTTATACCTGCTACCCCGTAATGGCCGGCCAGGGAGTGTTTAGTAGGCCAAGTAAAATTTTAACCGCATTAGCCAAGTCCCAGCCATCAGTCAACGCGGATGGTGTATAGATATAATGACAGGACATGGAAAGAGTTCCTTACGGGATCCCCTCCCTTTAAAAATGGACGGCGCCAACATCGGTGCCTCTGTAACTTCCCCGTACCATTAGTTATGAAGGCATCATTAATCCTTCACCTTTGAGCTGCTCAAGCACTTTGCGGGCTTCGGTGAATTCGGGAAGTTTGCGGAATAGTAGCCCGTATTCCAAGCTATCTACCAACGCAATCCAGCTCGCTTCAACTACATTGTGAGAAACGCCTACCGTTCCCCAGCTCATCTCGTCGTCGCACGATTCGATCAATACGCGGACCTGGGCTCCGGTGCCGTCAACCCCGTCAATCACCCGTACTCGGAAGTCTGTCAGGCGGATCTTTTTAAGCGAAGGATAGATACCTTCCAGCGCCTTTCTGAGCGCATTATCAAGTGCATTGACCGGACCGTTGCCCTCAGCGGCGGTGTGGACCTGAACATCGCCAACCCGTACCTTAATGGTCGCCTCCGAATATAACTGTCCACTTTCCCGCTTTTCAATGATCAGGCGGAACCCTTCTAATTTAAACAGCGGCTGATAGGCTTGCATCATTTTCAGAACTAAAAGTTCAAAAGACCCCTCCGCCCCTTCAAACTGGTAACCGTAATGCTCCATCTCCTTAATTTTTTGAAGAACCGAAGCGGTTTCAGGTCGATCTTTATCGAGTTTTAAACTGCTGTTGGTCGTCTTCATAGTGATGCTGCTGCGCCCGGCCAGTTCTGAAACCAGGATCCTTCTCCGGTTACCGACCGCCTCAGGGGTCGTATGCTCGTAGGTAGCCGGCATTTTGCCGACGGCATCGATATGTATCCCGCCTTTATGGGCAAATGCATTATACCCCACATACGGCTGTTGTTCCGCCGGTGCTATATTAACCATCTCGGCAACAAAGCGCGACAATTTTGTCAAACCCTTAAGCTGCTCCGCCGTAAGCAACGGCAGTCCCATCTTTAGCTGCAAGTTTGGAATTATTGTACACAGGTTAGCATTACCGCAACGCTCACCGTAACCGTTAATAGTCCCTTGAACCTGCACCGCCCCTTCGCAGACGGCAATCAGTGAGTTGGCAGTGGCCATACCGGCGTCGTCGTGGACATGAATGCCAAGCGGGATTTTAATCTTTTCTTTAACTGCGGCCATGATAGTCTTGAGTTCCCAGGGCATCAGTCCGCCATTCGTGTCACAGAGGACTATCAGATCAGCGCCTGCGGCAGCGGCGGTTTCAAGCGTAGCAAGGGCATATTCCGGGTTAGCCTTATAACCGTCAAAAAAATGCTCGGCATCATAAAATGCCTGGCGTTCCTGTTTCTTTAAAAACTTAATTGTATCGCTGATCATCGACAGATTTTCTGACAAAGTTGTTTTTAGCGCATCGTAAACGTGAAAATCCCAACTTTTGCCAAATATGGTTACCGTTTCGGTGTTCGCTTCAAGTAGGGCTCGGATATTCTGATCTTCTTCAACCTTTCCAGTCGGCCTGCGGGTGCTGCTAAAGGCACAGAGCCTGGCATTTCTAAACCCGATCTTCGCAGCCCGCCGAAAAAATTCGATATCTTTAGGGTTTGAACCGGGCCAGCCGCCCTCAATGTAATCAACCCCGAATTGATCCAGTTTTTCGGCAATCCTTATCTTATCAGCCACTGAGAGCGAAACGCCTTCACGCTGCGAGCCGTCTCTTAGTGTTGTGTCGTAAATGTCAACTTTCTGCATCGCTATCCCTCCAGTGATAACCGGCGCTTAAAATTAAGAGTCATTATACTACACCAGTACAAATTACGTCTATCACTCGTGATCCCTCACCGGCAGGTTAGGTCAAAACCCACTGTCATAGTCAACGAACCGATAGCAATCAGGTGAAAGCTCGCGCAGGAAGACTGAAGGTCCTTCAGAAACCGTGCCGTAGTTACGATACTCTTCGCGGTAAGTTGACATCATCAGGTAGCGGCGGGCCCTAGTTGCCGCAACATAAAAAAGGCGCCTCTCTTCAGCTAAATTGCTGTCACCAATTCTATGGGAGGGAAAATGCCCCTGGTTCATCCCAACTATAAATACAGCTTCCCACTCTTTGCCTTTTGCGCTGTGAATGGTAGAAAGGGTCAGCTGACCTGGGGTAAATCCACTTTCAGAATCGGCAAAAACCGATTCCTCCAGAATCAACGACTCCAGAAACTGGGCAAGCGATGCAAAGCGCTCTGCATAAATGGCCAGCCTTTCAATACCACCTAATCTTTCGGCGTATTGATCCGGATAGTTTTGTTTAAGAATAAAATCATAATTGTGATCCATAACTGCAGTTATCAGTTGAGGAACTTGCGCCGGTCCCAGGTCAAGAAGGCTCTGCATAGTATTGATCAGCGCTTCCCATCCGGCTTTACCTCTTGGAGGCTGGTAGGCGCCGCTTAAAGCTGCTTCCAGCGGGTTAATCTCCTCTTTGAGTTTAGCCCAAAGCTTGTCAAATGAAGCGGAACCCAAGCCCTGCTGTAAAGTGGAGATGCGCCGCCAGGAATGCTCATCCCGGGGATTGTAAATTACTTTAAGGTAAGCTAGCAAATCCTTTATCTGCGCCTTTTGAAAAAACTTCACTCCACCGAAAGTAACGTACTTGATTCCCCTGCGGGCCAGGGCAAATTCAATTTCAGGGGTCAAATATGAGCTGCGATATAAAACAGCGATCTCTTCTAAGGGGATGGAAAAGCTGTGTTGCAGCTCCCAGATGTTTTGCAAAACGAAAGCTGCTTCCTGCCTGGCTTCGCGGACCCTGGCGATTACCGGTTTATCCCCCGCAGAATTTTCAGAGTATAGTTTCTTTGGAAGCTGTTCCCGGTTATGGCGAATGGAATTATTAGCCAGCTCGACTATCTCCGGCGTGCTACGATAATTTTTTTCCATTTTCACCAGGCGACAATCCTGGTATTTTTCAGGAAATGAGAGGATGTTACCAATCTGCGCATAGCGAAAAGCATAGATAGACTGGGCGTCGTCACCGACAACACATATTGAGGCTGCCCCGGCAAACAGGTCGATGATCCGAGCCTGAACCAGGTTAGTGTCTTGAAATTCGTCAACTAAAAGATGCGTGACCCGCATGCAATATTGCTCGCGGACCTGCGGGAAACGCTCAAAGAGATCAAGCCAACAGAGCAGCAGGTCGTCAAAATCAACGGCATTGCTTTCATGCTTTTTCTGATCATATTGTCGGGCAGCTTTATCAATTATTTCAAGGTATTCAAGACGGTAAGGGTAGAATTCCTCCATCACTTCCCGGATTGAAAGGCCCGAATTGCGGGCCTGGCTGATTATCCGGCCCAGCAGGTTGCGCTGCATGATCAGCTTCCGGTCTTCGACGCTGACTTCCTGATTACCAAGGATTTGCTTTAAAATAACCCGGCTGTCGTCATCGTCAAGAATTGTAAAGTTGGCGGTTCTGCCAACCAGGGGTGCATGCGCTCTTAATATCCTGGCCCCGATACTGTGAAAGGTCCCGGCCCACAACCGGTTTGGCAAAAAACCGATCAGTTTCGCCAAGCGTTCCTTCATCTCATCGGCAGCCTTGTTCGTAAAAGTAAGCAGCATCAGCTCTTCGGGGTGAATCCCACACTGAATCAGGTGGGCAGCCCGGTAAACCAGGGCCCTGGTCTTTCCCGATCCGGGTCCGGCAAGCCCGAGCAGCGCCTTTTCATCCGCCGTGGCAAATTCAAATTGGGCAGGATTTAGCTCCCCCTGCAAATAGCTAATCCACTTCGGATCAGGACATTTTAAGCTACCAGAATATGATCCAGATTCTTTCAAGTTAGAAATCCTCACTGCATAAATGGACGATTTAATAACCAGGCGAATCATAACATATCCTGCCGGATGCTGCCAGTGCACTCAGTGCCGGGCTTTGCCGGGCTGACCTTGACAAAAAAGTTAAAACTTTATAGGGTGGAAGTGGATTTTCCATAGTTCAGCCAGATTGATATTCAATCACGGGTGATCCGGATTTCTTTGAGGCTGGAGTGGCCATATGCTAAATAATCTGAAAGAAATTATCTCTGAAGTGCTGCAATCAATAATTCCACTGGTATTTGTAGTGGTAACGATCATGCTCGTATTGCCGGGAACTGCCCCTGAACTATTTTTCCGGTTTATTGCTGGAACGATGCTGATTGCCGGCGGGCTTTTTCTCTTTTTAGTCGGAGTTAGGGTTGGTCTGTTACCGATCGGGGAAACAATTGGCGCAGAACTTGTGTCTAAAGGATCACTGCTCTTTCTGCTTACGGCCTCTTTTTTATTTGGCGTGGTGATTACCATTGCCGAACCCGATGTCAGGGTGCTAGCCTACCAGGTTTACCTTGCCGGAGGAGGGAGTATTGACAATAACCTGCTGATCCTTTCTGTCGCCGTCGGTTTGGGGGTTTGGGTTTCTATGGGCATCCTGCGGATCCTGCTTGGTATACCGATTGCTTACCTGCTGACCGCCGGTTACCTGGTCATAATAGTGCTTTCATTTTTTACTCCACAGGGTTTTGTCGCCATCTCCTTTGATGCGGGAGGGGTAACCACCGGACCGATGGCTGCACCGTTTATTCTTGCCCTCGGTGTCGGAGCAACTGCCGTGCTGGGAGGCAAGTCAAAAGTTTCGGATACTTTTGGCCTGATTGGTCTTGCTTCGATCGGCCCGGTGATCAGTGTAATGCTGCTGGGGGTGTTTTTCGGTTGATTTTTTACCTGATCACTGAAAACTTAGGACACACTTTAGTTGAAGTTCTTACAGCAGTGATTCCTGTTCTTTTGTTCTTCATCATTTTTATTTTCTATTTCAAAATGCCGAAGAAAACCCTGGTGACCTTATTAAAAGGGATTATCCTCGCCTTTAGCGGCCTTGTTCTTTTCCTGCAGGGTGTAAAAATTGGGTTTATGCCTGTGGGCCTGGAGGTGGGCTCGCTGCTGGCCGGAGATACAACACGTTGGGTATTAATTCCTTTAGGGTTCATTTTAGGTTTTGTATCAACACTGGCTGAACCGGCAGTGAGAATTTTAAGCAACCAGGTTGAGAAAAGTTCAAGCGGATACATTCGCAGCTCAGTGATCCTCTTCACCCTTTGCCTGGCGGTCGGCATTTTCATTGCTCTGGGCATGACCAGGATCGTCTTAGGAATACCATTATATTTTATTATTCTACCCGGCTACCTGTTAGCCATTATTTTAATGTTTTTTTCCAGGCCTTCCTTTACCGCTATTGCCTTCGATTCAGGAGGAGTAGCCACGGGGCCGATGACCGTTACCTTCATAATGGCCCTGGCAGTAGGAGCTGCCGGTGCCATTGAAGGCAGAAACGCCATTATTGACGGATTCGGTTTGATCGCCCTGGTGGCCCTGGCACCAATAATTCTGGTGATGCTGCTCGGTTTTCTCTATCCGGAGGAAAACGACGATAACGATAATGAAGATTTTGACGACCGCAACGATCAATCCGCGGGTTCGGAATCAGATCCAAAAGTACCTGACACCCTGACAAATTGCGAGGAGGATTAAACTTATGGAAAATCTCAGGCAGGATTTAATCGTGACAATTGTAAAAAAAGGTTGCTGCGAGTGCATCATTGAGGCATCAAAGGAAGCGGGAGCAGAAGGGGCAACTATCATTCCGGCCAGGGGAACGGGAATCCATGAGCAGAAAAAACTACTAGGTATACCGATTGAGCCGGAAAAAGATATTATCCTGACCGTTGTACCGGAGTCGCTGACCGAAAAGGTGTTAGCGGCGATCATCAGGTCCGGAAAACTAGAAAAGCCCGGAGCCGGAATAGCCTTTGTACTTGACCTGAAAACAGTGGTGGGTGTAGTACACCTCCGGAATAAAACCACTGTCCCGGACCAAGGCCCGTCGGGAGGCACTTGAGCCTCCCGATCAGTCAGCGTTCCATGCAAACTATTTACTGCTTTGTAAACTCTTCTTTACCGACACCGCACACGGGACAAACCCAGTCATCCGGAAGATCCTCAAATGCAGTGCCCGGAGCAACTCCGCCATCACTGTCACCTTCCGCCGGGTCATAAACATAACCACAGACCTGACATTCCCATTTATCCACTGGTGTATCCTCCTTTCAAAGTTAAGTTATTGCGGTGGTCTGAAAATCTCTCGCTAATACCAAAGATTATAACATAGGAGCTTGCCTGAGGGGAATGCCGGGTTACCAGACCAATAATTACTTAAAATCCGGCAACCAAACTTTTTGAACCGGCAGGGAAAACATAAACTCTGCTGAAATAGAGATAACAGCCGGAACAACGATCACTGATTAAGTCGCAGCAATAGAAGGAGGTTGTTTGATGCTGGCTAAAGTGTACTCCTGCGCTATTCTCGGTATTAAAGGTATCCCCCTGGAGATTGAAGTTGATATCGCCGATGGCTTGCCGGCTTTTGAGCTAATCGGCCTGCCCGATGCATCAGTCCGTGAAGCAAAAGAACGGGTAAGATCCGCCATACGCAATAGCGGCTATCATTTACCCTATTCCCGGATCACCGTAAACCTGGCCCCGGCAGATCTAAAAAAAGAAGGGTCAATCTTTGATCTGGCAATCGCCATCGGGTTGCTGACTGCCACTAACCAGATCCCAAAAACGGAGAGCCTGGCAAATGCCGTATTTGTCGGCGAATTGTCTCTTGACGGCAGCCTGCGGGCAATTAACGGCACCCTGGCCATGGCGTTATCCCTGGCGGAGGAAGATAATTATCGACACAAGACCCTGTATCTACCCGCGGATAACGGCAATGAAGCTGCACTGGTAAGGAAGGTTGAAATAAAAGCAGTTACATCGTTGGATCAAATTGTTAATCACCTGCGTGGATCATCTGATATTCCGACGGTTAAACGGGCAGATTTTACTGCAGGCTTTACCGAAAATACTGAAAACGATTTCTCCGAGGTAAAAGGCCAGGAAGCAGCCAAACGCGCTTTGGAAATAGCAGCGGCAGGCTCGCATAATCTTCTGCTCTACGGTCCGCCCGGCAGTGGAAAAACGATGCTGGCCAGAAGGCTGCCCTCCATCCTACCTGCACCGACCTTAGACGAGATTCTTGAGCTTACACGAATACACAGTGTTGCCGGCCAGCTGGATAAAAACAGGCCCTTGCTTGCCCAGCGCCCTTTTCGCAGCCCCCACCACAGCGCCTCCACCGCCGGTATTATCGGTGGTGGTAAAAACCCACGTCCCGGTGAAGTCAGTCTTGCCCACCAGGGAGTGCTCTTTTTCGATGAACTGCCCGAATACAACCGTGAAGTTCTTGAAGCGTTGCGTCAACCGCTGGAAGATCGGATCGTAACTGTTACCCGGGTTGCTGCAACGGTTACTTACCCGGCCGATTTTATGTTTGTCGGTTCAATGAATCCCTGTCCATGCGGCAATTACGGTAACCCGCAGCAGGAATGCCGCTGTAGCCCGACCCAAATCTTCCGTTACCGGCAAAAACTATCCGGCCCCTTAATTGACAGGATTGATATCCAGGTTGAAGTTCCGGCAATTAAACTCGAGGAGTTGCAGCAGAAAGAAGGCTGTGAATCATCAGCGATTATTCGCAGTCGGGTCGAAAAATCCCGTGCTATCCAGCGTGAACGATATAGTAAAATCCGGGCTACCGCCAACGCCCAGTTGCGCTCAAGGCATTTTGAGAAGTATTGCCCCTTAAGCCTGGAAGCCCGTAAACTGCTGAACCATTCTTTTCAAAATCTAAAACTATCAATGCGGGCTCACGACCGGATTATCAAGGTAGCGCGCACCATAGCAGACCTGGCCGAATCTGATCAGATCGAAACAGCTCATATCGCCGAGGCGGTTCAGTACCGGAGTCTTGACCGCCAGCTTTAACCGGTTTAGACGGTTCGTTTTTTTTCACCGACCAGGGCCAGGCCTTTTTCAAGCGCTTCGGCTGCTGTTTCAACAGGTAGCGGCACAGGGCTTAACCGGGCTGGAGGGTTTAGCTGCCAGCTATTTAAAGCGATTACCGGTTTCCCCATTTTTAACGCCAGGGCAATCTCAGAAAGCGTGCCGTATTCACCGCCAACAGCAATCATCAAGTCTGCCGTGCAGGCAATCACCGCGTTACGGGCTTCGCCAAGACCAGTCGCCACAGCATAAGATAAAAAGCGGTTGCCCTGACTATTTCGCTCCCCGGGTAAAATACCGATTGAACATCCTCCCGCCTCTGCCGTGCCTTTTGCTGCTGCCTCCATTACACCGCTGCCGCCGCCACAGATTAGAACTGCTTTACGGCGGGCTATTTCGGCTCCAACTTCATAAGCCAGTCTGTATTCTGCTTCACTGCACTGAGCACCACCTACTACAGAAACATAGACCATCGTTGATCCTGCCCCTAACCGTTTAGAATACCCTTAATATGATTAATGTTGACCAAGCGGTGTGTTTCCCGATTAACCATCACCGCTATCAGATCGATACGACAGGGCGCGGTGGAAAGGCGGTGCGTCTGCAGGTAACTGTCAGCTAAACGTTTGAGGCGCCATGCCTTATCAGTCGTTATCGATTCCTCAGGACTGCCATAAGCAAAACTGGTGCGTGTCCTGACTTCTACCAGAACGGTTACCTGTTCATCGCGGGCTATTATGTCAATTTCGCCGAGAGGACAACGGTAATTGTTTTCGATGATTTCATATCCCTGCTGCTGTAGGTACTGACATGCTGCGTCTTCACCGATTTTGCCGATTAATTTACGTTCTAAGGTCACTCGATCCAGCTCCGTATTTCGGATAATCTTCTTTTAATTTAAAGCTACGGCGATGTTCAGGAGATAGGCCGTGCTGCTTTATAGCCTTTCGGTGTTCAGCAGTACCATAACCCTTGTTACGGTTAAATCCATATATAGGATATTTTTCATGGATCCGCTGCATCATTTTGTCCCTGGTAACTTTTGCTAAAACCGAAGCCCCGGCTATGCTCAATGAGCGGCTGTCGCCGCCAATGATCGCTTTTTGACCGCAACAGCAATCAGGAAGACGAAAGCCGTCCACCAAAATATAGTCTGGTTCAATGTTCATTTTATTCAGAGCCCTGTGCATCGCCAGAAACGTTGCTGTATGTATATTTAACTGATCGATTTCAATGCTTGATGCACTGCCGATTCCGTAAGCTTTTGATCTGAATATAATTTCGTCGAAAAGAATCTCTCGCCTTTTTGCCGAAAGCCGCTTCGAATCATCCAGATATTCGATCATTGTATCGGGATGAAAAACAACGGCTGCTGCTACAACCGGTCCGGCCAGTGGACCGCGACCGGCCTCATCTACTCCGGCTATATTGACATGCCCCTGATTCCAGATACTTTTTTCTTCAGCAAGCATTCCTTCCAGACGCTTCAGCTCATTTTCTTCGGCTCTCCTGCGCCGGTGAAAGCTCTTTAACAGTTCCTGCACGCCCCGCCGCCGATCCACCGCCAGAGACTCAAATTCTTCAGTGGCAAGTACGGTCTTCTGTGCCAGGTATGTTGCTATGTCGCTGATCTTCAATGTATCAAACTTCAGCCTATAAGACCCCTTTTATACTTTCGAATATCCTGCAGGCGGTATCTCAAGGGTCACCCGGCCAAGCTGACCGGCCTGAAAGTCACGTAACAGGAGTGAAGCAGTTCGGTTACTGTCAATTTTTCCCTCAAGCCGTAAACAACCCTGGGTGACGGCAATCTGCTCGAACATCGCTTCCGCTGGACCAGCGGTTGTCAGCTGATAGCGGCTGGTTAACAGCCCGGCCAGCTTATTGTCAAGATAAAAATCAATCAATTTAAGAGCGATCGCCTGCAGATCGATACGGCTCGGTGGAATTGCCCCAACAACGGCTAACGACCACGCGCTGCTTTCATCTATTTTCGGCCAAAGAACTCCGGGCGTATCGAGCAGCTCCAGATCGTGATTAATCCTGATCCACTGCTTCCCCCTGGTAACTCCCGGTTGGTTCCCTGTCCTGGTCACCGCTTTTCGGACAAAAAAATTGATCATCGTCGATTTACCAACATTCGGTATGCCAACAATGATCATACGCAACGGTCTCTTAATACGCGTCGGGCGCAAGCTATGCTCCTGCTTTTTCAAATAGCCCAGCAGCCGGCTTAAAAAGTTTTTCTGGAGCACGCTGAACGGCAAAGCCACGATTCCCTTTGTCCGGTAGTAGGCAAGCCAACTTTTTGTCAGTTGATGATCGGCCCTGTCTGCCTTGTGCAATAAGACAAGTCGCTTTTTCCCCTCAAGCAAACTGTTAAAAACCGGATTTCGGCTGCTCAGGGGAATCCGGGCATCGAGGAGCTCAATCGCCAGGTCTACGATTTTCAGATCCTGACGCAGATGGCTTACCGCCCTGGCCATGTTACCAGGGTACCACTGCCCCTCCTTCAAGGCTTAGTCCACCTCGCTAGTTATGACACGTGTATCCCAGAGCGGCCAGAAGACGAAAAAGGCGCGCCCTTTAAGATCTTCCCGAGATACAAAACCGACCCGCGGATCCCGACTGTCCATGCTGTTCGTACGATAATCGCCCATCAGGAACAGATAACCAGGAGGCACCTCCACCGGACCAAAATCAGACATTTCCATATTCCCAGGCAAGTAAGGCTCTTCATAAAGTTGATTGTTAATATAAAGCTTACTGTTCTTTATCTCAACCCGACTGCCGCTAACCCCGATCACCCGCTTTATAAAGTCGCGACCAGGCTCAAACTTAAAAACTACAATATCTCCTAATTGTGGCTCATTAAACCGGTAAATGAACTTATTGACCATTAGGCGCTCCGCCTCATGCAATGTTGGGTACATCGAGCGGCCTTCAACAACAAACACTTCAAAGAGGAACAGGCGGATCAGGAAGGCCAAGACTATCGCAATCAGAATTGATCTCAACCAATCCACTATCTCCCGTAAATTGTTCAATTTAAGTTCATCTCCGATTAATAACGGCGCTCCTTAATTCGGGCAGCTTTTCCGGTCCGCTCTCTTAAGTAATATAATTTTGCCCGCCGTACCCGACCACGTTTAACAACTTCAATTTTATTAATTGATGGCGAATGAACAGGAAATATTCTTTCGACCCCGATACCAAAAGTAACCCGACGAACAGTAAAAGTTTCCCGCGCGCCGCTTCCCTGGCGACCGATAACCACGCCTTCGTAAACCTGGACTCTTTCACGGGCACCTTCGACAACCTTTACATGAACCTTAACTGTATCTCCCGGGCCAAAATGCGGCAACCCCTCTTTCAGGCTCCGCTTTTCTACTTCTTTGATTAAATCCATCTGCTTTACCTCCTTCAACTACTGCGTAATTATAACACATTCAAATATATATACCGATTCAATAGCCTTGCTTTTTTTGCGACTCCAGGAACGCCCTTTCTATTGATTTCAGATCTGCATTATCCAAAAGATCGGGCCTACGCTCACTGGTCCTGATCAAAGACTGCTTACGACGCCAGGCTTTAATTTCACCGTGATTTCCAGACATTAAAACCGGAGGAACAGCCATATTTCTAAATAGAGGAGGCCGGGTATAATGAGGATGCTCCAGGAGAGATTCGGTAAAAGATTCGTTTTCCGAAGCCTCCTCCGCCAGAACGCCGGGCAACAAGCGAACCACCGCATCAACCAACACTGCAGCAGCAAGCTCGCCGCCAGTCAGAATGAAATCACCAATTGAGATTTCATCATCAACCAGGGCCAGGCGGACCCGTTCATCAACCCCCTCATAGCGTCCGCAAATTAAGACCAGGTGTTCCATAGAAGCCAGTTTTTTCGCAAGCTGCTGGTCAAGGGTCCGTCCCTGCGGAGTCATCAGAATCACACGCAATGATCGGGCCGGCGATTTTTCTTTCAAACTCTCAACTGCGGAAAATAGCGGTTCAGGCTTTAAGATCATCCCGCACCCCCCACCATAAGGGGTGTCATCAACCTGGCGGTGCCGGTCAACTGTATAGTCCCGCAGATCGACTAAATTGATTTCCACCAGATTCTGTTCGACGGCCCTATTAATCATGCTCTCCCGGAAAGGGCCGTCAAGAATACCGGGAAAGATTGTAATTATATCGATCACCATTGCCCAGTTACTCCTCTATAAATCGAGTAGACCTTCCGGCAGGTTGACAACAATTTTCCCGGCTACCTGATCAACTTGCCTGATAAATTTTCTGACTACAGGAATCATAAAACGCTTTCCTGCTTCCCTTTCTTTTTCAACGATCAGCAGATCGTGCCCCCCGGTTGAGAGAAGGTCAACAACCGTGCCAATCCGCTGCCCGTCAAAATCGCAAACCAACAAACCGATCAGCTGATCGTGATAATAGCTGCCTTCCGGCAAGGTCACCCTCTGATCCAGGGGAATGGTCAAAAGGCTCTCCCGCAAAGTTGCTGCTTGTTCCCGGTTGTCAATACCTTTGAATTTAATCAACCAGAAACGACCATGTACTGATGCCGCTTCGATCCGCATTTCTTCTTCTTGTCCAATACTTTTCTTTAAAACCACGCGATCCAGGGTGGTGATCCGCTCCGGGAAATCGGAACAAGGAAAAACTTTTACCAGGCCACCGATACCATGTGGCGACAAAACTTTGCCAATTACGGCACTGCCTTCTTCACTGGACAATTTCAACAACGACTCGCTTATTCTCTTTTACCGCCGCAGCGCTGACAACGGTTCTGATCGCCTTGGCGATCCTGCCCTGTTTGCCGATCACCTTGCCCATATCTTCGGACGCAACCCTAAGTTCAAGGACAATCATTCTCTCACCGTCGACCTGGCTGACACTCACCTGATCCGGATAGTCAACCAGCGCTTTGGCAATGTGTTCCAAAAGCATTTTCATTAATACCAACCTCCGTGCGACGCGTTTAGTTCAAACCGGCTTTTTCAAGCAATACTTTCACAGTATCTGAAGGTTGTGCCCCTTTGGACTTCCATTGCCGGACCTTCTCAGCGTCGACCTTAAAAGTGGTCGGTTTGGTAGTGGGATTGTAATAGCCAATCTCTTCAATAAACCGGCCATCCCGCGGATAACGGGAATCTGCCACCACAATGCGGTAAAAAGGTTTCTTTTTTGCCCCCATCCGCTTCAACCTGATTCGTACAGCCATTGTTTCACCTCCGTTACATAATTTTCTACGTTAAACTTAGAACAAAAAACCTTTTTTCATCTTTTTTTTCAGCTTCTTAAACTGCCCTTTTTGCTCAAGCGAGCCCATCTGTTTAAACATCTTCTGCATCTGGGCAAACTGGTTAAGCAGCCTGTTTACTTCCTGTACATTGGTCCCACTACCCATCGCGATGCGACGACGGCGGCTGCCGTTGATGATTGACGGATCGATTTTTTCTTTTTTAGTCATGGAACCGATTATTGCTTCAATACGCTTAAAATTAGTCTCGTTTAAAGACATCTGACGCATTTCTTTAGGGATACCGGTTCCTTCGGGTAACATATTCAGAATATCTTCCAGTGAACCAATACTACGCAACTGAACAAGCTGGTCCTTAAAATCATCAAGGGTAAACTGCTGCCTGAGCAGTTTCTGCTCAAGCTCCCTCGCCTTGCTTCGATCTACCGCCGCCTCGGCTTTTTCAATCAGCGAAAGCATATCGCCCATACCCAAGATCCGAGATGCCATCCGGTCGGGGTAAAACGGCTCCAACTGATCTATTTTTTCGCCTACGCCAATAAACTTAATTGGACACCCGGTCACCGCCCTTACCGAGAGGGCTGCCCCGCCACGTGTATCGCCATCAAGCTTAGTAAGGATGATCCCGCTGATTCCAACTGCTTCATTAAAAGCAGAAGCAGCGTTGACAGCGTCCTGGCCAGTCATGGCATCAACGACCAGTAATACGTCTGTGGGAGAGACTGTTTTCTTGATGGCAACCAGTTCGTCCATCATCTGCCGATCCAGATGCAAACGGCCCGCGGTATCGAGGATTACCGGATCGAAACTTTCTTTCTCTGCCCACGCGGCTCCCGCACGACAAATCTGGGTCGGATTATCTGCAAGGTTACCGTAAAAAGCAGCACCGATTTTTTCACTTAAGATCTCAAGCTGTCTGGCCGCTCCCGGCCGGTAGATATCGGCTGCAACCAAGAGCGGCTTTTTACCGCTGCGCTGCAGGAAAGCAGCCAGTTTTGCCGCTGTCGATGTCTTCCCGGAACCCTGCAGGCCGACAAGCATAATTACCTGCGGACCTTTTCTCGCAGCAGACAGAACACCGGCCTTATCGCCCATCAATTTTGTCAGTTCTTCATTGACAATCTTTACCACTTGTTGGCCGGGTGTAAGGCTACCCATCACTTCATGGCCTACCGCCCGCTCCCTGATCGCCGTGATAAAGTCTTTAACCACCTTAAAGTTAACATCAGCTTCAAGCAGGGCCAACCTGATTTCGCGCATTGCAGCGTCGACATCTTTCTCGCTTAGTTTGCCTTTTCCCCTCAATTGCCTTAAGGTTGACTGTAACTTTTCGGCCAAGCCGGAAAACATATTATTAATTCTCTCCTACTGTTCATTGCCTCGCCTAAGAGCAAAAATTATTTCCTTAAGACGGTTATGGTGCAGTCTGTCGATCTGCCCTACTCTGGTAATCTCTTCTGCTTCAGCCAGTAAATCCTGCTGTTCGTTAAAGAGACTATAAAGACCCAGCTTGCTTTCAAGCTTCTCTAATGTATCAAGAGAACGACGGATTAAATCGTGAATCGCCTGTCTACTGACTTTGAATTCTCCGGCAATTTCGGCAAGAGAATAATTATCGCTAAAATACAGCCGTAAAACTTCCTGTTGGCGCTCAGTCAACAGCGGCGCATAGATGTCAAGCAACAAGGTAATTCGGTTTAACTGGTCTAACATAGTTGCACCTGTAAAGGATAATTACTTAACAGAGGAAGTATAGCAGAACTAAAAGCCCATTGCAAATATATTTTTTAATATTTGTGCTTGCTCAGTGATATTGTCACCCTGAAAGTGTTCAGTGAAAATGTCATAGGCCCTAAAATCGACGTTTTTTTACGGGACCAAGAGCATTGATAAGCTCTCGCCAACTACCTACGAGGTTGGCATTTAACTGTATATCAAGATAGAAAGATTCTTACGAGAGCGATTTGAACCATGCCGTAAAGCACCGTGGCAAAGAGGTTGCGGGTAAAGTGGGCAACGACAAAAACAGGGATAGCCACCCAAAAAGCAGGGTTGGTATCGAAAGCAAGATTAACTGTGCCGTTCGGAGCAAAAAGAGCCGGAGCCAGCAACGCAGCAAGAACAGCTACGGGAACATAGGATAGCCAAACTGTAACTGTAGCAGGCATGTTGCGGCGGGATAGAAGCAAGATTGGCAGAACCCTGGGGATGAAGGTGACAAGCGCCATCAGGAAAATCAGGAGGATCATATCAGTCATCTCGGTCTTCCCCCCTGTAATTCCTGCTCTTGTCAGTCAGTGCCCCACAGGTGGCCGCGATTATGGTAGCAATGATGATATAAAGCTGGCTAAAACCGAGCAGATAAAAGAAAAGGCCCAGCGCAGCAGCCAGCAGGGCGATCTTCAGATGACTCTTTTTTTCGACCTGCATCACCAAAAGCGCGATGAACATAGCCGGCAGAGCAAAATCAATACCATAAGCTTCCGTGTCGAAAGTAAGGCGCTCACCGATCCAGGCCCCGACGATAGTGCCGGTAATCCAGGCCAGTTGAGCAGACAAATTGAGCGCAAACAACTGGGTGAAAGATGGTGTGCCGTGTTTACGAAAGTAGGTGGAATGAACGGCAAATGATTCGTCGGTTAATTCATAGCTGAATAGTAGCTGTTGCCAGGTTTTTAGCCTGTTCAGGTACGGAGCCAGTGAAGCGCTCATCAAAAGATGGCGCAGGTTAACCAGAAAAACTGTCATTGTAATGGAAAATACAGAACTTCCGGCAGCGATCAACCCGACGGAAATAAGTTGCGCTGAGCCGGCAAAAACAAATACCGACATGGCGCCGGCGCTGGAAATACTGAGCCCGGCAGTGGAAGCCAACACTCCAAAAGCCAGCCCAATCGGCAAATAGCCGAGGATAATCGGAACAGCCCTGATCAATCCGACCAGGGCTTCCTGCTTTTTATTTTTGTCGGCGATGCAAGAACCATTCTGCCAGAACTGGCTTAACTGACTTACCGGATCGCCATTATCATTTTTATAATTCAATCAATCACCTATAAGTAATTTTGATAATACTGGCCCGGTGTCGCTGCCGCCGGAATTACTTTTAGAGAGAAAAAGGAATAAAGCCCCCTCACTCTGGCCATCTCCCCAAAAGCGATGGGGTTTAGAGGGCGGGGCGATCAGCTTAACATAAATACAGTATCGTTTTCTCTTACTTTATCCTTCACCTTAAGACCGACCAGATCCCCTGCTTTGGCCTGATCAATATTCTGATGCTCAACTTGGATCGATTTAACGTCCTGTTCCAGATCTGTAGTTGACCCGACCACAGCAATACGATCCCCAACCTTAAGTGTATCGTCAAGCTGAATAATGGCCACACCGATTTTACTATAAAAGTGCTTAACCCGGCCGATCTCATGCCGCTCCATGACGCATAACACGTCCTTTCAGACTTTTTTAAGTTATTCGCCGCCGGAAGACGTATTCCTTCAATATATTTGAAAAAAGTGATAATTCAATTCACTGTTTAACTGCTAAATATACTTGTCGATTTTGTCACTTAAAGCTTGCTTGCTCAACGCTCCGGTGAAGCTCTCGATGACCTGACCACCTTTAAATAGGAACATCGCCGGAATACCCATAACTTCATATTTCTGGGCGAGATCGGGGTTTTCATCAACGTTAACTTTTACGACCTTAAGCCGGCTGTCGTTGGCAGCCGCCACTTCTTCCAAAACGGGGCCGAGCATTTTACAGGGTCCGCACCATGGTGCCCAAAAATCAACCAAAACAGGCAGCGTAGCCTGCAATACCTCTTGATCAAATTGCGATCCTCCAATTTCTAACACCGCACCTGCCATGTTAATAACCTCCTTCGCTTGTTTTCGGGCTAACCTGCACCCGTCTAAAATTATTCTACACCAGGGCAATAAAGGGGGTCAATAGAACTGGCAGTTATCGTCATTTTTACGATTTTGCAGGAATTTTACTAAAACGTATTGAATTTAGGGACTACCCTACAGCCGGGTGGCGCCGGCAGAGGGGTTAAATTCATCCCCTCACCCTGGTCTCTCCCCAGGGAAAGGGGAACATACCGTCTATAAATGCTAGACCAGCTGAACCCCTGACCCTTTCCCGGAGAGGAAATTTATAAACGAGGAAAATGTACTACA
>DBBD01000148.1 GCA_002292015.1 Firmicutes bacterium UBA993
GTCTTTTTGTACCTCACAGGTTTGACAACCACCGGCGAGCGTGCTGACCGGCTGGCCAAAGAGATGACGGGCGAATTAAGGGAAGCAGAACAGCGGGCAACCCGCCAGCGGGCAGCTATCTACGGGCTTGTTCGCGATCAGATCGTTATTGCCGGGGAAACTATTCCTGCACTGAGGAAAATAGTAGAAACTCTTTCCGATGCTCTAAATGTTGAGCGTGTCAGCATCTGGATTATTAACGAAAGCGGAGAAGAGTTGCAATGCCTCGCCCTCTACGAAGCAAAAACAGGCGTACACAGCTGCGGCGCTAAACTGCGTGTTAAAGCTTTCCCCCGTTACTTCGCAGCAATATCTGGGGAGGGCAGGGTCGATGTTGAAGATGCCCAACAAGATCTGCGGACGAACGAACTGACCGAAGGATACCTGAAACCGCTGGGTATTACGTCAATGCTTGATGAGAGCATCACTTTCGCCGGCGAGCTTAAAGGGGTTATCTGTTTCGAACATGTCGGCGATTTAAGAAAATGGCACAGCGATGAGAAAATATTCGTCTCGACTGTGGCCACGCTGGTTGCCCAGGTCTTTATTTTTGCCGAACGAAAGCAGTTGGAAGAACAGGTCACTGAAAGCAGAAAGATGTACAAGTCGGTGGTTGACACGCAGCAGGAGATGGTCTGCCGCTATTTGCCTGATACCACCTTAACTTTTGTTAATGATGCTTTTTGCCGGGTTTTCGGGAGGAGCCGCAGCGAATTGCTGGGGCAAAAGCACCCGCTGTTATTGCCATCTGCAGATCATGAAGAATGTATTAAGTTGTTAACTATTTTATCAACGACCAAACCCGTTGTTACCCACGAGGCCAGTGTTATGCTGCCCGACGGCAGCACCGCCTGGCAGGAGTGGACGGAGCAAGCCATGCTTGATAAAAACGGAAAGGTCCTTGAGATCCAGGGGGTGGGCCGCGACATCACGGGGCGCAAACAGGCTGAAGAAATAGCGCGTATCCATAGCCGCCGCACCGGGGTCCTGTTGAAAGTAGCCTCGCGCTTAAATGCTGAGCTGGATCTTGAAAAGGTGCACGCGGTAATCTGTGAAGAGGCCTGCAACGCCCTCAACGTGAAGATGTCTGCCTACCAGAGCTATGATGGCAATAACCGGCGCTTTCGCTTAACCGCTTCCCTGGGTGTGCCCAAAAAGCTGGCCCGTGTTGTTGCCGGACTGAGCCGGGAGGAATTCGATATATTAATCCGGGAATTTGGCAAAATCGGTGTAATCCCCGACCTTGCCGCCGTGCCTGAACAGCCCTATGCGCAGCCCCTGCTGCACCATAACCTGAGAAGCTTCGCCTACGCTGTGGTTGAACGAAAAGGTATCCTCTTAGGCATTATTTCTGCCGGCGATGTCGGAGATAAGGTTGATTTACCCGAAGACGCTGTGGCCCTCCTGGCGGGCCTGGCCGACCAGGCCGCTGTTGCCCTTGATAATGCTGAACTATTCTCCAGCTTGGAGCGAGCCAACATTGACTTGCTACAGGCCTATGACGCCACCATCAAAGGGTGGGCTCACGCACTTGACTTAAAAGACCACGAGACCGAAGATCACAGTCGGCGGGTGACCGAAATAGCTGTAGGAATAGCCCGGAAGATGAATATAAAAGATGAGGAGCTGGACCATTTACGCCGCGGGGCATTGCTGCACGATATCGGCAAGATGGGGATCCCGGACTCTATTCTACGTAAGCCGGGCGAACTGACGGAAGAAGAATGGGTGCTTATGCGCCAGCATCCGGTCCATGCGTTCAACATGCTGGCTGCTGTCGATTATCTGCGCCCGGCTATGGATATCCCCTATTGCCACCATGAAAAGTGGGATGGCTCCGGCTACCCCCGCGGCCTGAAGGGCGAGGCCATCCCGTTACCGGCCCGCATCTTCGCCGTGGTCGATGTTTACGACGCCTTAACTATCGACCGCCCTTATCGCAAGGCCTGGAGCAGGGAAAAAGCGCTTGCGCATATTAAGAAAGAAAGCGGCAGCCATTTCGACCCGCAGGTGGTGGAGCTGTTTTTAAATGTGTATGGCAATGTTGCCTGATGAATAGGATTGTTTTTTGGGGCAGTTGAAATACTCTTCAACATTTTTACTTCCTACGTACTTGAACGTTCCGGTGCTGACAGTTTTAACGAAGACCTATTCCTGAACGGCCAGGTTGCGGTAGTCGGCAACCTGCACCTCGCCATTTTGGTTGTAGTCGGGCTCCTGTTATACCACGAAGTTAATTTTTATATATTATAGCTATATATTCTGCGAACCAATGGTGGTACATTAAAAAGAGCCTGGAAGATTGAGTATCCCCCAAGCTCTCCTTAATTACTGGTCGGAGCGAGAGGATTTGAACCTCCGGCCTCTTGGTCCCGAACCAAGCGCGCTACCAAGCTGCGCTACGCCCCGTCGCTGCAAACTGATTATAGCATAGCCGCTTTAACAGGACAATTACTTGTTGGCAAGATTCTTATATACTTTGGCAGATATGG
>DBBD01000102.1 GCA_002292015.1 Firmicutes bacterium UBA993
TTATCACGTACTAACCACAACGGCAAGCATTAATGCTTGACAAGCGGAGGTGGTTGTGGTTAACTTATGCATGAGCTGTTATTCATATGTTCACATGATAAGTGGTGAAGAGCTTTGGAACCAACATTTGACGATGATGTAAGGTGTGCAGTTAGCTCAGTTCATCAGGAGATGGTTGATCAAATCAGGCAAAAAATGCCGGCTGAAGAAAAACTGTACGATCTGGCCGAGCTGTTCAAGGTCTTCGGCGATTCAACCCGGATAAAAATCATCTGGGCTCTTTTTGAAGAAGAAATGTGTGTGTGCGATATTGCCTCGCTTTTAAATATGACCCAATCGGCAATTTCACATCAGTTGCGCGTGTTAAAGCAGGCTCGTTTGGTTAAACCGCGACGGGAAGGAAAAAATATTTTTTACTCTCTGGATGACGAGCACATTGAAGCAATCTTTTACCAAGGCATGAAACATATCAGCGAATAATCAAAGAACGGAGCTGCAGAAATTATGACATTAACTGAGGGCAGTATCTACTCGAACGACGCGGAACGCAACTGTAAAACTGGTGTTGATAAGAATAGCCTGATAAAGCCGTCCCGCTTGGCACTTTATGGTTTGGGGTTAATTCTTTTTTTGTTGGGCATTTTGTACAACCCGGGCGGCTGGGCTGGTTTTACCGTTTTTACCCTAGCCTACCTGATTTTCGGCGGCAGTGTTTTACTGGCTGCAGCCCGCAATTTGATCCATGGTAAAATATTTGATGAAAATTTTCTTATGTCTATCGCAACTTTGGGAGCCTTTGCCATAGGTGAATATCCCGAAGGGATAGCGGTGATGGTTTTTTACCAGGTAGGAGAGTATTTTCAGGATAGCGCTATATACCGCTCTCGCCGGTCAATCGAGCAGTTAATGGAAATCAGGCCTGATTATGCTAATCTGCTGGAAGCCGGTAAAACCCGCAAAGTAAAACCGGAAGAAGTAAGCATCGGGGCGGTGATTGCTGTTAAGCCGGGGGAAAGAATCCCACTCGATGGAGAAGTTATTAAAGGCTCTTCTGCCTTAGATCTTTCAGCCTTGACGGGTGAATCCCTGCCCCGGGAGGTTGCGGAAGGAGACCGGGTTTTATCCGGCTCAGTCAATAAAAGCGGATTGCTTAACATTAGGGTGAGCACTGAATACAGCCAGTCAACGGTAAACAAGATTTTATCCCTGGTCGAAAATGCCGCTGCCCGAAAAGCGAAAACCGAACAGTTTATCACCCGCTTTGCCGCCTATTATACTCCTCTGGTGGTTTTTTCCGCCCTGCTGCTGGCAGTTATTCCTCCGCTGGTGATACCCGGGCAGGATTTCTCCACCTGGGCCTATCGGGCGCTGATATTTCTGGTCATCTCCTGTCCCTGCGCTTTAGTGATATCAATCCCTCTCGGCTTTTTCGGTGGCATCGGCGGCGCTTCCCGCAAAGGAATACTGGTTAAGGGCGGAAACTACCTGGAAGCTTTAAGCCGGGTTGATACCGTGATCTTTGATAAGACCGGCACCCTGACGCATGGTTATTTTACAGTGAAGGAGATTCAACCGGTAACCGGTTTCAGTCACAACGACCTGCTGCACTATGGCGCTATAGCCGCTCATTATTCCTCCCACCCCCTTTCGGTATCTATCCGCAAAGCATCATTTGCGCAACCGGAAGATAAATTGTTCACCGCATATGAGGAGTTTTCCGGCCGAGGGGTAAAGGTAAACTATAACAATCAGCTTATCCTTATGGGCAACCAAAAGCTGCTGACCGAACATAATATTGATGTAAGAGATGACCACGATCACAAAACCAGGGTCCACCTGGCAATAGAGGGCCACTACGCCGGAAGCATAACTTTAGAAGATGAGCTTAAAGAGGATGCTGCTGCGGCTATTAAGGAGCTACGCAAACTAGGGATCAGCAGAATCGTGATGCTAAGCGGTGATAAAAAACTGGTGGCTGAAGAAATTGGTCGCACATTAAAGCTCGATCACGTATATGCTGAATTACTACCTGATCAAAAAGTAGATATCATCGAAAATTTAGAGAAACAGAACAACCGAAATGGTAAAAATGTATTCGTCGGAGACGGCATTAACGACGCGCCTTCACTGGCCAGAGCGGAAATAGGGGTGGCAATGGGCGGCGTGGCCTGTGATGCAGCTATTGAAGCGGCAGATATTGTACTGATGACCGGCCAGCCCTCTAAACTGGCCGAGGCAGTTGCTGTAGCCCGCAAAACAAGATCCATCGTTTTTCAAAATGTCGTGCTGGCCTTGGGAGTTAAAGCAGCCGTTATGGGTTTGGGGCTTTTCGGCCTGGCATCGATGTGGGAAGCAGTCTTTGCCGACGTTGGCGTGGCCCTGCTGGCCGTGCTTAACGCCATGAGGGCCATGCGCTGAAACGATACATGGTAAAAGCAGCTTTACCGTTAAGCTGCTTCCTTGCGCAATGTAACGTCATAACCCTCCCCGGTTAGTCTTTCTCTGTCAACGCAAAATAACGCTCTAGGTGGTGGGCAACCTCGGGCAGTGAAAAAATGATCAGATGATCTGCAGGCAGAAGTACTGTATCACCACTGGGGACAAGAACCTCTTCATTGCGAACAATGGATCCGATCGTTAAACCCCGTGGAAAATTAAGTTTCCTGATCTGCTTATTAACTACCCCGGAATTTACAGGTAATACCAACTCAAAAGCTTCTGCCTTTTCACCTTGTAAAATCGAAAGTGCCACCACTTCGCCCCGCTTGGTCAACCTTAGAATGTGAGCAACAGCCAGCATCCGGGGATTGATTAGAGTATGGATTCCCAGGGTATTGTAAACCGACACATACTGCGACTTTTTTACTTCGCAAATGATTTTTTTAACCCCGAACCTTTGCGCCAGCAAGGCCGACACTATATTGTTGCGATCATCTCCGGCAGCAGCAACCACTGCGTCGGCATTGCTCAGTTCCTCTTCTTTCAACATGGCAAATTCGGTTACGTCACCCTGTAAAATAAGGGTGTTCTTTAACTCCCGGCTTAGTTCTTCACAACGTTTCTCATCTTTGTCGATCAACTTAACGGAAAATGGCTGACGGCTGGCTTCAAGTAAAAGAGCCAACCGTCTGCCAACCATTCCGCCGCCAAGAATTGTTACCTGTTCTATCCTGGCCTCTTCATGGTTTAGTAATATGCCGCCATCCTTTAGAGTTTTGGTCTTACCTAGCAGGTAGATTTTACTTCCCGGCTCTATAACATTATTGCCGTCGGGGATAATGAACTTACCGTTTGGTTTGTTGATGCCAACGATAACGCTGTCCGGGGCAAGCGGCAGCTGGCGCAACGGCACACCGGTTATATGAGCTGCCGCACCCACAGTAATTCCCAGAAGGAGTACCTTACCCTGGGCAAAATATTCAATTTCGCTGGCTTCCGGGAAGTGAAGCATCTTTGAGATTTCCGTGGCGGCAACCTGCTCGGGGTTGATCACGCTGCTAATCCCTAGCTTCCTGGGGTTTATACCAAAGGTTTCATCGTAATGCTCGGGGTTACGAATACGGCAGATAATCTGGGGCACGCTGTACTGGCTGGCCAAGATACAGGCAATAATGTTTACTTCATCGGAATCAGTAACAGCAATCAGCATAGAGGCACTCTTCACTCCGGCCAGCTCGAGTGCAGCTGCACTGGCTCCATTGGCAACCAGAACCATCACATCAAGGGATTCTTTAAAACGGTTTGCTATCTCATCGCTCTTTTCAATAACAACAACATCCTGATGGTGCTCTGAGAGATTATGCGCCAGCTGGTAGCCAACGCCGCCGCCTCCAACAATGATAATGTGCATTATAAGCCATCCTTTCTGGCGTCTACTGTTTTAAATCCACTTAAGCTTACGCAGGCCTCTGTTTTCGCCGATCGCGACGATAATGTCGCCCGTTTCCACAACCTCTTCCGCTAACGGCGAAATATTCGTTTCCCCGCCGTTATTTCTCCGCAAGGCAATGACACTGATCCCGTAGCGAGACCTAAGATTAAGCTCTTGTAGGGATTTACCGACCATATCAGCACGCGCCCTTAATTCCACTACGCTATAATCATTAGAGAGGTCAATCATGTCAATGATCGACGGGGCAATCAGGCTGCGGGCAATTTTATGGCCCATTTCGCGTTCTGGGTAGATCACCCGGTTAACGCCTATTTTTTCAAGCACCTTGCCGTGCAGATCGGTTTGCGCCTTGGCCACAATATACCTGGCTTCTCTTTCAATTAAAAGTATCGCCGCCATGATACTGGCCTGCACATCCACGCCGATCGCCAAAACAACGGCGTCAAAATCCCGTACGCCAAGGGCTCCGACACAGCTTTCCGAAGTGATATCAGCAGCAACAGCATCAGTAACCTCACTGCTAATCTGCTGAATCAGGGTCTCGTCCTTATCAACAACCATTACATCATGACCCTCTCCGTAAAGGGTGCAGGCAACACTATTCCCGAAACTGCCTGCCCCGATTACCAGGAATGATTTTTTCAATTTCAGGACCTCCAACTCTACTTACTTAATGCTAAATGGTCTGAACCTCACCCAATTAAAAGGTGCTCTTCGGGATAATGTAATACGCTAGCGTGTTTGCTCCTGGCCAACGCGACCATCAAAGTTAAAGGACCAATCCGGCCGCCAAACATAGTCAGGATCAGGGCAATTTTGCTGGGGTCACTTAATTCAGGGGTAATCCCCGTGCTTAAACCCACAGTACCGAACGCCGAAACAACTTCACTCTTCA
>DBBD01000069.1:0-10238 GCA_002292015.1 Firmicutes bacterium UBA993
AAACTAACGTGCAATTTGACAAAATATGCAGTTGGCAGCAGTAAAATGGCAATTATTAAAATGCCAATGGTTGCGGGGGGAAGGGTATTCAATGTAAAATACTACAAAGTCTTTTAATACCTGAATAGTAAAAAGACTGAGATCTCGGGTAAGTATTAATGGGTTACGGGCGAAGGATTGATTAATTGACCACTCACTTACTGGGCGCAGTTTACGCCCTGATTGCAGCGCTACTTTATGGCGGAGCCGACTTTAGCGGCGGTGTTGCCGCCCGGCGGTTAAATCAATACCAGGTATTACTGATCACCGCGCTAACCGGGGCTGCGGTAATGTTTATAGTGGCCCTGTTGTGGGGTGAAGGTTTTCCCTCGAGCAAGAGCATTTTTAATGCTGGTTTGGCAGGTATTTTTGGTTCAATTGGCCTTGCCACCCTTTATAAAGCACTGGCTTTTAAAAGAGCCGGTATTGTTGCCCCTGCTTCAGCCGTTGTTGCCGCCGCTGTTCCGGTTGTTTACAGCGCCTTTGCCGAGGGATTACCCGACACTGTTACTCTCAGTGGTTTCATCTTGGCGGGTATCGGCATTTGGCTGACAACCAGGCTGGACGTTGTGAATGGGGAAATATCAAATGACGGCTTAATACAGGGTATAATATCCGGTTTGGCGTTTGGCGGTTTTTTTATTTTTATTGCCCGCATCGAGCCGGGTTATATTTTCAGCCCGCTAATCTTTGGCAAACTGGCTGCCGCCGCTGTTAGTTTGATTTTTATTATTAACAAGCGCTTACCGACACCAAACCCAATCAAACACCCAATTGCCGTTTTTTCCGGTTTCCTGGATATTTCCGCTAATGTTTTGTACCTGGTTTCAACATCGTTGACCCGTGTGGATATTGCCGCAGTGTTAGTTTGTACTTATCCGGCGGCAACCGTTATTCTGGCGGTGCTCATTTTTAAAGAGAAGATAAGCCGTTCCCAGGCTTTTGGCGTTCTAGTCTGTGTCATAGCTGTCGCCATGATCATTGTCTGATCTCTTTTCGGAGACTTGTGGTATTATTGAGTCGCGGTTTGCTTCTCTTCTCTATAAACAACTCACGAGAGAGAAGAAGTGCAAGAGGAGGGAAAAGATGACCGAAGGAAAAGAACTGAAGACATGTCCGCGTTGCGGCCAGGAAATTTTTGCTGAGGCTTTTAAATGCAAACACTGCAAACAGCTTATTAACGGCGGTTCCGGTTTGGTTCAAGAACAGGAAGCAGTAGCATACGAAGAAGAAAAAGGATTTTTTGCTTCCCTGTTTGACTTAAGTATGACTGAGATGATCACACCGAAGATTATCCGGGCTATCTTTATCATCAGCTTGCTAGGCTTGCTTGTCAGCGCTGCGTATGGTCTCGTAACGGCGATTATGTCCGGTGAAGTGACGCTGATTATTCTGGCTATCATAGCGGTGGTGATCGGCTTTTTTGTATTAGCGCTACTACTGCGAATTTACTTGGAGATTATGGTTGTTTTTTTCAGGATTTATGATGAACTGAGATACGCAAACAAGAGATAAACAAAAGTACACTAAAAAAGAACGACAGGATTGATTGTCCTGTCGTCTCTTTTTTGGTGAGCCATCCAGGGCTCGAACCTGGGACACCCTGATTAAAAGTCAGGTGCTCTACCGACTGAGCTAATGGCCCATATCTGGTGGAGAGGACTGGATTCGAACCAGTGAAGGCGCTGCCAGCAGATTTACAGTCTGCCCCCTTTGGCCAACTTGGGTACCTCTCCACGTCTTTCGGTGGAGCCGACGAAGGGAATCGAACCCCCAACCTGCTGATTACAAATCAGCTGCTCTACCGTTGAGCTACGTCGGCTAAAAGCCTTTTGCTTCCGAAGCATCAACAGTATAGCTTATTTTATAATTTGCGTCAACCGAGAGGGCAGGAATTTTTTATAAATCTGGAGAAGATTAATTCGAGAAGTTGATAAAATAAATGAAGCAGCCAGGAGGTTACAGGATGGCAGATATCAAGGTGGCCATAATCGGTGGAACAGGTGTCTATAACCAGTCTCTGCTTGAAAATGAGAAGGAGATCAAGGTAGATACAAGGTTTGGCATGGTAAAAATGAACCAAGGCGAATACCAGGGAAGGACGGTCTTTTTTTTAGCAAGGCACGGCGGCGGGCATTCGGTGCCACCGCACCTGGTAAATTATCGGGCAAACGTTGCTGCGCTCCGGCAACTAGGGGTAAATGCGGTGATTGCCACTGCTGCTGTGGGAACGCTGCGTAAATCGATGCCTCCAGGCAGCCGGGTGGTTATCGACCAGTTTATTGACTTTACAAAAAACCGGGTGCCCACATTTTACGAAGGCGAGGAAGGTTTTGTGGTGCACACCGATTTTTCCGAGCCCTATTGTTTTGAAGTACGGGGGGCAGTTTTTAGGGCCGGTAAGAAGCTGGGCCAGGAGGTTATCGACGGGGGCTGCTATATTTGTGCTGAAGGTCCGCGCTTCGAAACCCCGGCTGAGATTAAGATGATGGAACAGTGGGGTGGTGACCTGGTGGGGATGACCAATGTGCCGGAGGTGGTTTTGGCCAGGGAAGCAGGTCTTTGTTATGCCACGATAGCCCTGCCCACTAACTATGCTGCCGGCATCTCGGTCACTCCGCTGACTCACGAAGAAGTTTTAGAAGAGATGGAAAGAGGAAAACCACACTTAGATCAGCTCTTGGCCGCCAGTTTATTGGAAATCAAGGCAGATCACAGCTGCCGCTGTAATGAAGCGGGTACTAATTTTACTGTGTAAGAAAGCTTAGAGGATTGAGATGAACAGGGAAAAAGATCTGCCGACACTCTACTGGAAGAATCATACGCTTTATTTAATCGATCAACGTTACCTGCCGGGACGTATTGAATACCGGATCTGCCGTTCCTGCCCTGACGTGGCAGATTCGATCAAAGAGATGACTGTGCGCGGCGCGCCGGCTATCGGGATCAGCGCCGCTTTTGGCCTGGTGATTGAGGCAGGATCCGCGCTGAAATCTGGTTTGAGCACCGAAAAAATGATCGAGAAGATAACGTTAGCCGGCGCTGAGCTGATCAAAGCGCGACCGACGGCAGTTAATTTGGCCTGGGGCGTTGAACGGATGCTCCGGCTGGCCGCTGTCAATAGCAAGCTCCCGGCACAAGAGCTTTTAAACCGGCTGGAAGAAGAGGCGCTCGCGATTTATGAGGAGGATGTGCGGAATAACCGGCTGATTGGCCGCTTTGGTGCCGAACTGGTCCCGGATCAGGCCAACATTTTAACCCATTGCAATGCCGGGGCCCTGGCCACCGGTGGTTATGGAACGGCACTGGGGGTAGTCAGGGCTGCCTGTGAAGAGGGCAAGCAGATCCACGTTTACATCGATGAAACGAGACCTCTGCTCCAGGGTGCCCGGCTTACCGCTTTTGAGCTGTACCATGAAGGGATAGCGGCAACCCTGATTACCGACAATGCGGCCGGGTACCTGATGGCGCTGGGTAAGATTGATTTGATAGTGGTCGGCGCTGACCGCATTGCGGCTAACGGCGATGCGGCTAATAAGATTGGCACCTACGGCCTGGCTGTATTAGCCCGTTACCACCAGATACCGTTCTATGTTGCGGCGCCGCTCTCGACCATCGACCGGGATCTGGCTTGCGGCAGCGGGATCGTTATTGAAGAGCGCTGCTTAACCGAGGTTACGCATCTTGAACAGTGCCGGGTAACTGTCGCGGGTATTAAGGCATTTAACCCTGCTTTTGATGTTACCCCGGCGGGACTGATCAGTGCCATCATTACCGAAAAAGGGGTTATCCGGCAGCCGGCGGCCGAGAAAATTGCGGCATTGTTTACCGCATAAGGGAGACGGGATTAATGGGAAACATATTAATCAGGGACACGTTGCTGGTAACGGTAGATGAGCTACGGCCGGGGTATTTTTTCGGCGATATCCTGGTACAAGGTGATAAGATTGCCCGCATCAGCGAACATCCGGAAAAAATAGATTTTAAAACGGCTGGATTAGTGATCGATGGCAAAAACCTGCTGGTAATGCCGGGGTTGGTCAACACCCACGGACACGCAGCGATGACATTGTTTCGCAGCTACGCCGATGATTTACCTCTTTTCGAGTGGCTGGAAGAAAAAATCTGGCCGATCGAGAAGCATCTTACCGCTGATGATATCTACTGGGGTTCAATGCTGGCCATTTGCGAAATGCTAAAGGGTGGCACCACCACTTTTAAGGATATGTACTTTTTCATGGATCAAGTGGCCGAGGCAGCTGCTGTAAGCGGTATCCGGGCTTTTCTTTCGCGGGGGATGATCGGTATCGGTGATTCGGCAGCAACAAGTTTGAAAGAGACAGAGCAGTTTATCCAAAACTGGCACGGGGCAGAGGGGGGCAGAATCAATGTCACCTTAGGACCGCATGCTCCTTATACCTGCCCACCGCCATACCTGGAAAAAGTGATGAATTTAGCGACAAAAAGCGGGCGATCCTTGCAAATTCACCTCTCCGAAACGAAACGGGAGGTGGAGGAGAGCATTGCTCAGCACGGGGTAAGCCCGATCGAACTGGTTTACCGACTAGGGCTTTTTGATCACAAAGTAACAGCGGCCCACTGCGTACATGTCAGCGAGCGCGACATTGAGATGATAGCCGAAAAACAGGTCGGGGTGGCTCATAACCCGGGCAGCAATTTGAAGTTAGGCAGTGGTGTGGCACCGGTCGCTCAAATGCTGGCAAAAGGAATAAAGGTGGGGATTGGCACCGACGGAGCCTCAAGTAACAACAATCTAGATATGTTTGAAGAGCTGCGCCTGGCTTCGCTGTTGGCCAAGGGCCTCGCCACGGACCCAACTTTGGTCGATGCTAAAACCGCCCTGCGCATGGCTACCGTTACGGGGGCGGAAGCGCTTTTCCTGGAAGACTGCGGAAGCCTGAAAGAAGGCTGGAAAGCTGACCTGGTCGGCCTGCGTTTAGATGTGCCGCATATGACGCCGATGCACGACCCTACCGCCCAGGTAGTTTATGCAGCTTCAGCCGCTGATGTAGACCTGGTATTGGTGGACGGCCGGCTAGTGCTTGAAAAGGGAGAGCTAAAAACGATTGACGAGGCCAAGGTAAGGGCAGAAGCGGCGCGCTGCGCTGCCAGGCTGGTTGGCGTTGTCGCTGAAAAAGAAGGGAAATAATGAAAGAATTGCATATATTGGTTACTAACGATGATGGTATACATGCTGAAGGAATTCAATACTTGAGCCAGGTGCTACATCGGGAAGGTAACGGTTACCGCCTTTCGATTATTGCGCCGGACCGTGAACGGAGCGCCGTGGGGCATGCCATTACCATGCACCAACCGCTGCGCGTTGAGAAACTGTCCTTTATTCATAACCGGGAATTAAGCGGCTGGGCGGTAAACGGTACCCCGTCAGACTGCGTAAAACTGGCAGTCGAGGCAATTTTGGAAGTCAAACCGGACCTGGTGATTTCGGGAATCAACCGGGGCAGTAACCTGGGCACCGATGTTCTCTATTCCGGTACCGTGTCAGCGGCGGTCGAGGGACTGATCATGGGCATCCCTTCAGTTGCCGTTTCTCTAACCGACCGCGGCGCGGAAAAAGACTACCTCTACGCCGCAAGATTTGTCTGTAACCTGGTCCCGACCCTCCTGAACAGCGGCGTTCAGGCTTCGACCTTGATCAATATTAACGTACCTGTTCATACTGATCAGGTTAAGGGGGCCAGGATCACAAGCCTCGGCACCAGGAGGTATAAGAACATCTTCGATCAGCGGATTGATCCGCGCGGGTCAATTTATTACTGGCTGGCGGGCGAACTGGTTGATGACGATCCGGAGAACGCGGACAGCGATACCCGGGCAATCCGCGAAAACTACATTTCGATCACCCCGGTACACTTTAACCTGACTGATCAGGAAGCAATTCCGGATTTAAAAAAAATGTTGCAAAAAATACAGTTTGTCGGGTAAACGGTGCACTACGTATACCGAAGGGAGTAGCAGCAGATGAAGCTGTTGGAAAAAGCCGGTGAAAACTGCTACCGCATCGCCAGGCGGGGCGCCATGAAAGCGGAAGTGCTGGTTTACCTGAACCGGGACCTCTACGCTGAGTTCTCCGAAGATGCGTCTTTGCAGCAGTTGATTGATGCGGCATCGCTGCCCGGGGTGGTTAGCCCGGTTATTGGCATGCCCGACATCCACAGCGGCTTTGGACTACCGATTGGCGGAGTAATGGCGATGGACGCTGATCATGGCCTGGTTTCTTCCGGGGCGGTGGGCATGGATATAAACTGCGGTGTCCGACTGCTGCGCACTAATATCAGGGCCGAAGAACTGGACAGGGATCATTTAACGGCACTGATCAGGGCAATCGGGTCGCGGGTACCGAGCGGAATTGGGACTAAGAGTAAGCATGCTTCCTTGATTCGTGAACACTTTGAAGCGTTATTGATCAAAGGTGTACCTTTTCTGGTTGAGCTGGGCTACGGGCGCAAAGGCGATCTCGAAGCAATAGAGGATGGAGGCGCGCTTAAAGGAGCAGACTTAGGCTCTTTGAGCAGTAAGGCAATAGATCGTGGCTTACAGCTATCAACGATCGGTGGCGGCAACCATTTTGTTGAGCTGGGCTTGATCGACGAGCTTTACGATTTAGACGCCGCCGGGGCTTACGGTTTGCGCGAAGGGTCATTATCGGTCTTAATCCATACCGGCAGCAGGGGCTTCGGACACCAGGTTTGCACTGACTATTCCGCTGAGATGAAGAAGGCGGCTGCAAAATATAAGGTTGAAATACCGAATGCCGGGTTGGCTGCAGTGCCGATTAACTCCGGCGAAGGAAAGAGTTACCTGTCGGCGATGACCTGCGCTATTAACTTTGCCTTTTGTAACCGGCAGTGGATTACCGATGATATCAGGCAGGCTTTCAGCCAGGTACTTGGCGGCGGCGATAAAGACTACGATCTGGGCCTGGTTTACGATGTAGCGCATAATACGGCTAAGTTTGAAGAGTTTGGCGGCCGAAAACTGCTGGTTCACCGCAAGGGCGCCACCCGTGCCCTGCCTCCGGGTCACCCTGTAAATCCCCCGCTGTACAGAGATTATGGCCACCCCGTGTTAATACCGGGCAGCATGGGGACCGCCTCGTACGTGATCAGGGCTGAAAAGGGTGTTGATCAAATCTATAACTCTGTTAATCACGGGGCGGGACGGCTTTTATCGCGCACGGCGGCCAGAAAGCAGATCACGGTGGAGGCCCTGAAAGAGAAACTGGGGCGGGTTATCGTTTCGGGGCGCAGTTATAGAGCTTACCTTGATGAAGCGCCCCAGGCCTACAAGAATATTGACCAGGTTGTCGAAACACTGGTCGAGATCGGGCTTAGCCGTAAAGTGGCCAGGCTGAGACCGCTGGCTGTTTTAAAAGGCGAAGGCGATGATTAAGGCGCTTGAGAGGAGCAATCAAATAAGATGCTGTATCTAAATGCCGGACAAATTGCACAAGCGGCAAACTGCGGCGAGCTGATGGGCGCAATCGAGAAGGCTTACGACCTGGAACAATCAGGCTCTTACACGATGCCACACCGTATCCATTTGGAACATCAGGGCAACACGCTGCTCTACATGCCCTGTTTTCTCGAATCCGTTTTCGGGACCAAGGTATTAAGCCTCTTCCCGGATAATCCCAAGCGAGGGTTACCGGTCATCAGCGGGCTGGTACTTTTAAATGATACCGAAACCGGCCTGCCTCTGGCCATCATGGACGGGGCCGCGGTAACCGCTTACCGGACAGGCGCTGTCAGCGGCCTCGGTATCCGTTATACCGCAAAAACAGATTCCCGGGTGGTGGGCCTGATCGGCGCCGGAGCCCAGGGTTTTTACCAGGTTCTCTTTGCCGGCCAAGTCCGGGAGCTTGAAAAAGTACTGATTTTTGATCATGACCGGGATAAGGCTGAAGCGGTAGGAATAAGAATTGAGAAGGAGCTGTCCGAACTAAAAGTAAAGGTCGTCGAAGCAGTGGAGGAGCTGGTGGCTGAAGCTGATTTAGTGATAACGGCAACACCGGCCACCTGCCCGGTTCTGCCCGATCAAAGGGATATGCTGCGCAATAAAAGCTACGTGTCCATCGGTTCATATAAGCCGGAGATGCGCGAGCTGCCCGAGGCTCTTTATTCGTTACTCGATCGGGTTTTAATTGACACCGAGCATGGGTTGGATGAATCGGGAGACCTGATCACTCCGCTGGAAAAAGGGTGGATTAGTAAGGAAAAGATCGTCCCTTTTGGAGAGTATATCAAGGGTAGCCCTGCGCCGCGTAAAGATGGGGAGACAACCCTTTTTAAAACCGTAGGAATGGCCCTTTTTGACCTGGCTGTTGCTGAATATATCTACCACAAGGCACTGCGGCAGGGTTTGGGCACAAATCTGGATTAGGGACCATTATGCTGCTGGGTGGCACCGCACCGGCAGAGGAATTTAATCCCCTCTCCCCCTGGCCCTCAGCCCAGGGGGAGAGGAAATTTATAGGGTAGCCAGGCATAAGGAGGCTGTTCTGATTGGGAAAATTACCGCCCAGCATCTTCAATGATGTAATTGGCCCCGTAATGCGGGGCCCTTCAAGCTCACATACGGCAGCCGCAGTGAGGATTGGCAGGCTGCTGCGCCAGTTTTACGGCAGCCGTTTGAAGAAAGTAATTTTCGAATTCGAGCAGCAGGGCTCTCTGGCCACCACTTACAAAAGCCAGGGTTCGGATATCGGGCTGGTAGGAGGCCTTTTGGGTATGGATACGGCAGATCCCCAACTGGTAAATGCCTTAAAGATAGCTTCGGATGAAAATCTGACGGTTGAGTTCAAAATAACCGCCTATCCGGCGGAGCATCCTAACACTTACCAGGTAAAAGTATTTGATGATGAAGGCTGCGAAGAACGGTTTACCTTTGTTTCAACCGGAGGCGGGATGATTGAACTACAGGAGGTTAACGGGGCGGCAGCGATCATAAAAGGCGATTATTATGAAACACTACTTTTTTTTGAGAAAAGGGCTTTTGAACCGACGAATCCCTCCGTGGCAGAGCTTAAATCCAAACTATCGGCAGCCGATGAAGTCTTGATCAGCAAAGCCGCCGATTTCTGTTTGATCAACATCAAAAGCAGCAAGCCGCTATTGAAAGAAGACCTGGCGGCACTAATCATAAACGACAGCAAACCGGAAAGAGTTGTAAATCTCGAGCCAATACTGCCTGTTAAGTCGCGGAAAGAGATAGCAGTGCCTTTTTTATGCGCAACGGAAATAGCTGAAAATAAGCTTCATCGGCAAAAATCGCTCGCTGACCTGGCGATCAGTTACGAAAGTGCCCGCGGTGGTCTTGATGAAGCGGCAGTTGTAGAAATGGCCCGCCAGTTGGTGCGGGTGATGCGCAGCGCGGTTGAAGAAGGCCTGGCTGGAACTAATTACAATGACCGGATTTTAGGGCCACAGGCTGCGATGCTTTACCGGTACAGCGGCTCATTGGTTGGCGGCAAGCTTAACCGACGGGTGATCAGCTATATTACTGCTATCATGGAAACCAAAAGTGCCATGGGAGTGATCGTAGCGGCGCCGACCGCCGGATCCTGCGCCGGATTGCCGGGAACCCTGCTGGCCGTGGCTGACGAACTTTCGCGATCCGAAGATGAGATGGCCAAAGCTCTTTTAGCTGCTGGTTTGATCGGAGTTTTTATCGCCGTCCGTAGTACTTTTGCCGCAGAAGAATGTGGCTGCCAGGCCGAATGTGGCTCCGGCTCCGGGATGGCTGCTGCTGCCCTGGTGCAGTTGGCAGGCGGCAGCAGCGGGCAGGCTTTGGCTGCCGCGTCGCTAGCCCTGCAGAACACGATTGGACTGGCCTGCGATCCGGTAGCCAACCGGGTAGAGGTGCCCTGTCTCGGAAAGAATGTATTAGCCGGGATGAATGCCATTGCTTCAGCTGATATGGCGCTGGCCGGCTTCGATCAGGTTATCCCGCTTGATCAGACTATAGCGGCCCAGGATCAGGTCGGCCGGTTAATGCCGGCAGCAATCTGCTGCACCGGTAAAGCGGGACTTTCAGTCACGGCAAGCTCAGAAGCGGTGGCCAAAAAACTAGCCGTAAAAGATAGGTAAATTATCATTGCTGCATAGTGTAAAATTATTCATAGTGTAAAGTTGTTGCATAGTGTAAAGTTATTGTAG
>DBBD01000069.1:10416-10551 GCA_002292015.1 Firmicutes bacterium UBA993
AATGCCGGCAGCAATCTGCTGTACCGGTAAAGCGGGGCTTTCGGTCACGGCAGCAGCTGAAGCGGTGGCCAAAAAACTGGCCGAAAAAGATAAATAAGCCCGGAAATCTTGCTAGGGGTATCCACTTAACCGGAC
>DBBD01000070.1:0-4628 GCA_002292015.1 Firmicutes bacterium UBA993
ATATCGCTGGTGCTATCCTGCTTGGTGCAATAGTTGAAATGCTCGTTGGTTTTACCGGACTGATCGGTAAGATGCAAAAATTTGTCAGCCCGGTTGTTATCGGCCCGGTTATCGCGATGATCGGTTTGGCACTCTACCAGGCCGGCGCACCTTTGGCCGCCTATAACTGGTGGTTGGCGATCACCGTTATTTTCTTTGCCTTCTTTTTCTCGTTGATCCTGGGACCGAAAAAGCCTTTCTTTTCTCTTTTTCCGATTCTGCTGGCCATAATCGTAGCTTATCTCCTCGCCATTATTTTAGGCGAGGTAAGCTTCGATGCCGTGAGAAACGCTCCCTGGATTCGACTGCCTTGGGGCCCCGGCGGCTGGATCCTGCCCTGGGGGATACCCAAGTTTGAAGTTGGCTTTTTGCTGATCATACTTGCTGGTTACCTGGCTTCAATGATCGAGTCTTACGGGGACTATCATGCAATTAACGAGGCCGCAGAAGGGCCGCCGCTCACCGATAAGCAGATTAGCCGCGGTATCGGAATGGAAGGTTTAGGCTGCTTTGTCGGCGCTCTCTTCGGTGGCTTGGCCAGCACCAGTTACACCGAGAATATCGGACTTGTCGGCTTGACCAAGGTAGCCAGCCGCTACGTGGTAAACATTGGGGTCGTTGTCCTGATCCTGATGGGGATCATCGGCAAGTTTGGCGGCTTGGTGGCAACCATTCCGATCTCGATTGTCGGTGGTTTATACTGCGCCCTCTTCGGACTGATTGCTTCGATCGGTATCAGCAACTCGGCTAAGTCCGACTTGAGCTCAATGCGTAACCAGATGATTATGGGCTTTATCCTGTTCATGGGGCTGAGCCTGCCTTACTACTTCCAGACTGCCGGTATAGCCTTTGAACCACAGTGGCTTTCCAACATCGTGGTTACGATCGGTTCAACCGGGATGGCTGTAACTGCTATCCTGGGCCTGCTTCTCGATAACATTATCCCGGGAACCGATGAGGAGCGCGGATTGCACATGTATGGAGAAAAGAAGTAAGCAATTACAGGGGTGCGTTTTGCTGCATTAGTGAGGCAGGCTCTACAAAGAGCCTGCCTAGTATTTTGAGCAGCAGATTATACCTTTTGACTGCGGAAGAGTTTGCAGATGTTGACGGCAATTTCGAGATTTAGCGAGTCTTCGGGATTATCAAAGTTAACCCCGATCAGCTCTTCGATTTTGCGTATCCGGTAGAGCACGGTGTTATAGTGGGTAAAGAGCCTGGTTGAGGTCAGCTTCAGGTTACGGTTGGTATCGTAATAGGTTTCAAGGGTTTTGATCAGCTCGCCCTTGCGGGTATGATCGTAATCAAAAACAGGCTGCAGCAGCTCATTGACGAAACTGTCCAGGTCGCCGCGGTTTTTTTCACTCAGGATCTTGTAAAAGCCGAGGTTGTCAAAAAATACAACCTGGGTGCGATCGGAGAGTTGAGCGATGCGCAGAGCTTCACGAGCTTCTTTGAAACTGTGGCTAATCAGCTGTGGGTCATTGTAGTGCCGTCCAACCCCGATGTTTAAAGATTCATATGGGTGCAGCGAGCTGTTGAGGTAAGCGGCCAACTCCATAACGATCTCCTTTAGCCGATTGCTGGGTTTTTTCCCGGCAATGCTGCCGACAATGACAATGTTATTGCCTTTGATGCCGGCAATGAAATTTTCAAGTTTAACCTGCGTGAAGAACTCGTTAATCAGCTTTAAAAGCCTCTCTTTTGACCTGGTGCTGTTAATGTTCATATACTGTTTAATTTCAGTAATCTGCTCACTACTGTTATCATTTACCAAGACTACCGCTGTTGGTAGTTCGAGATCAATGTTAAATACCCGTCCCCGGTTTATAATTTCACTGCTGCTTTCGAAGTCGCAGGAGAGCAGAACCTCAAGAAAATCGCTGTAGTAGCTTCTTTCAATTTCATAAATGGCTTTATGCTTTGTAAATTCAAGCGCTGCGATGGTTGCCGCCCTTTCCATAATTAAAATATCCGGTTCGGAAACCGGGTTATTAACTATCGCCACCATATGTCCATATAGGTATTTATCAGCAATAACTGGAATGCGCAACGCCTTGATTGTCGGTGGAGCGACGTTGTCCGATGCATATTCCAGAGAATACCTAACTTCCTTAATATTTCCGAAGCGCAATTTCTCTTTCTTAACTTCAACGCTACCGTCGGAGAAAAATAAATCAAATTTGTACTGATCAGGGCATTCTTCATTGACGATAATAAAGCCCTCTCGGTCGACAATGGCAACAGGGTTGGAGATTAGCTTTCCAGTTTCCTTGCATAGTTCTTCAAGCGGGCTGCCGTTTAGGGCCAGATCCATCAATTTCTGATGGGCCTGCTCAAGTTTTTGTAAAATTTTGTTTTGCTTGTTGAAAACAACCCCCAAAATCGGGGCGATAATTTCCGAAAAAGAAAGTTCAAAAGGTACTTCAAGGAGAGGGATAGCGTAACGATTTGCACTCTCAATAATTTCACCGGGGATTTTATTCATATAACGTTTGGTCTTGATCGCCAGGGCAGCGCTGTTTTTTTCGTACATGCGGGGAATCAGCGATTTCATCAGTTCAGGGTATTCGCGGAATGAATAACCGGTGGTCAGCAACAGCTCGCCGTCCATTAGCCAATCCATAATATCGGGCACTTCGATTACGTTTACCAGCTTAATAACCCGGTCGAGGCCGTTTCCGCCGCCGACTACCTTCAGGCGATTCACTAAATCGAGCGAGAGTGCTTCGCGAACTGTAATTCCGGATTGCTTTTGCATGGTTTTCATTCCCCGGTGATCATGAGAAGGATCTTAGCTAAGCATAGCAATTAAGGACAAACTTTGTCAATAAAACTGTTCCATCTATACAAAGATGAAACTATATTTTAGTGTTATAATCTAAAGGAATTTCTTTATAAATGTTTAATTTTTTAAATTGTCAGTGCAAATTAGGGTGAGGAGTTAACTTTTAACTGAAACCGGAGATTTTTTGACTTAAGGCAGGGGGATGGTCATTTTGGTTTTGAAAAGCTATATATCTAAGAACATGTTTCGCGATTCAGTTTACCTGATGCGGCTTTCCAATACGGTCAGGGGTTTTGACGGGGTGGTGGAGGCTGAAGTAATTATTGGCACCGATCACAATAAAAAATTTTTACGCTCCGGCGGACTTATGTCTGAGGAGATCGAAAAAGAGGCCGGTGCAAACGACCTGATTATCGCTATCAAAGCTGAAAACGAAGCGAAAGCAGAACAGGCCATTCAGAGCGCTCTTGCCGAATTGAATAAATCGGTGGAGCGGGAAAACCTACTCGGCGATTTTGTACCCCGTACCTTTGAAACGGCGCTTCATAATTTTCCGGGCGCTAACATCGCCCTGATCTCGATTCCCGGCCGTTTTGTTGAGCGGGAAGCCAACAAAGTGCTCGACGCCGGCCTCAACGTCATGATCTTTAGTGATAACGTTACCCTGGAGTCAGAAGTTGCCCTGAAGAAAAAGGCTAGAGAAAAAGGTCTTTTAGTTATGGGTCCCGATTGCGGAACTGCAATTATCAATGGCGTACCGCTTGCTTTTGCCAATGAAGTAAAAAAAGGAAAAATCGGTATTGTTGCCGCTGCCGGAACGGGACTGCAGGAGGTATCAACCCTGATCAGCAACCTCGGCGAAGGAATCAGCCAGGGGATCGGTACCGGCGGACGTGATGTTAAAGAAGCAGTGGGCGGGATTAGTATGATCATGGGGCTTGAAGCGCTTCTTGAAGATAAACAGACAGAGGTCGTAGTGATCGTTTCAAAGCCGCCTGATGCTTCAGTCACAGAAAAAGTGCTATCTGTTGCGAAAAAGAGCAAAAAGCCGGTTGTCGTTAACTTCCTTGGTGGCAACTCCGATCTGGTCAGTGCTGCCGGATGCCTGCCGGCCGCCACCCTTAAAGAAGCTGCGCAAAAAGCGGTAAGCCTTGCTCGTAACGAAGATGCCGTCAGTGCGGATCTAAAGGTGGATGTCAATCTAGCTGAAGTGCAAAAAAATAAACTTGCCGGCAGCCAGAAATATTTAAGAGCCCTTTATACCGGGGGCACCCTGGCTTATGAAGCCCTGGTGATGCTGCAAGATCAGTTAAAGCCGATCTACACTAACCTGAGTTTTAAGGGTGCCGAAGCGCTCGCCGATGTCTACAGGAGCACCGGGCACACCATTATCGACTTCGGCGAAGACGAGTTTACCCAGGGGCGCCTGCATCCGATGATTGATCCTACTTTACGAAACACCAGGATCATCAATGAAGCGAAAGATCCGGAAACAGCAGTGATTGTCCTGGATTTAGTTCTGGGCTATAACGCCCATCCTGATCCGGCTGGTTCAGCCTTGGCGGCAATCAAAGAAGCCCGGCAGATTGTCGAAAACGAAGGAAGATACCTGATATTTGTGACATCGGTCTGCGGCACCGACAGCGATCTGCAAAGGCGAAACGAACAGGTAGCAAAGTTTGAGAATGAAGGAGTCCTGGTATTCCCGAGTAATGCTGATGCTGTGGCCTTCCTCGCCGTGCTGTTATAGATCTCGATCTGTTGTTGTAAGGACAAAAGTTGTTGTATATGTTGTATATGT
>DBBD01000070.1:4954-16018 GCA_002292015.1 Firmicutes bacterium UBA993
TATGTTGTATATGTTGTATATATGGGAGGAACTTTTACAATGATAGAGCTATTTACAAAAGAGCTAAAGGTAATCAATATTGGGCTCGAGGGTTTTGCTGAAACCCTGAAAGAACGGAAAACACCGGTAATGCACGTGCGCTGGCAGCCGCCCGCCATGGGTGATGACGATCTGCTCAGCCTGCTTGATAAATTAAAATAAATACTTTCGGAGGTGGTGCCTTAAATGAGTAAATATGATCAGGCAAATCAGGAAGCGGTAAAAAGAATGATGCTTTCCAGGCCGGTATGGGTTGATGTCGGACGGGCGAAAGATGTTATTCCCGGAATGAAAGACAATCTATTTCTTCATGCCGGACCCCCAATAACCTGGGAGAGAATGAGCGGACCGCTTAGAGGGGCGATTATCGGCGGGTTGATTTACGAAGGTAAAGCCAAAAACCGCGAAGAAGCTGAAGATCTGGCTGCTTCCGGAGCGATTGAGTTTGCCCCCTGTCACCACTACAATACGGTCGGCCCGATGGCCGGAGTAACCACTGCGTCGCAGATGGTATTTATCCTTGAAGACAAAGAATGGGGCGGTTTTACCTATTCTAACATGAACGAAGGCTATGGCAAGGTGCTGCGTTACGGTGCTTACGATGAAACGGTTTTGAACCGCTTAACGTGGCTCGATCAAGTCTATGCCCCGGTAATCAAGGAAGCAGTTCACCTGGCTAAAGGGATCGATATCAAGTCGATCATTGCCCAGGCCCTGCACATGGGAGACGATGGCCACAACCGCAACCGGGCCACCACTTCGCTCTTTATTCGCAGTATCGCACCTTTTATCGTTGAGACCAAGTGGGGCAAGAAAACCAACTACGATGCGCCTCGCCTCGATCTCTCCAATGTATCGGAATATTTCAAGGGCAACCAAGCAACCGCGGCTGCCGAAGTGCTGGCCTTTATGCACAGTAACGATTTGACATCGCTTAACGCCATTATGGCCGCCTGCAAGAGCATGGCCCTGGCTGCTCATGGCGTGGAAAACGCAACGGTTGTCACCACCATGGCCCGCAACGGAACCGATTTCGGGATCAGGGTCAGCAGCACCGGCGACCAGTGGTTTACCGCTCCGGCCAATGTACCCGACGGCCTGTACTTCTCCGGTTTCAGCGCAGCGGACGCCAATCCGGATATCGGCGACAGTGTTATTACCGAGACAGTTGGTATCGGTGGTTTTGCCATGGCAGCAGCCCCGGCGATCGTCAACTTTATCGGCGGCTCGCCTGCTGATGCTTTTGAGGCAACTAACGAAATGTATGAGATTACAGTGGCTGAAAACAATAACTTCAACATCCCGGCTATGGATTTTAAAGGAACACCGACCGGTATCGATGTTCGAAAAGTGGTTGAAAAAGGCATTGTCCCGCGTATCAATACCGGCATTGCCCACAAAGAGCCCGGTATCGGCCAGGTTGGAGCCGGAATTGTTAAGCCGCCAATGGAGATTTTTATAGCTGCGCTGAAAGAGCTGGCCAAATAAAGATAAACTTTTAAAACACTGATAACGGAGGTGAGCCTGGCAAATGCTTTCTTACGACTACGTAAAGTGCTCCGATTTAAAGCAGGTCTTTGATGTTCTACAAATTCATGATCATGCCTATCTACTGGCCGGCGGAACCGATCTGTTGGTGGGGATGCGCGGCGGTAAATTTGCTCCCCGTTTGCTGGTTGATATTAAGGGCTTAGAAGAGTTGAAAGTGTTGAAAGAAAATGCTGCCGGCATTACAATCGGTGCCGCAGTAACTCTTAACCAGGTTGCCGCGTTCGAACCAATTGTTAAGAGTGCTGCACCGCTTGCTGCAGGAGCGCACAGTGTGGGCAGTTACCCAATCCGCAACCGGGCTACGCTGGCCGGTAACCTCTGCAATGCGTCACCGGCAGCCGATACCGCAGCGCCGCTCTATAGCCTGGCTGCCGTCATTAACTTGCTTGGGCCGGATAAACAGCGTTCGATGCCGATCGGGGAATTTTTCCTCGGCCCCGGTAAGACAGCGTTGCAAAATGGCGAACTGGTTCATTCAATCCTGATCCCCAAGCCTTATCCGGCTGGAAAAGGGGTTTATTTAAAAGCTTCACGCACCGGCTCGGTCGATCTGGCCACTGTAGGAGTTGCCGTCCAAAGCTGGGGCGGCAAGGTGCGTATCGCTGTTGGTGCGGTAGCCCCGACACCGGTCCGGGCTCTTGCAGTGGAAAAAGCGGTGAACGAGGGGGGCGAAAAAGATTGGACTAAGGTTGCAAAACTGGTCCATGATGATATATCCCCGATTACAGATTTAAGAGGTTCACGAGAATACCGTTACCACATTGCCGAGGTTCTGGTCCGACGTGGCCTAGAACTGACTATGGGGGTGTGAAAATGACCAAAAAAGTAATTGTTAATTTTACCGTAAACGGCGATCACGAAACCAGGGAAGCTGAAGTCGGTCAAACCCTGCTTAGGTTTATCCGTGAAGAGCTACATTTGACCGGTACTAAGGAGGGATGCGAAATCGGTGAGTGCGGTGCCTGCACTGTGCTATTGGAAGGCAAACCGGTTAACAGCTGTCTGGTTCTGGCTGTTGAACTTGAAGGAAAAGAGCTGGTTACGATTGAGGGATTGTCAAAAAACGGCGAACTCGATAAATTGCAGCAGGCTTTTATCGACAAGTTTGCGTTTCAGTGCGGCTACTGCACACCCGGAATGATTATGGCGGCCAAGGCACTTTTGGACCGTAACCCGAATCCGACTGATCAGGATATCAATGTAGCGCTCAGCGGCAATCTCTGCCGCTGCGGCGCCTATCAGGAAATTAGAGAGGCGATCAAAGCCTCGGCGATAAAATAGGAGAAAGGAGGAATCTACATGGCGGATTTAAAATTTGTGGGGAGGTCAGTTCCGCGTAAAGATGCTGTTGACAAGGTAACCGGTACAGCTGAGTTTATCGACGACCGTTTTCTTGGCCCGCTGATTTATGCCAAGATGAAAAAAAGCACCGTGCCGCATGGCAAAATTAAAAAACTTGATATCAGTAAAGCCCAGGCTCATCCGGGCGTGAAGGCGGTAATGACCGGTAAGGATTACCCCAACAAGATTGGTCTCTACCTGGTTGACCGGGATTTTGTCGCTGTCGATAAAGTACGTTTTATCGGTGAACCGATAGCCATTGTGGCTGCCACCAGTGAAAGGGCTGCCCTTGAAGCTGTTGAGCTGATTGATGTTGAATACGAAGAGTTGCCAGGGGTTTTTGATCCCCGCGAGGGAATGAAAACCGGTTCTCCTTTAGTCCACGATGATCTGGAAGCCTATGAACGGGTGCCGATTTTTTACCCTGTTCCGGGCACTAATATCAGCAACCACTTTAAATTGCGCAAGGGCGATGTGGAGAAAGGCTTTGCCGAAGCCGACCTGGTCATTGAACGTGATTACTACGTGCCTCAAATGCAGCACGTGCCGATTGAAACGCACAAGGCGGCTGCACACTGGAGCCCGGGCGGCAAGTTGACAGTCTGGAGCACTGCACAATCTCCCAATGTTGTGCGTCAGCTGCTGGCTAAAGCCTTCGATCTGCCGCTGCATAACATTAGGATCATCTCCAGTTATATCGGCGGTGGATTCGGCTGTAAAGCCGGCGCTTCCCTTGAAGGACTGGTTATACCGCTTGCCATAAAATTCCCCGGCTACGTGGTTAAAATTGTCTTTAACCGCGAAGAAGATATGCAAGGTACTTTCATGCGCCAGGGTCTCTACTCAAACCTTAAAACAGGGGTACGCAAAGACGGGCGCATTACAGCCCTGGAATACAAAATGGTCTGGGATGGCGGCGCTTACACCGAGTACGGGGTAAATATCGTCAGGGCTGCCGGCTATAGTTCAACCGGCGCTTATGACATTCCCAACGTCAAGACCGACTCTTATTGTGTTTACACTAACAACTCGATCGGTGGCCCGGTACGCGGCTTTGGTATGTGCGAAATGCAGTGGGGTATTGAGCGTCAAATTGAAGTGATTGCCAAAGAACTTAAAATGGATCCGCTGGAAGTTCGCCTGCTTAATGGCATGAAAGAGGGATCAACTACGGCGTCCGGCCAGGTTGTCCATCACGTGGCTTATGATAAATGCCTGAAAACAGTAGCCGAAAAGGTTGGTTGGGGCAAGAAAGAGGGCAAATTCCGCGGCAAAGGTATTGCCGGCCTGGTTAAATGTCCGGCCCAGCCGAGCAATGCTGCTTCATCGGCAATTATTCGCATTAACGAAGATGGCAGCGCCCACGTAATGATCGGGGCAACCGAAATGGGCCAGGGGATGCTGACAGCGATCAGCCAGATAGCGGCGGAAGGGTTGAATATTCCGCTTGAAAAAATTGATATCAAGGTGCCTGACACCGATTTTACCCCTTATGAGTGGCAGAGCGTCGGCAGCAGGGTTACCTACACCTGCGGTACTGCCGTCAAGAGGGCTGCCGCGGATGCCCTCGGGCAGATTTACACCGTGGCATCAAACCTGTTGGAAGTGCCCAAAGAGGACTTGAGCTTCGACGGAAAAGTGGTTTATTCGACCAAAGACAAAAATATCAAGGCTACGATCAGGGAGGTGGCCGACAGCTGTAAGAAATGCTCCGGTGAGGGCATTGCCGGCCCGATTATCGGCCGCGGTTCCTTCGTGCCCACCAATATGACCAACCTGGATCCGGAAACCGGCCAGGGCAATCCCGGCCTTTTCTACTGCTTCGGCGCAACCGCCGTAGAAGTGGAAGTTGATCCGGAAACCGGAGTGATTACTATTTTGCAGTTGGCCAGTTCGATTGATGCCGGCAAAGCGGTAAATCCACAGCTTTGCCATGCACAACTGCGAGGTGGGGTGATCATGGGGCTTTCAACCGCGCTTTACGAGGAAGTAAAGTTCGACCAGGGCGTGATGCTTAACCGGAACTTTACCGATTACAAAATAGCAGCAATTGATAATATACCGCAGCTCGACAGCTTTATCATCGAAACACCCGAAGAAAACGGGCCATACGGAGCCCGGGGTATCGGTGAGCAACCGATGATCGGAGTTGCGCCGGCCATAGCCAATGCGGTGTGTGACGCTCTGGATATCGATGTTCATACATTCCCGTTAACTCCGGAACGTGTCTGGCAGGCCATTAAAGCGAAAAAGTAAGACCGGTGAAGCAATTACGCAAGGGGGTGCGTTTTTTTCGCGCCCCTTTTCTTTATCGGCCAAGCGCCCAGCAAGCGTTTGCCTGCGTTGTAGTATAATTTACGCAGCAGTGAAAATGAACTAAAAAGAGGCAGACAAATGATACCAAGATTAGTAGTGATCAAGGGCGCAGGCGACCTGGCCACCGGAGTAGCCCACCGTCTCCGGCAATCGGGTTTCGAACTGGTTATGCTCGAGCTTGCGCAGCCGCTGGCGGTACGCCGCACAGTATCATTTGCCACTGCGGTTTTTTTGAAGACAGTAACCGTTGAAGGGATTAGGGCGGAACTATGTCCTACTGCAGAGGATGTTCCCGGTTGCCTCGCCCGAAAAAATGTGCCTTTGCTGGTTGATCCCGAAGCTGCCTCGTTAGAGATCTTAAAACCAAAAATATTGATTGATGCCATAATGGCCAAGGAAAACCGGGTAACAAAGATCAAGGATGCCGAGTTGGTTATCGGTCTCGGTCCGGGGTTTTCAGCCGGTGTCGATGTGGATGCCGTGGTGGAGACCAACCGGGGGCATGCCCTGGGGCGGGTTATCTATGAAGGCTCTGCTGCTTCTGATACGGGCGAACCAGGACTGATTGCCGGTTACGGTAAGGAAAGGCTGCTTCGCGCTCCGGTAGACGGGCTTTTCAAACCGGTCAAAGAAATTGGCGAGCTGGTAGCAAGGGGCGAAATAGTGGCAACTGTTGAAGGGTCGCCAATTAAAGCGGAAATTAATGGGTTGATCAGGGGCCTGCTCTACCCTGATTTGCTGATCAAAGCAGGAACAAAAGTAGGGGACATCGATCCACGGGGGGCCGAGGTTGATTTCCGGGCGATCTCCGATAAGGCCCGGGCCATCGGCGGCGCCGTCCTCGAAGCAATCTTAAACCGCTACAATCGTATGGAGGAATAAAGATGACCGCAGAAACAAACAAGAAGAGGAACCCCAATGTGGAATACTGCTACTGTCACGATTGCGGCAAGCTGCGAGAAAGTTTCGACCTGGTTCTTACCGGACAGGGCTTACAGTGCCGCCACTGCGGCGGGAACCACTTCGACGAAGCCGGCTGGGTAATCTGTCCTTACCATAAAGTATCAGCTGTTAAATGCCCGCGTGCCGGTAAAGGCATCATCATTGGCGAAAACGGCCTGGAATGCCTGGATCGCTGTTTTTTCCGCTTTAAGTAATTATGAGATTCTGCGGGGTATTATTTATTGAAGCAGCTTTCACTTTACTACTCAGCTGAATTTACCATTCCCGCCTTAGTTTCTTTTATCGGAGCGGGTGGCAAAACCACGCTTATGCTGCGGCTGGCCGAAGAACTTGTTGCTGCCGGGCATAAAGTAATCATAACGACAACTACAAAAATTTATCCACCGGATAATCTGCCGCTTGTTCTGGCTTCTTCCCTTAATCTGGCTTTGACTGCTTTAACAAAAATTTTAGATAAACAAAACATCGTTGTGCTCGGCCGCAGTATCGGAACGGACGCAAAGCTGCAGGGGTTAAATCCAGATATTGTTAACTGTATATTTAAAGAACTGGGGGTTTTTGTTGTAGTCGAAGCAGATGGTGCTAGTGGCAAACCGCTTAAAGGCTACAAAGATTGTGAACCGCTGATTCCCTCCGGCAGTGACCTGGTATTTGCCGTAATTGGAGCTGACATCCTCGGTAAAAGGGCTGACGAAACTCACATCCACCGGTTTGCAAGTTTTTCTGCAGCAACCGGGATTGATTCCGGAAAAGTAATAACCAGTATAATATTAGCAAAAAGCTACCGCCAGATGCACAATATCGCGATCAGCCAGGCCCCTGCTGCCGAGTGTCAAGCGATTCTTAATAAATCTGATTTACTCATCATGCCTGGAAAAACTGCCCTTGATTTACATGATCACCTGGTTAACGAAACAGGATCGTACAAAAATCTGCTGCTTACAACAGCACAGGATGCAAACCCGGTGAAAATTATTTTATCGGCTGAGCCACGAAAACCTGCTGTTGCTGTCGCCGCTATTGTCCTTGCCGCCGGTCTTTCAAAACGTATGGGCGAAGATAAACTAAGTTTAAAAATAGGCGGAAATACCGTATTTGAAACAACCCTAAAAGCAATTTTAAAAGCGGGAGCAGACCAGGTTATTGTGGTAACAAAACCAGGCAGCAGCCATGTTTACGGAAGTGGAAGGTTTAACTGCCAGGAAGTGGAGAATCAAACGCCGGAACAGGGGCTTTCCTCATCGCTAAAAGCGGGTCTCGCCGCTGTGGACAGCACCATCCAGGGTGCCCTGTTTGCCCTTGCCGATCAACCGCAAATCACTTCCGAGCTATACCGCTTGCTGCTCGATAGCTACCGGAAGAATCTAAAACCGGTAACCTGTCCGCTCTACAGGGGTAAAAGGGGCAACCCAACCATCTTTGACCGCCGGACCTGGGCTTCACTTGAACAGATCGAAGGTGACCAAGGTGGCCGTTCTCTTCTGGAAAACCTTGCAGGCGAACAGGTTGATTTTGTAACGGTTGACGATCCGGCGGTGATAACCGACCTCGACACCCCGGCTGACTACACCCGCCTCCGGGATCAGGACAACCAGTAATTACGAACATCCCCCTGCTTGAAGAGAATCAAATTTCCCTCCCCCGAAACGGAAGCAGACCGTAAAAATCCCTCCCTCTTGAGGTCGTGGTGGGGGCGAAGATTTTATCATTATTCCAACCTCTAACCTCCTACTTCCCACCACGAATCACACACGAATCACCACAACGCTGGCCTGCTACTCGTTGATCTGGTAAAATGAATCTTGGATTTTAACAATCACTTTTGCTGCTATGCGACAGAAATATTATTCAAGGGGAGTGCGATACCAATGAAACTATTAATCCTGATTCAGGGCAACTACGGACAAAGAATTGCTGACCATATCGAAGCCAATATGCCTCAGGATTGGCAGATGAAAATCTGGACGGTACCGTCAATAACTGAAAGTGTTGTAGACGAGCCGGAACAATACCTTACAGATAGCCTGCCCCAGGCAGACCTGATCCTTCACTTGGCTGAATCGCCCCAGGCTGCCCAATTATTGCCAACTATAGCTGATAAAACAGGAGCCAAGGGGATTGTCGCCTCTGTTGACAGTAATGCCTGGATACCACTGGGTTTACGCAAACAGCTGCAACGCGAACTTAACAAAAAAGCTATTATCATCGTTTATCCGGAACCGCTTTGTTCAATAGACGTAGAAACTGTAGGATTTTATGAAAATAAAAAGCAGCCCTACACCAGTGCTGTAATCAGTGAATTTGCCCGCTATTTTGGTAAGCCAAAAATTACCCTGACCCTCGACCATAAAAACAGCATTATTGCGGTAAAAATCTTAAGAGGTTCTCCCTGTGGTTCTTCACATTATACTGCTAAGCGTATAATTGGGCTGGAGGCGGACAATGCCATACCGAAAGCCGGCCTAATGAGCTTGCATTATCCTTGCCTTGCTTCAATGCGGTTTGAACAAACTGAAAACGGTGTTGATACAATCATGCATATCTCCGGCCGTGTATTCAACGAGGCGATGGAAAAAGCGCTAAAGGGTATATAGCGATATGATGCTAGATTTTATTCGCTCTAAGGTTGATTTCATGAACAATGAACTGTATTATAGGTAACGTTATTATTTTGAAAGCGAGAGGAGTATTACTGGATGAACAAACAAGAACTGATCACGATGGTAGCTGAGAAAACAAATATCAGCAAGAAGGAAAGTGAGGCCGCCGTAGCGGCGATAATTGATGTCATTATTAACACCCTGTCAAACGGTGAAAAGGTACAGCTGGTTGGTTTCGGAACATTTGAAGTAAGGCAACGCCAGGCCCGCGAAGGGCGTAACCCGAGCACCGGCGAAACACTAAAAATCGCAGCGCAAAAAGTACCGGCCTTTAAAGCTGGGAAAGCTTTAAAAGATCAGGTTAAGTAAGCTGACCGTTTTGAAAAAATCGCGGCAGGAACCGTAGAACATGCGGTATCCTGCCGCTTTTTATGATATAAATATATATACAGGTCAATCGTTCGCTGGGCGGATTGCCGGCCATGATCCTGGCTGACTGCGACCTTCCTGAAGCTGTTGTTGCCCTGACCCCCACTGTCCCTTCCGGTATCATTGCTATTACTTGACGCGCCGGATTATGGCCGAACCAGGCTGGAAGGAAGTAGTTGAGTTTGTGTCGGTCTGGCTCGGATAGAAGTTCGCCGACAAATAACCCGGAGGTGTGTAATTGTGGCTACTGCCAGAAAAGCAGCTGTATTTTATTTTTCCGGAACGGGCAATACATGGTGGGTGGCAGAAGAATTATGCAGACAACTTAATGAAAAGGGCTTTAACAGCCGGGCTTACTCGATCGAAAATATTTCAGCGGTCAACATTGCCTCCCTGATCGAAGAATCATCACTGGTTGGTTTTGGCTACCCGATTTATGGTTCTGATCTGCCCCAACTGATGAAAGAGTTTATTGATGATCTGCCTCAATTCCCCGGTAAAGATGCCCTGGTGTTTTGCACCCAGTGGCTCTGGTCAGGCGATGGTGCCTACCTTGGCGCTTCAATGCTGAAAGAAAAAGGATTTGCCGTTAAGTGGGGTGAGCACTTCCTGATGCCCAATAATGTAAGCGTAAGTGTAATTCGCCTGCCCTACACCAATAACCCGGACAAGTTGTTTCAGGCGCGGCAAAGAACTGCCCGCAAAATCAACCGAATCGTAACCCACATTATCGCTGGTAAACCCTACCGGCACGGTTTCAACTGCCTTGCCTACCTGCTCGGCTGTATGCAACGGGTGCCTTACCGCCGCTACTACCATAGGTTTCAAAATGACATCGGTATTAACAAGGAAATTTGCATCGACTGTGGCGAATGTGTCCGCCTCTGCCCGGTCGGTAACCTTTACTACTCCGGCGTCGAAGTAAAAACGAAAGGCAACTGCATGCTATGCTTGCGTTGCTACAACTTCTGCCCCGTAGCGGCAGTCACCCACATGAAACGGCCACACCGACCCGAGCGTGGCAAACCCTACCGGGGCCCCATCGAAAACTTCAATCCCGCAGTCTTAATCTCTTCCACAGACGAGTTTTAGGCCGGTTCTTTTGAGCCATTTCTTCAAGTGGTATAACACTTATAATCTAAATGGGTCAAATATTTTCAACATCGGCCAGGTCTTGTGGCCGACCGGTGGCCAGTTTGTTCTTTTTAAGATTCTCCCGATCGATAATTACAATATCCACGCCATCGAAATCAACTACAAGCCTGGTTCCGTAACAGCTGCTAAAGTCAACACCACTTAAAGTGGTAAGTAAATCGATCTGGTTAGGTGGAAACCCCAGCTGAATGATTTGATCCGGTTCGGTAAAGTCTTCAGCGGTTAAGTTAAACTCGCCAAACCCAAAATCATCAAGGGCGCTAAGGATTTTGACAGCGTTTTCCATCGACAAGGCAACCCATATGTCAAGATCTTTTGTGTAGCGGGGATACCCGTGAATAGCAACGGCAAAGCCGCCGACTACCAGATATTGAACATCATGCTTGTTTAATAATGCGATAAACTCTTTGAAGTCTTTGTTCAGCATTGTATCGCCACGAAATATACTCACTGCGTATTTCTTCTAGTGCAGTGAGTCGCTCCTGATAAGATTTTTCCTGCCAGTAGACGGATTTTTTCGGTTGTTCGCCCAGTTTATACTTGCAGACTCTTTTTTCGACACTCATCGGTAAGCATCCTTTGATGTATTTACCGTAATTATATCAATAAATAGAACAGATGTCATAAATAAGCAGCGGTGTTAAACCCACGGGCAGGCGAATCACTGTTA
>DBBD01000010.1 GCA_002292015.1 Firmicutes bacterium UBA993
GATGCGATTAACTGTATTCACATTTAGAAAACTGATATTTCAAGACCTGACCCCATTTATTTGTTCAGAAAACTGATATTTCAAGACCTGACCCCATTTATTTGTGACCCCATTTATTTGTTTCGGGGCATATCCGCTCCACTCCACTCTTTTTAAGTAAATTTTGATTATGATGCAGCGAAGTGATTCGGAAAAATTATTTTCTGATGATGCAATTCGTTGCTTGACTTTTTTTATGGTTGTATCTATAATAAATAGTGACATAAGTCACAATATCTCTCCACGCTGCCTGTGGCTTAAGCCGGGAAAACCTTTTGACGGAGGTGATAAGACTGTTTACGAATTTCCTTCTCAAAGAGACAGGGTAAATGGCCATGGGTAACGTAACCGGGAGGTTAAGCATGCAAAGACTTGAAGTAGCGATGGTTAAGCGCTTGCCGCAGTACTATCAAATATTGAATAAGATGAAGCAGCACGGGCAAGAGTATATCTCAAGTGAACACTTCGCGCGGCTGCTCAATGTGGACCCGAGTCTAGTCCGCAGGGACCTGTCGTGCTTGGCGACGGGTATCCAGAAGCTCGGATACCCAGTCCGCTTGACAATGGAGAGAATAGGTCAGCTGCTCGGGATGAGAAATACGAAAGAAGCCTTTCTTGCCGGGGCTGGCTCGCTGGGACGCGCTTTGATGGCTTATTCAGGGTTGAAGGAGTACGGTCTTAAGATTACCGCGGCATTCGACGCAGATCCAGCAAAAGCTGGCGAGATTGTAGGCGGGGTTAAGGTGCTGCCGGCGGAAAAGCTGGCGGACTTGATGAGTCGTATGAACATAAGCATAGGCATCATTGCTGTCCCAGCCGACACTGCGCAGGGAGTCGCGGACGTGATGGTTGGGGCTGGGGCCCTTGCTATCTGGAATTTTGCGCCTATGACTTTACAAGTGCCGGGTAATGTAATCGTGAGGAATGAGAACCTCGCCGCCGGGTATATGCTGCTTAGCTACGAACTAGAACAAAATCTTAGCAGAAGGAGTGAGAGTATTGATGAAAAGCATGTTAACGAACAAGCCGCCGGAGAGCAGGCGCTTCCACAAGGTGAACGAAATACTTGACAGTTTTAATAACGACCCCTACAGATTAATAGCCATACTCCAGTCCGTGCAGGAAGAATACAGGTATTTGCCTGAGCCGGTGCTGAGCTACATCGCTACAAACCTTGGTCTCCCCAGGGCAAGAGTGTTCGGTGTGGCAACGTTCTATGCTCATTTTTCCTTGCAGCCCAAGGGTAAGTATGTTGTAAGAATTTGCGACGGAACCGCTTGCCATGTCAACCGGAGCCAGTCTTTGCTGGACCTGATGGATGAGCGCTTTAAGCTGAACGACAATAAGCCGACGACGGATGACATGTTATTCACTCTCGAAAAGGTATCTTGTCTCGGCGCTTGCGGCTTGGCACCAGTCGTGGTGATCAACGACCGTGTTTACGGACAGGTTAATGTCGACAAATTGGGGGCAGTGCTGGATGAAATACTGGAAGATGAGGAACGGAGGAGATAGCATGGCGGTTGTAGATATAACAGAGATTGCGGAAAGGGCGAAGCAGAGGCTATCGGGACTAAGTTACCGGGTCCTAGTCTGTGCCGGCACAGGTTGTATCGCTGGTGGATCCGGGGCAGTATATGATGAGTTCCTCAGGCTGACCGGCGCAGCTCCGGGCATCGCGGAGGTGGCACTGGTGGGCGACATGTGTGGGAATGGTGTAAGCGCTGTAGACGCGGACAATCCAACCGGTGAGCCTATGCAGGTAAAGGCCGGACTTGGTGTCGGTGCAGACGGCGTCGTTAGCCGGACAGGGTGCCACGGGTTGTGCCAAAAGGGACCGTTGGTGACTCTCCAGCCGCTTGCCCGCGGAGCGGAAGAGATACTTTTCTGCCACGTGACGGCGGATGATGTTGCTGAGATAATCGACACTAGCCTGCATTCCGGCGGCGTCGTCGAGAGGTTGCTTTACCGCACCCCGGATAACGGACACACCTTTCGCAACTCACGTGACATACCGTTTTACGCCAGGCAGAAACGTATATCGTTGGTGGATTGTGGCCATGTTGATCCGGAAAGCATTGAGGAGTACATCGCACGCGGTGGTTACGCAGCCGCGCGGCGCGCTATCACACAGATGACACCCGCACAGATCTGCGATGAAATTACCGCCTCCGGCTTAAGAGGCCGCGGCGGCGCCGGTTACCCGACCGGAATAAAATGGCAAGCTACGCTAGCTGTCGAGGACCAGGTCAAGTATATTGTATGCAACGGTGACGAGGGTGACCCGGGCGCATTTATGGACAGAAGCATCATGGAGGGCGACCCGCACAGGGTGCTCGAAGGAGCAGTCATTGCTGCTTACGCCACGGGTGCGAGCCGCGGCTACTTCTACATCCGGAGTGAGTATCCGCTCGCGCTGCAGAGAATGCACAGAGCGATAGACGATGCCCGCGGGGCAGGGATATTGGGCAAAGCCTTGTTCGACAGCCGTTTTGACTTCGATTGTGAGGTCGTGGAAGGTGCGGGCGCGTTCGTGTGCGGCGAGGAGACTGCGCTCTTGGCGTCGATCGAGGGCCAGCGCGGCATGCCGAGGGCCAAGCCCCCGTTCCCCGCGCAGAAGGGCCTCTTCGGAAAGCCCACGCTGGTCAACAATGTCGAGACGCTGGCCACCGTTAGACATATCGTCGAGCGCGGCGCGTCCGAATTCAGGAAGCACGGGACAACGCAAAGTCCCGGCACCAAGACCTTCGCCTTGACCGGTCGGGTCCTAAATACGGGACTGATTGAGGTTCCGCTCGGCACGACGTTACATGAGATAGTATTCGCTATTGGTGGAGGCATCCCGGACGGGCGCGCATTTAAGGCCGTGCAGATTGGCGGGCCATCGGGCGGTTGTCTCGGTGTGGAACACCTCGAAATGCCCTTGGATTTCGAGAACTTGTCGCGTATGGGCGCAATGGTAGGTTCCGGCGGCATAGTAGTGCTGGATGATACAACGTGCATCGTTGAGGTGGCCAGGTTTTTTATGCAGTTCACGCAGCAGGAGTCGTGCGGCAAGTGTGTGCTCTGCCGCGAGGGCACAAAGCAAATGTTCGCCCTCCTGCAGGATATCGTAGACGGCAGGTCACAGCCCGGCGACATCGAGCTTCTCGAGGAGACAGCGAAGGCGGTAAAAGCAGCCAGCCTGTGCGGACTCGGCAAAACCGCTCCCAACCCAGTGCTCAGCACCCTCAAGCTGTTTAGAAGTGAGTACCAGGCGCACATCGACCGGCGGTATTGCCCCGCGGGCGTTTGCTCAGCGCTCAAAACGTATACGATAGACCCATCGCTGTGCAAGGGCTGTTCCCGTTGCATGAAGAATTGCCCTGCCGAGGCAATCGAGGGAGAGAAGCGTGCAGCGCACAGCATTGATGTGACAAAATGCACGAAGTGTGGCATTTGCGCCAGCCTCTGCAAATTCAACGCCATATCGGCAGTCTAAGGAGGAAAAATGATGAGCGAAACGAACAGCATACCGTCAGCCGTGATAAGTGAGAAGAATACGTTGATCATCGACGGCCGCATGGTGACCATAGGAAGCGAGCGCAATCTTCTCGAGCTTATTCGCAGTGCGGGAATAAACATGCCGACGTTCTGTTACCACAGCGACTTGAGCGTGTACGGCGCGTGCCGTTTATGTATTGTTGAGTTACAGGGCAGGGGGATTGTTACTAGCTGCACAACAGCTCCGGAACCGGGAATGGTTGTAAGCGTCAATACGGCTGAGCTGCGAAGAATTAGGCGGATTACAGTGGAGCTTCTCCTGGCCAGCCATGATGTGAACTGTCCCACCTGCGCTAAATCTAGTTCGTGCCGGCTGCTTGACCTAGTCGCCCGCTTGGGAGTCAGCACTGTGCGCTACCGGTCGAGAGCAGCCAAGCAACCGATTGACACTTCAAGCCTATCGCTGGTGCGTGATCCCAACAAGTGCGTATTGTGCGGCGACTGTGTAAGAGTATGCCAGGAGATGCAGGGTATCGGCGCGCTGGACTTCGCTTACCGCGGGAGCAAGGTCCAGGTCCTGCCGGCCTTTGGCCAGGGTATAGGCGAGGTAGAGTGCGTCAACTGCGGACAGTGCTCTGCTATTTGCCCGACCGGGGCACTGACGGTTAAGAGCGATATAGACCGGGTTTGGCAGGCCTTACATGACCCCTCGAAAGTGGTGGCGGTGCAGATCGCCCCTGCCGTGCGCGTCGGCATCGGTGAGGCTTTCGGCCTTGCGGCCGGAGAGACTCACATCGGGCAGATCGCCGCGGCGCTCCGCCAAATGGGCGCGTCATATATCTATGATACAGCCTTCGCCGCGGATCTTACCGTGCTTGAGGAAGGTACGGAATTCCTTAAGCGTTTCCGGTTGGGTGAAAGGCTTCCCCAGTTCACGAGCTGCTGCCCGGCGTGGGTCAAGCTGGCCGAACAGCGCTATCCCGACATGCTTGAAAACTTAAGCTCTTGCAGGAGTCCGCAGCAGATGTTCGGCAGCCTGATCAAGCAGGAGCTGGCAAAGGAAACGGGCAGGTCTTCTGACGACATTTTTATCCTGAGCATTATGCCTTGCACTGCCAAAAAATTTGAAGCTGCCAGGCCCGAATTCTCTACCGGGGGTAGGCCGGACGTGGACGCGGTTATAACGACACAGGAGCTCGCCCGCATGATACGAGAAGCGTGCCTCGATTTTACCTCGCTGGAGCCGGACAGTCTGGACATGCCGTTCGGGTTCAAGAGCGGCGCCGGTATCTTGTTCGGCGCCTCAGGCGGCGTAGCCGAGGCAGTCCTCAGGTTTGCCGGTGAGATTACAGCTAAGCGTTGGCTGAATCCGGCAGAATTTCACCGGGTGCGCGGCCTTGAGGACACGAGGGAAGCTTGCATCGACCTCGGCGGTGTGAACCTGTCAGTGGCGGTGGTCAACGGGCTAGCTGCGGCACAGCGCTTGGTCGACGACGTTCGCGCCGGCCGTAAACGATACGATCTGATTGAGGCCATGGCCTGTCCCGGCGGCTGCATATGCGGAGCAGGGCAGCCCTCCATGGAGGGTAACGCGGTTCGCGTCGCGCGTCAGCAGGGTATTTACAGACTCGACACGATGCTGCAGATGCATAAAAGCCAGGAGAATCCTTACCTCCAGCAGCTTTATAAAAATGTTTTGCAGGAGCCTGGTAGCCATATCGCCCACGAGCTTCTTCACACTCATTACCGGCCACGCCGGAGGACCGGAGCGCACGAGATCGATTTCGACACGGGCGAAGAGCAAAGCGAAGGCGCCGCTGTGCATATCGAGGTGTGTGTGGGCACCAACTGCCACATTAAGGGGAGCCACGACCTGCTGCACAACCTGATTGATCACATTGACAAGAACAGTGCCGGTCACCTGGTCGATGTGTCTCCCACCTTTTGTTACGAAGCGTGCGATAGAGGGCCAACCGTGAAGTTCAACGATGAAATTTTGGAGAAGTGCACATTCGAGGAGATTGCTGGGAGGCTCGACCGCGAACTGGAGCAGTTGGCATCCAGAGAGGCTACTGAAGTGGGTAAGATACGCGATGAAAGCTGAGGGGGCACCCGGAGGTTACGCTGATATGGTAGGTGAAGCGCCGGCGCAAAATACTACCTTGTGGACGAACGCGGCGCGGTGCCGCGATTGCAACAGGTGTGTGCGTGTTTGCCCGGTTAAGGCTGTGCGCAAGGAAGGCGGACAGGCGGGGGTTTGCCCCGATGATTGCATCCTCTGCGGTATCTGCGTGCGCGAGTGCCCCCAAGGCGCTAAATCTTATCGTAACGAAATCCCCCTGGTTGAGGAGCTGATACGGACCGTGCCGCTGGTCGCGGCGTCGGTGGCGCCCAGCTATATGTCGGCATTTACCTCCGCGGAGTGCAGGGGGCTTCCGGGGGTCCTGCGCAGCCTGGGCTTCGGCATTGTCGCCGAGACGGCGGTCGGCGCCGAGATGGTGGCGCAAGCCAGCCGCAAGCTTATCGACAGCAGCCCGCCTGGGAAGTTCCTTTGTACAGCCTGCCCAGCGGTGGTCCGGTACGTGCAGCGATACAAGCCTGAGGTTACTGGCGCCCTCTTGCCGCTCGCCTCTCCGATGGTCGCCCATTCCAGGCACTTGAAGGCTAGGTACGGACCGGACACCGCGGTAGTATTCATCGGTCCGTGCCTGGCAAAAAAAGAGGAGGCGCGGCGTGAAGAATGCCGGCCGAGTGTAGATGCGGTCCTGACCTTCGACGAACTGAACGACTGGGTGAAGTCTCGCGGCCTAAGCTTTATCCAGGCCGAGGAGAGCGACTTCGACGACTTAAAGCCCGCAAACGGCAGGCTGTTTCCGGTAAGCGGAGGTTTTGCCAGGGCTGCGGGCTTTTCTACGGACCGCCTCGACCAGTTAGTCTTAAGCGTAACAGGTCCGGAAGGCGTTAAGGAGGCAGTTGATTTCGTGGCCCAGGTGAAGCAGCCTGTCGTCATGGAAGCGCTGATTTGTCCCGGAGGATGTCTCGGAGGAGTCGGCATGGCGCAAAGTCCCGGTAGGTTCGCTTATAAGATGGCTTTTTTGGGCACTGTGGGCAGAGCGACAGAAGCGGATAAGATAAAAGCACCCGAAAGCGCTGGGAGTGAGGTTTTATCTACTGTTTCCAGCCCTGCTACCGATCTTGCCGTGCACTATCCTCCGGACCCGAAGGTGGTTCAGGAGCCCGACGAGGCGCTTATTCGGGAAGTCATGGCGAGAACCGGAAAGTACGAGCCGCCCGATGAACTCGACTGCGGGGCCTGTGGGTACAACACGTGTCGGGAGAAAGCGCTCGCAGTGCTTGCCGGGATGGCAGAAATAGATATGTGCATCCCATTCATGAGGCGTTCGGCTGAGCTCAAGACAGACGCCATTGTGCAGAACAGTCCCAACGCGATTGTGATCCTTGACCGTGAACTCAAGATAGTCCATGTGAACAAAAAGTTCTGCGAAATGTTTATTACTGGCGAGCATTGCCGAGGCAGACATATCAGTTACTTCATGGAGGCCGATCCGTACCGGCAGGTGCTGGAAGGCGAAATAGATATGTACGAAGAGCCCTTGCATCTTTCCGCTTACGGCCTGGTGTGCCAGCAGTTCGTATATAAAATCGGTGAGGCGGATTCAGTCGAAGTCGTAGGCATCCTGATCAACCTCACGCACAGCAAGAAGCAGGAAGCGGAACTGGATGCCCTGCGCAGGGAGGCAATTGACCGCGCGGAAGAGGTCGTCGACCGTCAGGTTGAAGTCGTGCAGGAAATGGTGCGGCATCTCGCCAGGTCGGCCGCCGAAACCCGCTCTACCCTGTCGCGGCTGACCGACCTGGTTAGGCGCAAGGAGGAGCGGTGATGCCCCGTCTTTTTGTCGACGACCACTCAATGCAGCTGTGCAAAAGCGGACACCGCCACTGCGGCGACGCGGTATTCGTTACGCACCGGCAGGAATCAACCATTGTTATTCTTGCTGACGGCATCGGCAGCGGTATAGAAGCGAGAGCCGCGGCTACACTGTCGGCCGAATACCTGCTTAGCATGATCCATGAGGGCTTCACTAACATCGAGGCGACAAGGGCGCTGGTTCGTTCGCTCCGGCACGCCAAGTTGAACAACGGTCCTTGGGCGGCTCTGAACGCGGCGTTCATTGCCGGCAGTGGGGAGACAACTATTTACTCGTACGAGAGCCCTCAACCGTTTATTTTGACAGCCCGCGGCCTTGAATCGTTGCTCTTCCAGCCACTACACTGGGACGGTGAGGTTGTTCAGGAGGTTTCCACCCACCTAAGGCCGAACGAAGGGCTGCTTATGTTCAGCGACGGAGTGACCCAAGCCGGACTGGGCCGTGGCCTACCGAGAGGCTGGGGCGAAGCAGGTGTCAGGTCGTTCCTTGCGAACGCCCGGCTGGACAAGCCCGCGCATGCTGCAGACATTCCCGCAGCGCTCGCGCGCAAGGCGGCCTCGTTCAACGACAACCGGCCCGCCGACGACATCACAGTGCTCGCACTGGTATTACGAAAACCGAGGGTGCTGCACCTTATGACCGGCCCTCCCGGGAAGCGCGGTGATACCAAGAAAGTGATGACGGCGTTTCTGGCGACAGAAGGGTTGAAGGTAGTCTGCGGAGGGACGACGACACATTTGCTGGCAGAGCAAATGGGGGTAACGCCAAAGGTGGTTCCCGGTAAATTCGGCGCTCCAGCTCACTACGAACTGGACGGTATTGACCTTGCGAGCGAGGGCACGGTGACCCTTAACAGGGTCAACAACGTATTTGACACTCCCGAGCTAGCCCCGGAGGCCGGCTACGGGGTAAACCGCATCATAGAGTTCTTTCAGCAGGCCGATGAAGTGCATTTCTGGGTGGGACAAGCGGTCAACCCGGCGCATTCGTCCACGTTGAAGCCGGCGGGCATCCGGGCCAGGAACGAGGTGGTTGCCGAGCTAGCCGAGAAGCTTCGCCGAGCAAGGAAACTGGCGGTTATAAAGAAGATGTGAATAACAGCTTACCCATTAACACGCTGGTCTTTGGTCGCAAACAAAATCCAGCCTTCATCCACAGCGGTTACATTAAGCGGGGTGTCCTGGCCGCGGTGCGCCCGATTTTGATCTTACCGATATCGTGCAGGGAAGCGTCGCATTGCATAAGCTTTTTCCCCTGCGATCGCAGGCCGAGCAGCAAACCGGTGATGATGGCAAAAATGTGCACTTGTTCCGAGTGGCCAAAAGCTCGACTATTCCGGCTATTGATGATCGCTAGAAATGTTTTCATGCGGCCTATGATCTCTTTCTTCGTGTTGTCAACGTTGGCAACCTGCATTTGGTGTCGGTCCAATTGATTTGACTATTTAGCAATGTTCAGGTATGATCTTTCCTGGAAAGGCGAATTGCGTTTGTGACCCGGATGCTCATAGCTACTAGACATGAGGGAGCGCAGGGATTGTAGTCCCGGCGTTCTTTTTTATTTGATAGGGGGCCTGTTACCGATGAATTTGCTGAGGCGGAGTGAAAGAAGCCAGGAAATATTGAAGATAACCGGCGATTCGCTGTTGATTGACGATGTGGTTAATGTGAGTCGTATGGGGCAGGTAGTGGACCTGGACGAGAAAGCATTGCAGCGGGTGGTCCGCGCCAGAACCATGCTGGAGAAGCTGGTTGATAGCGATGCCATGGTTTACGGTATTACCACCGGGTTCGGGCGCTTCAGCGATATTAACATTTCCCGCAAAGACGCCATTCAGCTGCAAAAAAACCTGATTGCCAGCCATGCCACGGCAGTCGGCGATCCGTTACCGGCAGAGGCGGTGCGTGGAGCTCTGTTACTGAGGATTAATGCTCTGGCCAGGGGTTGTTCCGGGGTGAGGCCACAGCTATTGGAGCGGCTGATTGCGCTGCTTAACCTAGGAATCGTTCCGATAGTTCCCGAGCAGGGCTCGCTTGGCGCCAGCGGCGATCTCGCTCCCCTGTCACATCTGGCATTGGTTGTAACCGGCAGGGGAGAGGCCTACTTTAAGGGAAAGCGGATGTCCGGGGCCGCTGCCCTGGCGGCAGCCGGTCTGGAGCCGATTACCCTGGTGGAAAAAGAAGGCTTGGCGCTGATCAACGGCACCCAGATTATGACAGCGATCGGCACCCTAGCCTACTATGATGCAGTAAATTTGCTTAAAGCTTCGATGATCACGGCAGCCCTGACTCTGGAAGCGCAATTAGCCGTTCCCGATGCCTTTGACCCACTGATCGGGCAGGTTCGGGCTTATCAGGGACACCGCTATGTCTCCGAGATGATCCGTTGCCTAATTGCGGGTAGCAAGCTGATCGGCAGCGACAGCCGCAAAGTACAGGATGCCTACAGTTTGCGTTGTGTGCCCCAGGTACACGGCGCAACAGCAAATGCCCTCGATTATATTCTTTCTATACTTGAAATTGAGATCAACTCGGTTAATGATAATCCACTGCTTTTCCCGGAGGAGAATAAAGTCCTCTCCGGAGGCAATTTTCACGGACAGCCGGTAGCCCAGGCGATGGACTTTATGGCCATAGCTGTAGCCGAGTTAGCCGGCATTGCCGAGAGGCGTGTGGAACGTTTGGTCAATCCGGCCTTAAACGGCCTGCCTCCCTTTTTGGTAAAAGAGGGCGGTCTGAATTCGGGATTGATGATTGCCCAATATACAGCAGCTTCGCTGGTCAGCGAAAATAAGGTGCTATGCCACCCGGCCAGCGTTGACTCAATTCCATCCTCGGCCAATCAGGAGGATCATGTCAGCATGGGAACGACAGCGGCGCGCAAGGCGCGCAAAGTTGTCGATAATGTGGCTGCAGTTCTCGGTATCGAGCTGCTCGCAGCAGCCCAGGCCGTTGATTTCCGGGGTGCGGAAAACCTTGGGCGCGGCACCGCGGTGGCGCACCAGCTGCTACGACAGGAAGTAGATTTTATCGAAAAAGACGTAATTTTATATCCCCTTGTCGATAAAGCGATCGATCTGGTTAAAAGTGGTCGCCTGGTTGAAGCGGTTGCTTCAGAGGTTAATTTTTGATAGTATTTGCATCGCTTTTAATTTGCCTGTAGGTGGTAAAATAGAGTTATCACTAAAAAGATAGGCGGTATCAGTTTATGGCAGCGATTGGTAAAACAGCAATCCTTTATGCTTTATCTGACTCATGTAGCGAGGAAGAGATTAGAGCCAAGGCAATAAAAAAAGGATATACACTGATCAAAGGCAAGGTTGGTTCGATGAACACAGAAAAGATCTTCGCCGCGGTTGAGACGGCGGCTCAGCGGGAAGGGATGATTCGCAAAGATCATTATCGCGATACCCATGCTTTGTACCATGCCACCCTCGATGCTTTTGTCGGTATCTGCCGGGGTCAGCTGGGGCTGGGAAACATGTTACGGACTGTCGGCTTAATCTTTACCGTTGCCCGCGGTCCGCGCACCACCGAGCAGATTGAGGATGGTGAATGGCTGGCCGTGGTGCTCTACGGGATGATCGGTGCACCGGTTAAAGGCTATGAACATGAAACAATCGGCTTAGGGTTGAACCACCTTTAACTAAAGACAAACGGCGATCATCTATTATGTTATGGAGGTGTTTTCGATAAAAGGTTACCGTTCCAACTATAGCCGGCAGCTTTCACCCAGGTTAAGCTGGTTTAGCGATAACCAGTTGGAGGAGCTGCACAGCGCTACTGTAGATGTGCTTGAAAGGGTTGGCGTTAGGGTCGATCATGACGAATCGCTGAAGCTTTTAAAAGATGCAGGCTGTATGGTAAAAGATCGTGTTGCAAGAATCCCGGGCTGGTTGATCGAAGAGGCAATTAGAACCGCCCCCTCTAAGATTAACATTTACAACCGTGAAGGGCTTCCGGCGATGAGCCTGGAAAGCAATTGTACCTACTTTGGAACCGGCTCGGACCTGCCATTTCATCTTGATCTTGAAACCGGTAAGCGCCGGGGTACATTGAGACAGGATATTGCTAACGCAGCGATAATTATGGAGAATCTGCCCAATTTTGATTTCGTGATGAGCTATGGGATCCCCGGCGACGTAAAAGCGAAAATGGGCAGCCTTTATCAGTTTGCCACGATGACCTTGAACACGGCCAAGCCGATTATATTTACCGCTTTAAGTGAAGAGGAAACCAGGACGATCATTAAAATGGCCGTAGCGGCGGCCGGTTCGGCTGATGATCTGCGGGCTAAGCCGTACATCATTTTATACGATGAACCGATCTCGCCCCTGGTTCATACCGCTGAAGGCATGGCTAAGATGTTTGCCTGCATCGAATATGGGGTACCGGTTATCTACACCCCAGGGGTAGTAGCCGGTGGGACCTGCCCGGTGAGCAAAGCGGGCACCATAGTCCAGATGAATGCCGAGAGCCTGTCAGGCTTGTTGATTGCCCAGCTCAAGAAGAAGGGAGCCGCTATTATTATCGGTGGTGGGGCCACCCCGATGGATATGCAGTCTACAGCTACCCTCTATGGCTCGCCCGATGCGGCAATGAACTACTGCGCTATGAGCGAGCTGGCCCGGTTTTACGGCTTGCCAAACTTCACCGAGGCTGGCTGCTGTAACTCGCCGTTGCCTGATGCCCAGGCCGGGATGGAGGCTTCAATCGGGCTTTTGCTGAACCAACTCTGCGGGGCCAACCTGGTGCACGATGTCGGCTATCTCGACGGCGGTAAAACCGGTTCGCTGCCCTTCCTGGTAATGTGCGACGATTTTATCAGCGCCGCCCGCTACATCGGGGCAGGCACCGAAATCAGCACCGATACGATGGGTGTTGATGTGATCGAAAAAGTCGGCCCGGCCGGTCACTATTTGAGCGAAGAGCACACCATGAAGTATTTCCGACGTGAAATCTGGATGCCAACCGTTTTTAACCGGATGATGTACGAAACCTGGCAGCAGCTGGGCAGCAAAGATTGTTTCGAGTTGGCGAAGGAGAAGGCCAGATCTATTTTAGGCAGTAATGCGGCTAATACACCGAATCAAAGTGTAATTGATCAGGTTACCAGCCTGCTTAGATAATTAAGGTGTTCAATAAATTCAAAGGACCGGATCAAGAAAACTCGTATCCTTGAGCAGCCGGACCGGGCTCCCTTTTCGGGCTACGCTGAAGAGGCAATCCGCAATTAAGAGCATGGGCAAAGACCAATTTGCGGCAACGGAGTTTATAAAAAAATGGCGCTTTAAAAGGGTAAGACGGCAATAGGGTTTGCTGTTGGGGCAACATCGATCATAATTATCTCCTGGGAAGGGAGGTGAGGGTAGGGAGGATACGCATTTTTTCTGGTGGCAACAACTAATTATTGAGGAGGTATAACCTTGTTCAAGAGAGCTTTAGTGTTGCTGGCTTTAATGCTGGCAATCAGTATGATCCTCGTTTCCTGTGCTCCGGCCGCACCCGGGGAAGAAGAAGTTCCCGGCGAAGCCCTTTCTGAGAAGCACGGCGGAGTCCTGCGCAGCGCATACTATGCACCGACCAATATGGACCCCGCATTTTTTAGCACGGTTGCTGACGATTGGATAGGCAGGCAGTGGGGTGACTTTTTAGTCTATATTGATGAACAAAATACTCCTGATCCCAGCCGCAGCCTGGCCGAAGGTTGGGAGAGCAGTGAAGATGCCAAGGTTTGGACCTTTAACTTGCGCCAGGGTGTGCTTTTTCACGACGGCAAAGAGATGACCGCGCGCGACGTTAAATTCACCTTTGACCGCCTGCGCGATCCCGAGATCGGCGCAGTTACAGTAACTCTTTATGCTAATATCGCGGAAATAACCACTCCCGATGACTATACGGTGGTTTTTGAACTGACCGAGTCGAATCCAGCGTTTCTATACGATCTTTCCGACTACCACGCAATCATTGTCGATGCCGATAATGAGGATTTTGCCACCGTTTGGAACGGAACCGGGCCTTTCATGATTACCAGCTACTCACCGGAGGACCGGATCATTTTTGAGCGCAATCCGCACTACTGGATGAGCGATGCTGAAGGAAATCCGCTACCTTATCTTGACGGCCTCGAGATCATCTTCCTCAGTGACTCCTCCGCGCAGGTTGAAGCGCTGCGCGGTGGCCAGATCGATTATCTGATCTACCTGCCGACGGAGTTTATTCCCGTGCTTGAAGCTGATCCCACCAAGGTAGTGCTGCAGGCCCCCTCTAACACTTCCTATGTTTTGCGCATGCGTTCGGATGAAGGCCCGGCCAGCGATGTCCGCGTCCGCCAGGCTTTGAAACTGGGCACTGATCGCGCCGCAATTCTTGACGGCGCGGTTGGCGGCTTTGGTACTACCGGCCGCGACACCCCGATTGGTCCGGCTTACGGCGATTATCACCTGGCTGTGCCTGAACCGGTTCGCGATGTTGAAGCAGCAAAAGCGCTGCTCGCCGCTGCCGGCTTCGGTGATGGCCTTGATATTGTGCTTACCACTCAGGAATCATCACCGGTTCCTGCTATTGCTACAATCTGGAAAGAGCAGATGGCCGAGATTGGTGTAAACGTTGAAATTCAGCTGGTACCGTCAGATGTCTACTACGGTGCGGAAGAAATGTGGCTGCAAGCGCCCTTCGGTATAACTGACTGGGGCGCAAGGCCTAACCCGCAACCTTATCTTGACCTGGCTTATGTTACCGGAGCCCAGTGGAATGAAAGTCACTGGTCTGATGCCGAGCTGGACGAACTTGCAGCCCTCGCTGCCAAGGAGATGGATCGCGATACGCGGATTTCTTTGTATCATCGTATCCAGGAAATCTTTATGGAGCGCGGCCCGATCATTATTCCCTTCTTTATCAACAACCTATGGGGAGCTAGCGCCGACTTGCGGGGTTTAGAACCGACCAGCAGTCTCGGCACAGCGATGGATCTTCGATCTGTCTATTTCGAACGCTAGATTCAGTGTATCTGAACGAAAAATCCGGCGGGTTTTCTGCCCGCCGGGAGATTATTTACAGATTAGTTACCGGAGGGTGGTAACCGATGTCTGAAACGAGTCATACCTTCAAGCCTAAACAAAAGAGATCAAGATATATTTCAGCAATTAAGCGCCTGCAGCGATATCCTACAACCCTGATTGGGTTTACCATAGTTTTTCTCTTTTTGATTATTGCCCTGTTTGGCCCGCTGTTGGCACCCTATGCCTATACTGCGCAGAACCTGCCTAACAAGCTGCAGCCGCCTTCTGAAGAGCATATTTTTGGCACGGACCAGTTTGGCAGGGATGTCTACAGCCGGATTTTAGTCGGCAGCCGCGATGTTTTATCCGTTGCCGGTTCCGGTACGGCGCTGGCCGTATTTTTTGGCCTGCTCCTGGGGCTTTTTTCCGGTTACCGGGGCGGCCTCTTCGACGAGCTGATCATGAGGGCCATGGATGTGATTTTATCGATTCCACCTCTGCTGCTGGCGATGGTCATCCTTTTCTCGCTCGGTCCTTCCAGGGTTAATGTGATCATCATTGTCGGATTTCTCTACATTCCCATGGTGGCCCGGGTGGTGCGCAGTGTGGTTCTGGATCTTAAAACCAGGCAGTTTATCGAGGCGGCTCGTCTCAGGGGAGAAAACAGTTTTTATATTTTATATAAAGAAATATTGCCCAATGTATTGCCGCATCTGGCAGTAGAGGCATCGATGCGTTTTTCATACTCAATATTTCTGGTCGCTTCACTCGGTTTCTTAGGCCTTGGAGTTCAGCCACCCTCACCGGACTGGGGTCTGATGGTCGGTGAAGGCCGGACTTGGTTTCACCAATCCCGGTGGGTTTTATTTTTTCCGGCCGGCGCTATTGCCCTGCTGGTAGTCGGTGTTGGTTTTATGAGTGACGGTTTACGCAGAATCCTCTTGCCGGGAGGGGTCAGTGATGCCTAAAAAAGTTTTAGATGCCCGCAATTTAACGGTTACTTACAAAACAGAAAAAGGGCTGCTCGATACGGTGCGTAATGTTTCGCTACAGATTTGCTCAGGCGAAATTTACGGCTTGGTGGGTGAGTCGGGTTCTGGCAAAAGCACGTTGGCCAGGGCTATTGTCCGCTACCTACCAGAAAATGGTTTTCTGAAAGAGGGAAAAATATATCTTGGCGACACGGACCTGTTGAACCTTTCAAAGGCGGAAATGCGCCGGGTCTGGGGTAAGCGGGTCACCATGGTGCACCAGGATCCCAACGCGGCGATTAACCCTTCGGTTATGATCGGCGAACAGGTTGCTGAAGTAGCCCGCACCCACCTGAAGCTTTCGAAAAAGGAAGCCAGGAATAAGGCCCTGGATATGTTGACCAAAGTGCGCATCGCCGACCCCGAGGTGGTGGCCAGACGTTACGCCCACCAGCTCAGTGGTGGCATGCTGCAGCGCGTTTTGGTCGCCATTGCCATGGCTACCAATCCGGAGTTGCTGATCATGGACGAACCGACCACTGCTCTCGATGTAACAACCGAAGCGGTTATCCTTGATCTGATTGGCGACCTGATGCGTGAAAATGATACGGCGGTACTCTATATAACCCATAACTTGGGAGTAGTGGCGCGGGTCTGCAGTCGGGTCGGAGTGTTATATGCCGGAGAGATTATGGAAGAAGGCAGCATCGGCCAGGTGTTCAAGGACACACTTCACCCCTATACCAGGGGACTGTTGGGTTGTGTGCCCCGGGTGAATGTGAACAAGAAAGATATCAGCTTAAAGGCGATACCAGGCTTTATTCCACGGCCGGACCAACTACCGCCCGGCTGCATTTTTGCCCCTCGTTGTGAACTGGCCGAAGAGGCTTGCCGAGTAGAGCGCCTACCACTTAAGGAAATTGATTACGGCCATCTCACCGCCTGCCGTCGTAATGAAGAGCTTAAGAGATACGGAGAAGTTGTTGCCGATATGCGTGAAGCGCGTAGTGAAACTGAGTACGGTGAACTGGTTTTAGAAGCGCGCAATATAAAGAAATATTTTCCCGTAGTGGGCGGGCTGTCAATGTTTGAAAAGAATAGAAAACGGGAAGTTAAAGCCGTTGACGATATTACAATTAGAGTGCGCCGTTCTTTTACAATGGGCATTGTTGGTGAAAGTGGTTGCGGTAAGACCACTTTTGCCCGTTGTATCATGGGACTGGAAGAGGCAAATGCCGGCGAGATTGAACTTGAAGGCGAGCTTTTACCATACTCGGTTGCCAGGCGGCCGCGCGATATGCTGCGTAAGATGCAAATGGTTTTTCAAAACCCCGATGCCTCGCTTAATCCGCAGCATCCGGTCGGCGAGGCTGTGGCCAGGCCACTCAAACTGTTGAGTAGCGTGAATAAAGAAGCGATTCAGGAACGGGTAAAAGAGCTTTTTGCGGCGGTAAACCTTCCTGAAGATTATATCTACCGGTTGCCGCATGAACTGAGCGGAGGCGAAAAGCAGCGGGTAGCAATTGCCCGGGCTTTTGCCGCCAATCCAACCTTAATGATCTGCGATGAGCCGATCTCGTCACTGGACGTTTCGGTGCAGGCCTCGCTGATGAACTTGCTGGTTGATCTGCAGGAATCAAAAGGGACATCTTATCTTTTCATATCGCATGATCTCTCAGCGGTCCGCCATCTTTCGGATTGGATTGCTGTTGTTTATTTGGGCCGACTCTGGGAGATTGGATCAGCCGAGGATGTTTTCGTTCCGCCCTATCATCCCTACACAGAGGCGCTACTTTCCGCGCTGCCCATCCCCGATCCCGATATTAAACAGGAATCGATTCGCCTTAAAGGCAGTGTGCCCAGCGCCATGAACATTCCATCGGGCTGCCGGTTTCATACCCGCTGCCCGCGTAAGCTTGGCGCGATTTGCGAAAAAGAAGAACCGCCCTGGCAGTGCATTGGCTATTATCACCAACTCTGTTGCCATATTCCTGTAGAAGATCTGCAGGCGTTACAGGGAGAAGGCCTGCTGAAAAAGGAGAGGGGGGCTGAACAGTGACTAATTTTCTGTTGCGCCGAATTGGTTTTATTTTAATAACCTTGATCCTGACTTCGATCATTATCTTTTCCATTACCCAGCTGCTCCCCGGCGATGTGGCCAGGGTAATTCTCGGGCGGTTTGCCACCGAGCAGGCTCTTGATAATTTAAGACAAGAGCTCGGTCTATACCGACCGCTCCACGTCCAATATCTTGATTGGGCAGGTGGTTTCATTCGCGGTGACTGGGGTGATTCTCTGGTCAGCCGAATGCCGATCAGGCCAATGGTGATGCAGCGTCTTGGCAATTCGGCCATGCTGGCCGGAGTGGCGCTATTGATTTACGTGCCTTTAGGCATTATCCTGGGCGTAATCGCCGCTCTAAAAAAAGACAAGCCGCCTGATCAGCTCATTACTGGAATCTCGATGGCCTTTGTCGGCCTGCCCGAATTTGTAACCGGCCTACTGCTGATCACCTTTTTGGCCATCGGCTTGGAGTGGTTCCCCGCCAACTCTTCTATTGACCCTGAGAGCACTTTCAGGGAGGCGTTACCTTACCTGATTTTGCCGGCAATAACTGTCAGTCTCACCGGCCTTGGCTATATTGCCAGGATGACCCGTTCGGGGACGATTGATGTTCTCAGGACAGACTATATCAGGGCTGCCGATCTAAAAGGGTTGCCTGCCGGGCAGGTTCTGTTCAAGCATGTGCTGCGTAACTCGCTGCTGCCCACGGTAACTGTTGTGGCGATGGGGATTGGCTGGCTTTTAGCAGGTCTTATTGTTACTGAAGCAGTCTTCGGCTACCCCGGTTTGGGTCGCTTGATCGTCTTCAGTATCCAGAGGCAGGATCTACCCCTGCTTCAAGCTTGCAGCATGATCATCGTGGCTATTTATAGTATTTCCAACTTGGCTGCTGATATAATCTACGGCCTGCTTAACCCCCGAATCAGAGTCGGAAGCTAAGAAAATACAAATTGTCAGGGGGACAATTGTCAGGGGGACGGGGTTGTTGACAAGCCAAGGTGCAGGTTTTCGGGTTTCCCAATGCCAATAAAATGTGTCACCAACCCCGTCCCCCTGACACAGATACGGAGGTAGTGTAGATGTCTTTTTCGGTTCGAGCGGTGCCAAGATTTAAATTGTTCAGCTATGAACAGTGCGAAGCGGTGCACCATGCCACTCTCGATATTTTAAGACGCACAGGAACCAGGGTTTATCACCGGGAGGCGCGTAAGCTGCTGAAAGAAGCCGGCTGCCTGATCAGCGATGAAACACTGGTTAGGTATCCCCCTGCCCTGATCGAATGGGCCATTGAACAGGCTCCGTCAACGATTGCCCTCTGCGAAAGGGGCAGCCGCCGGGCAGCTTTTAAACTCGAAGCAATGAACGTGGCTTTTGGCACCGGTTCGGATTGCCGTAACTATATTGATCCCCGCAACGGAAATTTTCGCCTTTTTAAAGCAGCTGATGTCGTTGACTGTATCCGCCTGGTCGACGCCTGTAACGAAATAGATTTCTGCATGTCCATGGGAATTCCGGCCGATGTTGATGCTATCAAACCGTATGTTTTCCAGTTTTCACTGATGCTGCTCAACACAGCGAAGCCGATCGTCTTTATCGCTGACGACCTGGCTGACTGTAAAGCGATAGCTGCTATGGCTGCCGCCGCGGCCGGCGGTTATCAAGAAATGGAACTGGCACCAAACCTGCTCTGTTACAGCCAGGTAACAACCCCGTTGATTCACAACGAGGAATCGACAGACAAGCTTATATTCATGGCCGAGAAAGCGATTCCCGTTGTCCACCAACCCTCGCCGATGATGGGCGGCACGGCGCCAATGAGCATGGCCGGCGGTCTGGTTATCGGTAACGCCGAAGTATTGTCCAGCCTGGTTATTCACCAGCTGAAAAGAGAGAAAGCTCCTTTCCTCTACGGCGGCGGCCAGCATCATATCGATATGCAGACCACTATCAGCGTCTACAGCGCCCCTGAATTTGATTTAGAACGGGTAGCCGTTGCCGAAATGGCCCGTTTCTATAAGCTGCCAAGCTGGGGTTACGCCGGCTGCACCGACAGCTGTATCTTTGACGAGCAGGCAGCGGCAGATGCCGGTCTCTCGGTTATGACGGCGCTCTTGAGCGGCCAGAACCTGGTGCACGACATTGGCTACTTGGAGGCCGGCCTCACCTTCGGAGTGGATTTGGTGCTTTTCTGTGATGAACTAATCAGCCGTATGAAAGCTTTTACCGGGGGGATCTCCATTGATCGCGAAGCAATGGCTCTCGATCTGATCGACGAAGTCGGTCCGGGTGGGGCTTTTCTGGCCACAGATCATACTTTTAAGCACTTTCGTGATTTTTGGCAGCCACGCTACTTCAATCGCAAACGCCGCGATGATTGGGTGGCGGAAGGCAAGAAGAGCATGGCTGTAAAGCTTAAGGAAAAAGCGGTTGAAATAATGGAAACTCACCGTCCGGCAGAACCACCCGCAGGTTTGCGCGATGAGGTCGCCTATATTCTTAACCAGGCCGGACGGTGTAAGTAAGGCACGTCTAGGTGCACAGATGGTTTTTAATCCGATGGATTATGAAAAGCAGAGGAAACAGCGCTGTCGCTTTAATAAAGATCAGTTAAACAGGAAAGGAAGTAGTAGCCTTGCCGACAGAAACAGATATAATCACGGGGGACCGAAAAACGGATAGAGGCTTTCAAACACCCGAGGTGTGGGCCAAAATTACTGGCAAAGCCATATACGGTATCGACCTTAAGCTGCCGGGTATGCTCTATGGCAAGATATTACGCAGCCCCCATCCCCACGCGCGCATTATGGGCGTAGATCTCGAGCAGGCGCGACGGATGCCGGGAGTGCGCGCAGCCCTTGCCGGTGACGAATTGAGCTGTAAACCCTTTGGCATGGTGTACAAAGATGAATTGCCGCTGGCAATTGACCGGGTGCGCTACATCGGGGATGAAGTTGCCGCGGTAGCTGCCATTGATGAAAAGATAGCGTTAAAAGCCTTGGAAGCAATCAATGTTGATTATGAGCTCCTGCCAGCGGTGTTTGATACCGAGGAAGCTATGGCCCCCGGGGCACCGCAGCTGCATGATCAGCACCCCGGAAACCTGGCCTGGCAGCGCGAACTAACCAGGGGTAACCCGGAAGCGGCTTTTAAGACAGCAGATCTGGTGGTGGAGGGTTCTTTTTCAGTGCCCCAGGTTCATGCTGCTTACCTTGAGCCGATCTGTTGTGTTGCTGACTACGATCCATACGGGGGTTTGACCCTGCATACGGCTGTTCAGTCTCCCGACATTGTCAGGGAACTGGTTGCCGATGTCTTGGATCTGCCGGTTTCTAAAGTGAGGATCATCGGTCCTGTTATGGGCGGTGGTTTTGGCGGCCGGGTTTACGGTAACTTAAAGGTTTACATAATTTCTTCGCTCCTGGCGATCAGATGCGGCAGGCCGGTGCGAATGCAGCTGACCCGGCAGGAAGAGTTTATCGCCGGCCGTCCAATGATCGCCGCTAAAATCAGGGCGAAACTGGCCCTTAATCAAGATGGTACGATCCTGGCCCGCGCGGTCGATCTGATTACCGATAACGGTGCATACAGCGCCCAGGCGCCTTGGGTTTCCAAGACCCTCTCCGAGCGAAACGATTCCGTATACCGGATACCCAATATCAGGACAACAGTCAGGCTAGTCTGCACCAACAAGGTGCCTACCGGCCAATACCGTGCTTACGGTAACCAAGTTGGAAACTTTGCTATGGAATCACTACTCGACATGGCGGCAAAAAAACTAGGGCTGGATCCCCTGGAGCTGCGCCTAAAAAACTGTGTCAAAAAAGGTGAGGTTACGGTTCATGGCCTGCGCATCAACAGCTGCGCCCTCTCCGACTGCCTGCAGGCGGCGGCTGATGAAATTGGCTGGCATAAGCGAAAGCCAGGCCGGGGTTACGGCATCAGCGCTGCTATCCATGCCGGCGGCAGCCTGGTTTTTGATAAAAATATGCGTGGGGCATCCGCTTATGCCAGGCTGGAATATGACGGTAGAGTTACACTCTTTAGTGGTGAACAAGACTACGGCCAGGGAACGCATGCCACGTTCATTCTGATTGCTGCCCGTGCCCTGGGAATTGAGCCGGATCAGATTATCATCTATTCCCGCGACACCCTCACATCGCCTTTTTCCATCGGAGCACTCGCCATGCGCCAGACTACCATTGGTGGCAAAGCGATTCAATTGGCAGCAGAAAAACTACGTGAAAAAATTGCGCAAACTGCCGCTGAAATGCTTGGAGAACCAGTTGTAATGGAAGGCGGCAGAGTCAGAAGTGCTACAGGCAAAACCTTAGAGCTGTCTGAGATCGCTGCCGATTACCGCTTTCAGACCAGCGGACTAAGCATTACCGGTGAGGGGAAATATGTGCCGTCTGAGAGTGCGTATGATGATACAGGTTACGGTAATATTGCAGTTGCCTATTCATTTGCTGCCCACACAGCTGAGGTAGAGGTCGATCGGGAAACCGGTGAAGTAAAGATTATTCGTATTGTGGCTGCCCACGATTCCGGCCGGATCCTCAATTTGATATCAGCCCGCGGCCAGGTATATGGTGGGGTAACCCAGGGCTTGGGATATTCGTGCCAGGAGGGTTACCTTTTCGACGGGGGTAGGGTTTTAAACGACTCGTTGGCTGATTACCGTATTCCCACGGCTCTTGACGTACCCGATATAATGCCGATTTTTATTGAACAAGATGACCCCGAAGGGCCTTTCGGGGCCAAGGGTTTAGGCGAAATTGTGATGGTTCCGGTGTTGGGAGCAGTAGCGAACGCGGTAGCCGATGCCCTTGGGATACGGGTTACCGACTTGCCGATAACTGCTGAACGGGTATACCAGGCAATTGTCGAATGGGAGTGTGAGCAGTGAGTTATCAGGTGGTATCAAATCTTGAGCAGGTTCTTTCAGCTTTGAAAAACAGGGGAGAAAATAGCCGGATCATAGCCGGCGGAACTGACCTGTTTTTAGAAAAACTGCCCGAAAAACTGCTCGACATCAGTGCTCTGGCCGAAGCTCTTGTCATTGAAGAGCGGGGTGGTACTATGCTGATCGGCGCTGCCGTAACGCACGCCCGGGCAGTCGCTTCCCCATTGTTGGCCAAAAAGGTTAAAGCCTTAACCGAGGCCTGCGCGCAAGTTGGATCGCCACAGGTACGCAATCTTGGAACCTTAGGCGGCAATGTGATCAATGCAGCGCCGGCCGCCGATGCGGCAGTGGCTTTGGCTGCGCTTGGCGCAAAGGCCGAGCTCATACACTATAGCGGTAACACCAGGACAGTTGAAATTGAAGAGTTATATGCCGGCTTTAATTGCTCGGCAATCGACAGCTGCCAGGAACTTCTGTTAAGATTTGTTGTCAATAGTAGCGATTCCGGCAGCGGTTCAGCGTTTGCCCGGTTGGCTGCCCGCAAATCCCTGGCTTTGCCGCTGGCCAATGCGGCTGCCTGGCTGAGAGTTGAACACAACTGCCTACAGGAAGTGCGGCTGGTGGTAGCTCCGGTAAAACCGGCACCTACCAGGCTTTTTAAAACCGAATCGCTGCTCGTAGGCAGACCGCTAATAGCAGAAAGTTGGCGCGAGGCTGCAGGGGCAGCCATGGATGAAGTGGAAGTGCGCGGAAGCCTGTTGCGCTGTTCGGCCGATTACCGGCGGCACTTGATTGGGGTTCTGGTCGGCCGCGTTTTAGAAACTGCTGCCGGCAGAGCGCTTACTGCGAAGGGAGAGGCGTAAATGCAAAAGGAGCAGATTTGTTTTACCCTTAACGGAGAAACAATAGAAGTTTATACTGATCCTACGATCAGCCTGCTGCGCCTGCTGCGCGACGAACTGGGTCTAACCGGAACCAAGGAAGGATGCGGAGAGGGCGAATGCGGGGCCTGCACGGTAATTCTGGACGGCATGGCCGTTAACTCCTGCCTTGTCCCGGCCGGAAAAGCTAAAAACCGTTCCGTTCTAACTATTGAAAGCCTGGCCAAGGGCGATAAATATCACCCGTTACAGGAGGCTTTTGTCGAAAAGGGAGCCGTGCAATGCGGCTTCTGTTCGCCGGGCATGATCATGTCGGCCTATGCCTTACTGCAGGAAAGTTCCGAGCCGACGAGTATTGAAATAAGAACGGCAATCTCCGGTAATCTCTGCCGTTGCAGCGGTTATAAGCAGATTGAAGAAGCGGTTCTCTCTGCGGCGGAAAAGCTGAAAAACAGGGGGGAGAGCGGCTAGATGTATATCAGTGATCAAAATCTAACCACCCTCGGAATGATGATCATGGCCGATAATCAAATAGAGCAACGATCATTTAGAGCACTGGGGGCAGCCTAATTGCTAGATAAGTTTTGCTTTGAAAGGCGGATGGGTTTGCTTAACCTTAAACCTGAGCAAATCGATCAGCTTCACCTGGCCACACTCGATATTCTTGAAGATGTAGGCGTAAAAACCTGTGAACCCGAAGCTCTCGAGCTGCTCAGCGGGGCTGGTGCCCGGGTGACAGGGGATCTGGTCAGGATCCCGACCTGGCTGGTTCAGCAGGCCTTAAGCACCGCGCCCTGCAAGATCGCCATTTACGATCGCGGCGGCCGGCAGGCATTAACCCTGGAGAAGGGGAACATCTATTACGGCACCGGCTCCGATACACCCTATATCATCGATATCGAAACCGGTCAGCGGCGGCGGTCAGTAAAGCAGGATACGATCAAGGCTACCAGGATCGCCGATGCCCTGGAAAATATTGACTTTATTATGTCGATGGCCAAAGCTTCCGATGTACCAGACAGCAGAACAGATCGGCATCATTTTGAAGTAATGACCCTGAACAGTGCCAAACCGATTATTTTTGATGCCCACGACCGCGAAGGTTTGAGCGATATCATCAAAATGGCTGCCCTGGTTTGCGGCAGCAAAGAGGCCCTGGTGCAGAGGCCATACATTATGCATTACGCCGAGCCAAACTCACCGCTCACTCACTCGAAAGCAGCCTTAGAGAAGCTGTTGATGGCGGCCGAGGAAAGGATCCCCTTAATCTATGCACCGGCCGCGATGTGTGGCGCCACCGGTCCGGTAACTACCGCCGGCGCCCTGGTGGTGGCCAATGCAGAGATCTTATCAGGGTTGGTCGTACACCAACTTAAAGCAAAGGGGGCGCCCTTTATTTTCGGTGGCGGGACACCGCCGCTTAACATGGCAACCACGGTTTGCTCTTATGGTGATCCGCAGGGCATGGTCGGAGCCGCTTCGATGGTGCAGTTGGCCCAGTTTTACAACTTGCCTTCTTTTAGTATTGCCGGTTGTACCGATGCCCAGACCTTTGATCAACAGGCGGCTATGGAAGCCGGGTTTAACCTTCTGATGGCGGCCCTGGCTGGCGGCAACCTGATTCACGACCTTGGCTATATCGGAGTCGGGTTAACTTTCAGTTTAGAGTACTTGGTACTTTGTAATGAGGGGGTGAGTGCCGCAAAATATATGACCCGTGGAGTGGAGGTAAACTCCCATACGCTGGCGCTTGATGTGATCAAAAAAGTCGGCCCCGGTGGTCACTTTTTGACTGAACAGCACACCCTTGATAATTTTAAAGGCGAGATGCACTTTACCAGGCTACTTAACCGCAGCGCCTACGATAACTGGCAGGCAATGGGAGCAAAGACTTTTGGTGAGCGCGCCAACAACCTGCTGAAAGAGATTTTACAGCGGCACGAGGTTCCCGGGCTTGACCCGCAGCTGGAAGCAGAGATCAAAGCGATTGCGGAAGGATCATAGTAGACATTGCAGCTTGGGCTGCTGAAGAAGTGCTTGGTATAATGGTTAGCGGAAGGAGTTAGATTATGTTAATAGAACTGACGGTTGAAAACTTTGTCCACGAAGTAGCCTCATCAACACCGGCACCCGGCGGAGGTAGCGTGGCGGCGTTAGCCGGGGCGCAGGGGGCGGGGCTGCTTTCGATGTATTGTCATTTAAGCCAAAACCGGGATAGACTGGGGAATGCAGTTGATCAGCTGCAGCATGCCGGCGAAGAGGCCCGCTTGATCAAGATGAAACTGCTGGAAGCGATTGACGAGGACACCTTGGCCTTTAACCGGGTGATGGAAGCCTACCGCCTGCCGAAAATGACCGGGGCGGAGAAGGCCGCCCGAAATGAGGCGATCCAGCAAGCGGCGCTGCACGCAGCTGAAGTGCCGCTCAGAACAGCACACGGTGCCTTGAAAATTTTAACGCTCATCAGCGAGGTAGCCGGCCGAGGTAACCCGGCAGCGGTTACCGATTTGGGTGTCGCCAACCTGCAAGCCTATGCTGGAATGATTGGTGCCTGCTACAATGTGCTGATCAACCTTTCTATGATTACCGACGAGGCCAGGGTGGCAGATTTGCGAAAAGAGACCGGCTTGGTTCGCTCGGAAGGTGAAAAACTTTTTGAAGCGAATAAAGCCCTGATCGAGGCAGTTATCATATAAACTAACATGGAGATAATGTAATGAGCGAACGTTATGAGCTGATCGATAAATCATTGTTGTTGAGCTATCTATTTTATCCACGCCGGCAGCATAGCAAGCCGCGCGAAGGGGATTTTGACTTGAGCGTACCGGTTGATTCCGGCATTGATATCGTTTGCCGTGCCTACCCTGCTGCTGCGGATGGCCCCTGGATTCTTTACTTTCACGGCAACGGCGAAGTGGTCAGCGATTACGATGGCATTGCGCCGCTTTATAAAAACCGCCAACTCAACCTGCTAGTTGCCGATTACCGTGGTTACGGGGCCAGTGGTGGAACACCGACTTTTGGCGACCTGGTGGCCGATGCCCGCAAAATATTTATGCACCTGGCAGCCAACTTTCCAACTGAGCCTAAACCGGATCAGTGGTTTGTAATGGGTCGCTCCCTCGGCAGTATATCAGCTTTGGAACTGGCTGCCGCATACCCCGCGCTGATCAAGGGGCTGATTATTGAAAGCGGTTTTATCAGCGTTGCCGACTTAATCCGCCATCTTGGCCTGCCTTCGCCGGGCGATTTGGGCGACCTTGAGAAGTATTATTGTGAGATGGCTGCCAAAATCAATCTTTCTGCGTTGGTAATTCACGGTGAGCGGGACAGGCTTGTGCCCTTGCGCTTAGGCCGGAACCTATTAGAGGCGCTGGGGGCGAAAGAGAAAGAGCTGGTCACTATTCCCCTGGCCGACCATAATGATATAATGTTTACTGACTCGCAAAAATATATGAGCGCTGTCGAAGAATTTATCGGGAGGAATCGCTAAATGCTGGTTAAAGATATTATGACTACAGATGTGGTAACCGTATCAACCGGTGATTCGGTCGAAGTCTGCGCTAAACTGTTGCAGGAGCACAACATCAGCGGTCTGCCTGTTCTCGACGAAGCCGGCAGGGTGGCGGGAGTGGTAACCGAAGGCGACCTGATCCGGCGTGCTTCTAGGGTTAAGGCGCCCGGCTATCTTGAGATTTTAGGCGGACTGATTTATCTGGGCAGCCCGAAAAAGTTCGTTGAAGAGCTGCAGCGGGCGATGTCCTTGGAAGCAGGGCAATTGATGAGTAAAAATGTGGTTTTTACCAGCCCTGAAGATTCAGTGGAAAAAGCAGCGACCCTGATGGTGGAGAAGAGAATCAGCAGGTTGCCGGTTGTTGACGGACAGCAGAAGCTGGTTGGTATAGTTTCACGTCGAGACATCATGCGCTCTCTTTATAGTAGCGAAAAGTAGCGGGAGCGACGATCGAATAACGATGCCCTATAGAACGGTAAGAATCATGTTTGGCGGTCAGTTGGTCCAGACTGCTGAGCTTAATTGCCGGATACCGTTGGGCTTTATGCCGGAGTCTTGGTTAGGTCAACGATCTCAGGCAGTTTTTTTCTGCCTTTTTGGCCTGGCTGACCAACAGTTATTATCCCATTTTTCGTCGGTCCGCTGGCTCGCTTGCTAGTATCTACTGGATTTCTATTTTTGTGCAGAAAGTAGCGGCACAGAATTATTTTGCCCCAAAGTCTGAACCAAAGCTAAGACTCTAAAGTAATAAACTTAAAAAAAATGTCAACAACCCCGTCCCCCCGACACACCCTGACATATTCCTCCAGACATAGTAAAAAAACAGGATCGTATTTTATAACACTTTGCGCTATAATGAATAACGGTTAGCTGCTGATTCTATTGTAATGTTTAAA
>DBBD01000160.1 GCA_002292015.1 Firmicutes bacterium UBA993
CTTCAATATATGAACTTTAAGTGAAATAATGTAGTCAATGCAAATATGCATATCCATGAACAAATAAAGAAAGATTGCCTGGCGGCACGTATTTCTTCAGACAGGAGGGACTTGAAAAAATGAATATGCTTATTAACAGCGAGTGGGTAGCCGCAAAGGAAGGAATCCAGTTAGAAATAATTAATCCAGCAGATGGCAGCATTCTTGATACGGTACCGCAGTCAGCGGAAGAGGATGTGTTGAAAGCCATAGAGTTCGCACGGGAGGCAAAGGATCGGATGGCAGCTTTGCCGGCGTACCGGCGGGCGGCTATCTTGTTTAAGTGTGCGGATGATATGGAAAAGCGGAAAGAGGAACTTGCAAATCTTCTTGCGCGGGAGAATGGAAAGCCGATTCGCCAGACCCGAGAGGAGATCTCCGCTGCGGTAAGGATTTTCAGGGGTTTCGGGGAAGAGTCAAAACGGATATTCGGTACAAGCATGTCTCTCGACATGGTTCCCGGTATGGAGAGGCATTTTGCTTTTACCCTGCGACGACCGGTCGGAGTAGTGGCTGCGATCGTGCCGTTCAACTACCCGGTTGAGCTTTACGCTCACAAAGCCGCTGCAGCCCTTGCTGCCGGCAACGCCATCATTGTCAAGCCGCCGAGCGATTGTCCGCTGACAATTTTAAAAATAGCCGAAATCCTGGAAAACGCTGGGCTTCCTCAGGGTGCGCACCAGGTGATAACAGGCCCGGGAGCAGTAGTTGGAGAGTGCCTCGCCGCTTCCCACGGAGTTAACCTGGTGTCGGTTACCGGCAGCACGGAGGTGGGCCGGCGAATATCACGTATTGCATCGGAAACCCTTAAACGTGTGCATCTTGAGCTGGGCGGAAATGATGCGACCATTATATGCAGGGATGCAGACGTTGAATATGCGGCAGAAGCTGTTATATTAGGGCGGCTTGCCAGGGGAAACGGGCAGATTTGCTGTGCCGTTAAAAGGGTATTCGTCGATGAAAAGATTTATGACGAGTTTTTACATGTTTTGTCGGAAAAGACTAAGAAATTGACGGTCGGCAATCCGCTTGACGAGGGAACCGATGTAGGACCGCTCATAACGGAGCATGCTGCTGTTAGTGTAGAGAAAAGCATCATCGAAGCCGTTGAGGCGGGAGCGGAAGTCTGTGTCGGAGGTAAAAGAACAGGGGCATATATCGAACCTGCCGTATTAAAAAATGTATCTTTTATGTCGCCAATAATGGAAGAAGAAGTTTTCGGACCAGTTGCTCCCGTTGCTTCTTTCAAAACGCTTGAGGAAGCGGTTTTTTATGTGAACAGCAGCAAATACGGCCTGCAATCCTCGGTGTTTACCAATGATCTGCCAACCGTCATGAACCTGGCATACAGGTTGGAAGCCGGAGGAGTTATAGTCAATTGGTCGAGCGCCGTGCGGGTGGAAAATTTACCATTTGGGGGAACGAAACTAAGCGGCCATGGCAGGGAGAGCATACATGATACCCTGCTTGATATGACAGATCAAAAATCCGTAATACTTTATAATGCTTTGTCTGTTTATGGCGATTTGAACGGAGTATAGTGATGAATTCCTCAATGTTTCTGGAGATGAAAAGCATCAGCAAGAGTTACAACGGTACCAAAGCCCTGCAGAAGGTTGATTTTTCAGCTGAAGGCGGCGAGGTCCACGCAATCATCGGTGAAAACGGTGCGGGAAAAAGTACTCTTGTAAAAATTTTGACGGGTGCGGTCTTGGCGGATGAGGGGAGCATTTATATTTCGGGAAAAGAATGCCGCATCGATAGCCCGCTTGTGGCACAGCGGTTGAGAATTAGGGCTGTTCATCAACACTTCAGCTTGATTTCCCATCTTACGGTCACTGAAAATATTCTAATTGGCAATCTACCGGTGACTAGCGCAGGTTTTTGCATCGACTGGCAAAAAGCGCATACAATTGCCCAAAATGTCCTTGAAAGGATTGGTTTTTGTGACTTGGACGTAAAAGCCCGCGTTTCGAGTCTAAGCGTTTCCCAAAAACAGATGGTTGAAATAGCTAAAGCTGTTTCAGTGAGCCCGAAGATTCTTGTCATGGACGAACCATCCGCAGTTTTGTCACAGAAAGAGCTTGATCGCCTGTTTACTGTAATTCGACTGCTCAAGGATGAAAAAGTACTTGTTCTTTACATATCGCATCGGTTGAATGAAATTTTCCAAATTGCCGATCGCGTAACGGTTTTGAAAGATGGGTGTTTTGTGGGAACCATCCGGGTGACTGAAACAGATAAGCCTGCTTTGGTTAAAATGATGGTTGGCCGTGCAATCGAAGAAATATTCCCCGACAAGGTATCGCATTTTGATGTCGAAGCATTAGCGGTGAGCTGTTTAGGCCGTGCAGATGTCTTCAGTGATATAACATTTTCAATAGCGAAAGGAGAAATCCTCGGCTTTTACGGACTTGTCGGCAGCGGTAGGACTGAAATGGCCCGCTGCATATTCGGGGCAGATCGATTAACCTCGGGAAAGATTGTTTTGAAAGGAAAGCCGGTAAATACGTCGTCACCGAGGAGAGCCATAAACGAAGGGATTTCAATGTTGACGGAGGATCGCGGCCACGATGGGTTGATATTGTTTCTTTCGATCCGAGACAATGTAAGCTTGGCATCGCTGAAGAAAATGACCCGCTTGGGCGTTTTGAACAAACGGCTTCAGAATTCATTAGTTATCGATATGATCAAAAAGCTGCGCATAAAACCTGAAAACCCGGATAAGCCGTTGCGAGCCTTAAGCGGAGGGAATCAGCAAAAAGTAGTGCTCGCAAAATGGCTGATGCTCGAAACCCCTATCCTCATATTAGATGAACCTACCAGGGGAGTTGACGTTGAGACAAAACATGGGATTTACGCCATCATTCGCGGCTTGGCGGACTCGGGCGCAGCCGTTTTACTCATTTCTTCGGAGCTGCCGGAGGTTATTGGTCTAAGCGACAGGATCATTGTCATGAAAGAAGGACAGATGGTAGGAGAATTCTCGCGGTGGGAGGCTTCTGAAGAGAAACTTCTTGCGTGTGCAACAGGGGTTACAAGCGGTAGGGGGGGGATATAAATGTTTGAGGGCAGAAAACAAAACCAGGAGGGCAAAAAAAAATCATTATCGGAGAAGTTGAAACAGTTTCACTTCACTGTCGGCGATAAACGTTTTAAGCTGGCTGACTACGGATTTCTGATCGCTTTTACGCTGCTGATCATTGTCGGAGCTTTATCGACAGAGATATTCTTCACCCAAATCAACATATCGAACGTTCTCAGGCAGATTGTAGCTAATGGCTTGGTCTCGCTTGGTATGCTGATGGTTATTTTGACGGGCGGCATCGACTTGACTGTTGGCTCGTATGTTGCGCTAGGCGGAGTATTATCGGCCGGGTTGACCGATACACTGGGCATTGTGCCTGCTGTATTGATAGCGGTGAGTGTGGGAGGTTTGTTTGGTGTATTAAACGGAGTACTGGTGGCTCATTTCGGGTTAC
>DBBD01000130.1:0-32939 GCA_002292015.1 Firmicutes bacterium UBA993
TTTCACCACTGATGCATATGTTATTACAGTGGATGGAGAGCCGTTTGTTGCCGTGCGCAGTGAGGATGATCTTGACCAAGTCGTTAGCAAGCTTAAAAACATATATACTACAAACCAAGGTGGGATAAAAACCATTACAGCTCAGATCAATCAGGATTTGGCGATTGAACCTGGGACGGCTGATCCGGAACTGATTTTAGAACCGGACGAAGTGGTGACCCTTCTTGCAGGCATAGACCCGCTAAGCGATCAACAGCTGGCTTTTTTACCATCATCACTTAATCACAGTGTGCAGACAAATAGTTATGCCACGGATAACAATGATCAGTTGTTTTCTGTCAATTATATGCCTCATATAGCGGAAGGAAAAGCCGCTTTGCCAGTTATTAGCGAGCAAGATATTAGCGTTACCACTGTTGAAGAGGTGACTGTTAAAGAAGCGATACCATTCGATACTGAATATAAATACAGCGATGATCTTTGGGTGGTCCAGCGCGACATTACCGTTGAGGGTGTTGAAGGTCTGAAAGAAGCTGTTTACCACATAACCCGTGAGAATGGAGTCGAAGTGGATCGGATGAAAATCAGGGAAACGATCATTTACGATCCGGTTACCCAGGTAGAAACTGTTGGAACCGCGAAAGTCCCTGATGTGGGGACCGGTCGTTTTATCTGGCCGGTAGAAGGTGGTGGAGAGATAACTCCGGGCCGCGGGTTCAGTTCCTGGCACACCGGCATCGATATTCATGCTGATACCGGCACTAACATTCTGGCTGCAGACAGCGGAGTTGTTTGGTTTTCCGGGTACGGTAGAACCCAGGGCAACTACTTGATTCTGTACCATGGTTCATTCTGGACTTTATATTTGCACAATAACCAAAACCTGGTCCAAAAAGGAGACGCCGTGCAGCAGGGGGACGTCATAGCCAAAGCGGGCTCGACTGGACGTTCAACCGGTCCGCACCTGCATTTTGAGGTGCGACTTGATGATGGCACAGGCGAGTGGCTATCTTATTACCAGCATACTCCGATTGATCCCTTGCAGTTTTTTACGCCTTAACAGTAGATTATTTTCTTAGTAAGCCCTTCTCTCAATCAAGGCGAAGGGCTTATTGTGTGATGCGGGGCATCGAGAAGGTTTTTAAGCGAGCATCACGAAACAATAATTAGACTTTGAAATCAAAATCGCTGTACGTAACAGAATAGATTTTATGATCCGGAGTGACAGGTCTTTTGAAAAAGATATTGGTCGTCGATGATGAAAAACCGATTGTGGAAATCCTCCGCTACAACTTAGAAAAGGAAGGGTATCGGGTTTATAGTGCCTTTGATGGTGAAGAGGCTTTGCGCATTGTAGAAGAAGAAAATCCGGACCTGATCATTCTCGATATTATGTTGCCGAAAAAAGATGGCTTTACGGTATGCCGTGAAATTCGTGCGAACAGTAGTACCCCAATTATTATGTTGACAGCAAAGGATCTAGAGACTGACAAGGTGGTAGGCTTGGAGTTAGGCGCGGATGACTATGTCACCAAACCCTTCAGCGCCAGGGAAATTACAGCACGGATCAGAGCGATCCTGCGTCGCAGTGAATTGGGCGAAAAAAGCCCGCAGAAAGAACAGGGGATGCTAAGTATCGGTCCTGTCACAATTGATTTAGATCGAATGAATGTAAGCAACCGGGGGCATCATGTTGATCTCACTTTAAGAGAATACAACCTGCTGCTGTTTCTGATGACCAGGCACGGTTTTGTATTCAGCCGGGAGCAACTTCTGAACCAGGTTTGGGGCTATGAATACATCGGTGAAGAGCGAACGGTTGACGTGACTGTGCGCCGCTTACGTGAAAAAATAGAAAAGGATCCGGCAAATCCGGAAATCATTCATACAAAAAGGGGTGTCGGTTACTATTTTAAGTGGAGGTAAATTTTTTAATAGCCTCCAGTGGAAAATCATTTTTGTTTTTCTGATGCTCATTTTATTTTCATTGCAGCTGATTAGCGTTTATCTTGTCCAGTCACTGGAGCAGTATTACTTAAAGAATTTTAAAGAAGGCTTTGAAAACCAAGCGCGGTTACTCTCCATTTTTATACAACCGACCCTTGGCACTGGTCAAGGCTGGGTGGAGGACACCGTACTCTTAGCCCGAGAATTCAGGGATATTTACACGATGGAGATCATCATCCTTGATAGTTATGCGCACGTTGTTGGAACATCCGGCAGCCAGGCTTTAATCGGCCGTCGTTTGATCAAGGACGAGATTACCAGGGCTCTGGCTGGTCATGCCAGTGATGTAATCCGCTTCGATCCGGCCCGCCAGGAAAGACGTTACCACCTGGCTTATCCGGTGACCAACATTCGAGGCACAATCGGTGTAATCTATCTGAGCGGCTCATTACAGGGTGTGGATAATACCTTGAGCGAAGTAAAGACTATCTTACTAACGGGGGTATTACTGGCCCTGGTGATCTGCTTTTTCCTGGGAGTAGTCCTAACCAGGACGATAACCTCGCCGATCAAAGAAGTAACAGATCAGGCCAACTATATGGCAGGCGGCGATTTTTCCCGAAAGATTAAGGTTCAGTCTACAGATGAAATCGGCCAGCTGGGCGATACGTTCAACTATCTTGCAGAGCAGCTTAGTCGGACAATAGATGAGATTTATTCGGAAAAAAGCAAAGTCGAGGCTATCATACAGAACATGACGGACGGGATCATCGCTCTCGACGGTCAAGGACACCTGATTCAGATCAATCCCGCAGCCCGCAACCTAACCCGGATTATGAGTTTGACGGTTCCAGCTATGGGGCGCTCCGGACTCCACTTTATGCGAAACCTGATCGGAGAAGATGCCGTTCGTCAATTTTTGCGTGATCAAGAACCATTTATGGCAGAGATATCAGGCCTTTCTGACCGTTATACTGTTGAGATCAAGGTTGCCCCCTTCAAAATCGAAAAAGGGAAACTTACAGGAACCCTGATTGTAATCCATGATGTCACTAGGGAAAGGGAGCTGGCCCGGTTGCAGGAAGAATTTGTAGCGGATGTATCCCATGAGTTGCGGACTCCGCTCTCTACGGTGAAAAGCTACGCCGAAACCCTGCTTGATGGCGCTGCCGAAGATCCGCAGGTACGCACACGGTTTTTGCAGACTCTTTCTGCTGAAACAGATCGGATGGTGGCAATGGTCAAAGATTTGCTGACCCTTTCGCAAATGGATGCAGACCGCACTTACTGGCAGAGGACAGCAGTTAACCTTAAAGATTTAGCGCAGGAAGCGGTCGACAATCTTAAACAAAAAGAGGGGAACACGCTACCGTTACTCAGTATTGCACCAGATTTTGGCGATTTTCCGGTTTATGTTGATCGCGATAAAGTGATGCTTGTGTTTTCAAACCTGCTGATCAATGCCGCAAAGTTTACTGAAGCAGAAGGTAGTATCGATATCAGCGCTAAAATGGTCGAAAATGGGGTCATGGTGTGTATCGCCGACACCGGCAGTGGTATTCCCGAACAGGATTTACCACGCATTTTTGAGCGATTTTACAGGGTAGAAAAAGCGCGCAACAGAGATTTCGGCGGTACAGGGCTCGGCCTTTCGATTGCCCGCAAGGTAGTGGAAGAGCATGGAGGTAAAATCTGGATAGACAGTGTACATGGTAAAGGAACAGCGGTACACTTTATCCTACCCGTTGTTGATGAAGGGGAAATAACTTCTTGAAGCAAGAGAAATTTAAAAGCATTGTTCTGCTGATGTTAGTCTGCTTAAGCCTGCTGTTGACCTACCAGCTTTGGTATGGGCAGCAACCTGTCGAGCTGACTGCCGATGATGAGAATATCTATGAAAGGATTATTATAGAGCAGCCCCGCCCTCCTGAGCAGATTGTTTCGCCAGAAGTAATTGTTATACCGGCAGAGAACGGTTTTTATGCTTTTCGGGAAGGTGAGCAGTTTTATTATAGGCTCTGGGAGTCGCTACTCGGCTTGATGGAGAGCCCTTTCGTGAGAGAACAGGTGGAGGAACCCGTTACCGATTTGCCTGAAGAGGCGCCGTTGATTCTCAGATGCTACCTGAGCCCCCTGTTGCCGGTTGGCACGAAGCTGTCGCTTATGCCTTTACTTCCGGCAGGCGAAATCGCTATGCTTGATCTGATAGCAGGTAAAGAAACATTCTGGATCAGGTTCTATACAGCCGATGAAAAGATTTTTGCTGAGAGGGAAATCACAACCGCACAAACTGCTGTGTTGAAAGATCTGATTGCCGGGGTGGAAGAGGAAGGGCGGGTAACGCACAAACTGCTCACCGGCGAAGCCGCTGCTTCAGCATCGGGAGAAAATATCACTGTTACAAGGCAGATCTTTCTACCGCAGGAACAGACCATGCTAGCCAGGCTCCCGGTAAAGCCGGAAAGTATTGATCGAGAGCAGCTTTTAAAAACATTTTTTGTTGACTACAGCCTGGTCCGTACGATAGAAGAAAAAGACGGGGCAGTGATCTATACCGACGGCGAAAAGGGTTTGCGCTTAACCGCCGGTGGATTTGAGTATTCGCACCCCCGTCTCGAAGAAGGCGTTTCAAACCAATCAGTTCCAGAAGCTCTCAACAATAGCGGTATACTCATCAGTTTTCATGGCGGCTGGCCGGTGGGTTTACGGCTGGAGAAAATAGCGCAATCTCCCCTGGGGCATTCAGTACCTTACATCGCGCAGTGGAGAATGTATCATGAGGGCAACCCTCTGTACACTGCGAAACCGACCAGGGCAGTATTTAATGATCGAGGCTTGATTCATTTTAGCAGGTTTATCTACTCAATACAGCCGGAAGAACAGAATTCTGCCGAGATGCGTGTAAATGCAAGCTGGCAGGAGGCCCTGAAGACGGCAATAGCACTATATCGTGATGATACAGGGGCGCAAACTGAAGTAATGCAACTTGAGCTGGAAGCTTTCAATCTCGGGTACGCCATTATAGCCGATTTCGATGAATTGTGGGCGGAGCCGGTATGGCAACTGCAAATAAATGGCAGGCGCGTGCTGCTGCGGGCCGATAACCTGGTACAGTTAAAAGAGGAGGACATAAAATGAACCTTGGCCAGGCCAAGCTGATACTGATCATTGCCTTTGCTGCCCTTAATTTATTTTTGGGCTATCATCTGTTTTGGTCTGACTTTGGCCATCTGACCAGAGTCGCAGTATCGGCTGAAGAACTGCGCCTGACAGAGCAGGTCCTCGCTGAGAACAACTATAAGCTTGAGGCACCAATTGACAGGGCGATTCAAACTGCCGACTTCTTAACAGTATCGCAGTCGCTATCTGTACAGCGTTCTGTACTGTTAAGTTTTTTAAGGGAAGGCGCCAACGTCAGACAGGGTGAAGAGGCAAACCACTACTACGTAGAAGGCAAAACGGCAACTATTCATGCCACCGGCCTGATTTCTATCACCTACAACCCGCCAGTATTGCTTGGCGAAAATCTGCATAGTAGGGATCATCGTGATATTAGAAGCATGGTAGATGCATTGATTGCCGATTACCAGTTGAACTTTGATGGTTTGCGCTTTGATCGCTTGGAAAAATACGATTCCTCGAACATTGTAGTATACTATTATCAGGTAATCGGCGAGTCTTCGGTGTTTACCGGTCAATTGACAGTAAAAATAGCAGAGGACAAAGTTCGGTCGATTGATATATACTGGTTGGAGCCAGTTGAACGAATCCCAACCCGCGAAATAAGAGTTATCTCGGCGATTGAAGCACTGAATAGCTTGATTTACGAGTTAGGATCGGCAACTGAGCCGCAGGTAATCAGCAGGGTTGAGCTTGGCTATTACAGCAGTGACTATGAAGCTGAGAAGTGGGAGATTCCGCCAGTATGGCGGATCCTGATCAACGGGCAAAACTACTACATTAACGCTTTTACCGGCAACCTGGAACAGAAAATAGTTATTCCTGAGCAGCCGCAGTGAACAATAATCTTTTTGCCCTGTTTTTTTTACGCTGTTAACGTAGCAGGAGGTATAAATGGAAAGTCTAGTCGTCAAAGGAAATACAGAACTTGTGGGCAGGGTTAAAATAAGCGGATCGAAAAATGCTGCTGTAGCGGTTCTTCCGGCAGCGATTCTTTCGCCCGGAACGATCTATCTGGAAAACTTGCCCGACATCACCGATGTGCAAACGTTAATGGCAATCCTTGACTACCTGGGCGTAAAGATTCGCCGCAGAGGCCGAAATGCTGTCGAGTTATCAACGGCCAATCTTTCCAGGATTGCTCCGCCATACGACATGGTAAAAAAGATGCGAGCCTCCTATTATTTTATGGGTTCATTATTGGGTCGATTCGGCCGGGCGGTGGTGCCGATCCCTGGTGGTTGTGATCTCGGTCCGCGCCCGATTGACCAACATCTTAAAGGATTTTCTGCTCTCGGTTCAAAAATAAATATTGAGCACGGGATGATTACGCTTACAGCTGAGAAACTGGTGGGAGCGCGGATTTACTTTGACGTAGTTTCCATCGGAGCGACGATTAACCTGATGCTTGCTGCTGTTTCTGCTGAGGGAAGAACAATCTTGGAAAACGTGGCCAAAGAACCTGAGATCGTTGATGTTGCCAATTTTTTAAATGCCATGGGTGCATCGATCAGGGGTGCTGGAACAGATGTGATTCGCATTGAAGGGGTTAAAAGCTTTTCAGGTGCCAAGCATGCGATTATTCCTGATCGTATTGAAGCGGGAACCTTTATGCTCGCTGCAGCTGCCTCAAGAGGAACTGTTACCGTTGATGAAGTGATTCCGAAACACTTAGAAGCGATCACGGCAAAGTTAAGGGAAACCGGTGCCGAGGTGCTGGTAGAACCGGAAAGCATTACCGTAAAAGGAAAAGCTGAGTTAAAGCCATCAGATTTAAAAACGTTTCCATATCCCGGGTTTCCTACCGACCTTCAACCCCCGGCCATGGTCCTGCTAACAGTCGCCAAAGGCTTAAGCGTGATCACGGAGAATGTATTTGATGGCCGTTATAATCATGTTGAAGAACTTAAGAGAATGGGTGCACGTATCAAGGTTGAGGGGCGGACAGCGCTGATCGAGGGAGGCAAAACGCTGACCGGCGCCCCGGTAAGCGCACCGGATCTGCGTTCCGGAGCAGCCTTAATGATTGCAGCTCTGATCGCCGATGGGGACAGCACAATCAGTGATGTCAAGCATATAGATCGCGGATATGAATTGTTTGAAGAAAAATTGACGCAGCTAGGCGCTACGATTCGAAGAAAAAAGGCAGAGGAACCAAGTCAGCTGGCTGGAGGTTCGGAGTGAATTGGGGTTTCTTAGAATATATAAGGCAGCTTTAACGGTTGCTTCAGCGGGTATAAACTGTATTGAAGGAGGGATGTTTTATGAAAACCGAATATGAAAACACTAAAGCTGAACGACGAAGCGGATTTTGGGTTGTTCTTGGGTATATATCATTTACCGGACTGGGTATCGTCCTTGGTGCGGCACTGATTTACACAATAATGACTTTTTACCTGGTGCCGGAAACAGAACTATCGTATACACCGGCTGAGAAGAATCTGGTTGTAAACGTACCACCTGTATATTCTGGTGCGGGATTTGAACTGGTCGAAGTTGTAGAAAAAGTTATGCCCGCTGTGGTCGGTGTTAACAAACATGTATTTCTGGCCGGTGATCCGACAGGGTCCACGGAAGAAGTCGAATCTGGTTCCGGTGTAATCATTTCTGCAGACGGTTACATCGTAACGAATCTTCACGTGATCGAAGGAGCTAACCGGATTTCTGTATTGCTCCCCGGCAAAGGGCGCTATGAAGCTGAGCTGATCGGTCAGGATGCCCTCTCTGATCTGGCGGTACTGAAGATTGATGAGAATGACTTGAAACATGTGGTTTTCGGAGATTCTTCGCAGATAAGAATTGGTGAAACAGTTCTCGCTTTCGGAAACCCTCTCGGCTACTTTCAGCAGTCAGTAACTGCAGGAATTATCAGCGGCGTAAAACGTCAGGTTAGAGTTCCGGGTAGTGAATTCGCTTACAGCTTCCTTCAGACTGATGCACTGGTAAATCCAGGTAATAGCGGTGGGCCGCTCGTTACTATCAGGGGGGAAATGATCGGTATCAACACAGCCAAGATTGTCCTGCCCGGGGTAGAAGGAATCGGTCTTTCAATACCCAGCAACACGGTACAGCGAGTAATGAAAGATCTGATCGAACTGGGTGAAGTAAGAAGACCTCATCTTGGCGTTGTGGTCGAAGATTGGCCCAAGTATAGTGAAAAGCAGCCGGAGAGGGGTGTGCTGATTCGCGAAATTGCTCCGGATAGCGCAGTTGACAAGGCCGGTCTTCAGCAAGGGGATGTAATTGTTGCTATTAACGAGATAGGGATCTATTATCTGGCCCTATTGTTTGATGTGCTTTTTTCGTACTATCCGGGAGATATTGTAACCGTGGTATTTTATCGGGAAGGAGAGCGGCTGGAGGCTGAGGTTACCCTTGGTGAAAGGCCGGATTCGCTACCAATAGTTCAGGATGTTCCGTAGCCGGAGGGAACAGAAGACGAAGACGAAGAAGAATCGGAGACGAAAGATGAAGCTGAGCCGAATGGCCCTGTTGAACTTTAAGATGATCACAGTTAAAGACGAGTTCTCGCATTGAGGTTGATTTTATTGTTCATAGACGGGGTTGGTCTGGGAGCAGATGCTGCAGAAAATCCTTTCTTTGCCCTGAGAACTCCGGGATTGGATTCCATCCTGGACGGACGGCGTTTTACGGCTGAAACGGTAGGTTATAGCGGCAACAAGGCAACTCTGCTTGGGCTTGACGCTACTCTTGGCGTTCCCGGCCTGCCTCAAAGCGCTACCGGGCAAGCCTCTATCTTCACCGGGATTAATGCTCCCGCTTACCTGGGAGGCCATTTAAACGGGTTTCCCAACTTTAAGCTACGGGGCCTGCTGGCACTTAAAGGTATTTTTAAGCGGTTGCGGCAGATTGGCTATCGGGTCTGTTTTGCTAATGCCTATCGCCCTCAATTCTTCGACTTATTGGCGAAAGGGTTGCCCGATCATCATTATTCGTGTTCTACGCTGGTCACATATTACGGAGGTATAAAGTTCTTCAGCATGGATGATCTGTTTAACGGTCGGGCTATATATATGGATATTACCAATAATCTGCTAAAATATCAGGATTATGAGTTGCCGCAGATTACACCTGAAGAAGGTGCAATGCATCTCGCAAACTTAAGCAGGAAATACGACTTCTGTCTCTTCGAGTATTTTTTAAGCGACTTGGCCGGCCACCATGCCGATCAGGATCAGGTTGAACAGGTAGTCGATACCCTTGATCGGTTTATCGGGACACTCGCTCTAAATGTTGCCACAGATGATACCTTTCTAATGGTATGCAGTGATCACGGCAACCTCGAAGACAACGCTGTCAACGATCACACATGTAACCCCGTTCCTCTTCTGATGATCGGCAATCCCGATCTGCGCCGGTTGATCGGAGATAAAACAGAAAATCTCACCCACCTTCTCGCCGGTGTCGAAAAAGGACTGTCCTGGAAAGGATAGAAGGAAATGATTAACGTTGAAACGATTACAGTCGGCATTTTTGCCACCAACTGCTATTTGGTTTCCTGCCCGTTGACCCAAGAAGCGTTGATCATAGATCCAGGGGCAGGCGGCAAGAATATTGTCGCCCTGATTGTACAAAAGCAATTGAAAATCAAATATGTAGTTAACACCCATGGCCATATTGATCATATTGGCGCAAACGGCAGATTAAAAGAAGAATTTCAGGTTCCGATTCTCCTTTCGGAAAAAGATCTGACGCTATATAACAACCCGGGTTTTGGATTGAGTTTGGTTCTTAAGAAACAGCCCGCACCGGAGCGTTTTATAAAAGAAGGTGATATAATAGAGTTTGGCGAGCAGACCCTAAAAGTAATCGATACGCCTGGGCACACTGAGGGTGGAATAACTCTGGTTGGTAACGATTTAGTGTTCTGTGGGGACACACTATTTGCCGGCTCAGTTGGGCGCACTGATTTGGCTGGTGGTTCCCATCCAACTTTGATGAAAAGCATTAAAGATAAGCTGATGCTCTTGCCTTGGGAGTCACTTGTTTACAGTGGTCATGGCCCGGCAACGACAATCGGGGCAGAAGCGCGGACTAACCCCTTCATTTCCGGTCTCTATCAGTAACACGTTTAATATTTTTAAAAAAGAAGGATTGTCTGATCAAACAGAGAATACATTCTCGCCGATAGAATTATTATTAAATTCCAGGTGCAAAATATAATTTCATGAATGTTTGTGTAGGACGAATCTGTCGCAGATCCCCTTAAGGCATAAACTATAGGATCAGCTTTTTCCCAACAGAAAACATGATACCTTAGCCAAAATCGTTTATTTCGGTGCAAGTACAACTTTGGCCTTAGTAGCTTAATCGACAGCGGGCACATGCTTTTTAAGGCAAGTGGAAATTAACAACATAGGTGGTGCGTGGAAATGGAAATTGAAAAACTTAAAGAATTAACCTTGGCGGAACTGCATAGTATGGCCAAAGAGCGTGAGATTAAAGGGCAATCAACGATGCGTAAGCGCGAATTGATTAATGCTCTGAGTGTTATGCTCGAAGAAAGCATAGCGCCGGAGGTAGCTTCCGGCATGTTGGAAATTATGACTGATGGTTTTGGGTTTTTAAGGCGCAGGAAATATACATTTTCTGATGACGATATTTACATTTCTGCTTCGCAGATCCGCAGGTTTAACATGCGAACCGGAGACGTTATCTCCGGCCAGATTCGTCCTCCGAAAGATAACGAACGCTATCATGCACTGCTGCAGGTTGAGGAAGTGAATGGAAACGACCCTGAAAAACTGGCTGGTCGTCCGGTTTTCACTTCGCTTGTACCGATTCACCCGGACGAGCAGATTAAAATGGAAACAAAACCGCAGATCCTCTCAACGAGGATCATCGACCTTTTGATTCCCATCGGTAAGGGACAGCGTGGGCTAATCGTCTCGCCGCCGAAAGCCGGAAAAACGATGCTCTTAAAACAGTTGGCAAACAGTATCTCGGTAAACCATCCTGAAATTGAGATGATTATCCTCTTGATTGATGAAAGACCGGAAGAAGTTACCGACATGGAACGTAGCGTTGATGCAGATGTAGTAAGCTCAACGTTTGATCAGAAGCCGGAAAACCATATCCGTGTTGCTGAGCTGGTTTTGGAGCGTTCACAAAGGCTAGTTGAACAGGGTAGGGATGTGGCGGTTTTGCTTGACAGTATTACCAGGCTCACCAGGGCCTATAACCTGGTTATACCACCCAGCGGTAGAACGTTATCCGGTGGCATCGATCCGGGAGCATTCTACAAACCGAAACGGTTTTTCGGGGCGGCACGCAATATTGATGGCGGTGGCAGTTTGACCGTTTTGGCAACGGCTATTGTTGAAACCGGTAGCCGGATGGATGATGTGGTTTACGAAGAATTCAAAGGTACTGGCAACATGGAGCTGCATCTTGACCGTCGTATTTCTGAGCGGCGTATTTTCCCTGCCATTGATATATCGCGATCCGGAACCAGGCGGGAAGAGCTGTTGCTTGATGAACATAAAATAGAATTGATGTGGGCTCTGAGGAGGGCGATGGGCAGCAGCACATCGATTGAATTTTTGGAAGCCTTACTGGACAGGTTGCGCAAAACGAAGTCCAATGAAGACTTTTTAAGCAATATGCACACCATGTAAAGAAAATTGCATTCAGCCGTGTCTGATGATTCAGCTGTCCATTTTGGACAGCTTATCAAGTGCGAGCCGTGAGCGCGCATAGTGTTGCATAACAAGAGGCTTTATGCTATTATCCTAATCCGAGGGTAGCAGAAGGAGGAATAGTGTAAATGAAAGCGGAGATCCATCCAAAATATTATAAAACGACAGTTACGTGTGCTTGCGGCGAAACTTTCGAAACAGGATCCACTCGGGAAAGCATCAAAGTTGAGATCTGTTCGAAATGCCATCCCTTCTTTACCGGGAAACAGAAATTTGTTGATACCGGTGGTCGGGTAGAAAGGTTCAAACGTAAATACGGCATGTAAAGCCCTGGGCAGAGCGAAAACTCTGCTCTTTTTCCAGACGAGGAAGTGACTTAAATGACTGTGATAAGCCACAGCGGCGGTCGCCCCGGGGTGACCGTCGGTGCATGAGAAGTTAGCGGTAATCGAATCACGTTATGCAGAGCTTGAGAAGCTGCTCAGCGATCCCAAAACCCTTGAACAACGAGAAGAATGGCTGAAAATGTCCAAGGAGATGGCTTTTGTTGCTTCAGTAGTGGATCTGGCCCGTCTCCATAGCCAAGTTGCTCAAGAGCTTGCAGAAGCAGAGGAGATGCTTAGCGAATGCGAAGATGCAGAAATGAGCGATTTTCTGCGTAGCGAAGTAGCTACACAAAAACTGAAAAAAGAAAAACTTGAAGAAAAACTTAAGGAACAACTCTTGCCAAAAGACCCCTACGACGATAAGAACGTCTTCGTTGAGATTAGGGCCGGTACCGGAGGCGAAGAGGCCGCGCTATTTGCCTCCGATTTGTTGAAAATGTATACACGTTATGCGGAAAAAAGCGGCTATCGGACTGAGGTAATGGACGCAAACGAAACTGATATCGGCGGATATAAGGAAGTTATTTTGGGTATTGAAGGAAAGGGTGCGTACAGTCGATTGAAATATGAGAGTGGAGTGCACCGTGTCCAAAGGATTCCTTCTACTGAGTCGAGCGGACGGATTCATACTTCGGCCGCCACCGTGGCAGTTATGCCTGAAGCGGAAGAAGTCGAGGTGGAGATCAATCACCAGGATCTGCGGATCGATACTTTTTGTGCTACTGGCCCCGGTGGACAAAGCGTTAATACCACACAGTCAGCGGTGCGTATAACGCATGTGCCTACTGGTGTTGTTGTAAGCTGCCAGGATGAAAAATCTCAATTGCAGAACAAGGAAAAAGCACTGCGCATTTTGCGCAGCCGCCTGATGGATAAGTATATCTCGGAACAGAATGCCGAGCTGGCCCAGGCCAGGAAAACCATGGTCGGCAGCGGTGACCGCAGCGAAAGGATCAGAACTTATAATTTCCCCCAGAACCGGGTAACAGATCACCGGATCGGCCTCACTCTGCATAAAATGGACATGATTTTGGCCGGAGATCTGGATGATATCATTGATGAACTGACTGCCAATGAGCGAGCGGAGCAGCTAAAGTCCGGCGGGAGTTAAACCTGATTATGAAAAGCACAGTTAAAGAAGCTCTCGAATGGGCTTCTTTTTGCTTACGTGAAGCAAGTATAAATAATCCCAGGGCCGAAGCAGAACTGCTGCTGGCAAGCGTATTAAGGACCGATCGTCTTCGTTTGCTAGCCAATAACCTTGATTTATTGGCTGATGAAGAATGCCGGCAAATAGAAGTAGTGTTGAAACGCCGGGTCAATCACGAACCGCTGGCTTATATAACCGGAGAGAAATATTTTTACGGTCGCCGGTTTGTTGTCAATCGTGACGTTTTAATCCCACGCCCCGAAACAGAGCTGATTGTTGAACAGGCTTTGAAATGGGTTAAGATAAGCACTGATCTGTCGGATGGAGGTTTGCGAATCATTGATCTCGGCACCGGAAGCGGTATTCTGGCCATCACCCTGGCCCTGGAACTTCCTTCGGCAGAAGTTATCGCTGTTGATATTTCTCCTGCAGCCCTGCAGATCGCCAGACAGAATGCTTCCCTACATAACCTGGAAGAGCGGGTAAACTTTTTCGAGAGCAGCTATTTTGATCTGTTTGATCGTTATTGTCGGCCGCCATTTTTCAACCTGATTGTCAGCAACCCTCCATATATCAGCCATTACGAACTGGAAGATCTGCCCCCTTCTGTAGCAAATTACGAACCCCGCCTGGCTCTTGATGGCGGGGTAGACGGCCTCGCCAGTTACCGGGCAATCATGAAAAAACTACCTGCCTATATTGTGTCACCGGCCTTGGTGGTGGTGGAAATCGGTTCAACTCAGAATCAGGCGGTTAGTAAACTGTTTATAGAAAGCAGCCTTTTCAGGATGATTGGATGTCGCCGTGATCTGGCTAACCACCCCCGTGTTATCCTCGGCTTGATATGATTGCTTAAAAAGTTGCTTATATGAGCAGCTCTTTCAATTCAACTCTTTGCCGGTGGAAGTGATTGTCAGTTTGCCGTGCTTGACACCTTTAACCCCAATCAGGCGGTTGGCCAACTGCTTTGCTTCGCCTGCCGGACCCTTGATCACCATCACTTCGAGACAGTGTTCATGCTCCAAATGAACATGCATCACCGAAACAATAAGATCATGATGTTCGTGCTGCACTTCAAGCAGCAGATCGCTTAACCCGCGAACATGGTGGTTGTAGATAATCGTTATTGTTCCAGCCACTTCTTCTTCATCACGAGACCAGTCTATTTCCACCAGCTGGTTGCGAATCATATCCCTGATTGCTTCGGAGCGGTTTGGAAATCCACGCTTTACTATTTCCTTATCCAGCCTATCCAGAAGTCTCTTTTCCATTGATATACCGAACCGAATCAAATCAGGCATCATGCCACCTCCCGGGTTATTTGAAAAGATTATAGCACACACAGAGATAGTCACACCTTAATGTCATTTATCGTTAACAGAAGCCCGAATCGCAATCATAAGAAAAGATTACCGGGTAGTAAAAATTGAAATAACGGGGGCAGTGCTCTATAATTTATAATGAGTAAACACGAGAGTTGTTGGGGTATCCAATGCTGGTTTAATCAGTAAACCGGAATTTATTTTTAGCACTCTCGGCGGGTGGGGGCTTGTCCCTGATGGTATCGGGAACATGACTTCCGCTATACAAAAAACAGGCCGAAGGTTTTTCTTAGGCTGTAGTGATCTACTTTGTTCTAATTGGCAACTTGGAACGGGTTGCCGAATATGCCGTGCATGTTGCGCAACTGGCCCCAAAAGAGTAGCCGGTCGGAAGAGGTAAACGGATGTCTATCAGGACAAAAAAAGTTAAAGGCACTCTCCTTTTGGATGGTAGCCCGCAATCGATTGAAAAGGCCGCCGCGATATTGAGAAAAGGCGGTCTTGTTGCGTTTCCAACCGAAACAGTCTATGGCCTTGGGGCGATTGCCACCAGTCAGGAAGCTGTTAACAAAATATTTATTGCCAAAGGACGTCCAGTTGACAATCCCCTGATAGTTCATATAAGTAGTATAAAGCATCTTTACGAAGTGGCTGCTGATCTTCCGCCTGAAGCCCCCTATCTGGCCCGCTGTTTCTGGCCGGGACCCTTAAGCCTGGTTTTGCGGCGTGCGGAGGTAGTTGTGCCTGAGGTTAGCGCCGGCCTAATGACAGTTGCTGTAAGGATGCCTGACCACCCGTTAGCGCAGCAATTGATCAGAGCTGTCGGTGCTCCGATAGCGGCTCCCAGCGCTAATTTGGCCGGGCGACCCAGCCCGACAACGTACAGACATGTGATTGCAGATCTTTGCGGTCGTATTGATGCCGTAATCATCGGGCAGGATTGTCGTATTGGTATTGAGTCAACAGTGCTTGACTTAAGCGGTGAGCAGCCGGTAATACTGAGGCCGGGAGGCTTGTCGCGTGAAGATCTCGAAACAGCGCTTAACTGTTCTGTTCACGTGGCCGGTAGTAAGTTTATGGCAGATAAACCAAGCTCCCCGGGCATGAAATACAGGCACTACTCTCCCCGGGCGCCCTTGATCCTGGTTACCGGTTTCCCCCGCAGGCAGCAGCTATTTATTAAAATTCTTTCCCTCTTTTACGGGAAGCAGGGTTTGCAGGTAGGGATATTGAATACTACTTCTGGTGGGAAACAGAGTAAAAACACCGCTCCCGAGAGATTAGCGGCCGCCTTATACCGCTCTATGCGCACGCTTGATGCCAGAGGAGTAGATTTAATTCTGGCTGCAGACACTATAAGTTCGGGTCTCGGTTTGGCTGTTAGAAATCGACTGCGGAAAGCGGCTACCCGGGTTTTGAGAGTATAGCTTTAGGAGGTCGTATTTGCTTAAAATTCTCTTTGTTTGCACCGGAAACACCTGCCGCAGTCCTTTGGCTGAAGCGCTGATGCGCTATGAACTTGAATCAAAAGAGCTCAGCTACCAGGTAGATGTGACATCGGCGGGTCTTGTTGCTTATCCCGGAGCAAAAATTGCCGAAAATGTTGTCATGCTGCTGCGGGAAGAACAAATCCCACACGATGCAAAACGTCAGGCTAGGCAGATCGATAAAGACCTGGTCCAGGATGCAGATCTAATCCTGACCATGACTGCGGATCAATTACAGCAGTTGATGCTTCGCTTTCCGGAAGTTTCATCCAGGGCTTACCTGCTGACAAGTTACAGCGGACTTTTGCCTTTGGATATTGAAGATCCCTTTGGTAATAACCCTAAAAAATATCGTATCGTTTTAGAGGAAATCCGCAGCGCTCTAAAGAAATTAATAACTAAAATCGAAGAAGGTTGAACAAATGCTCATTGCCCTCGGCAGCGATCACGCCGGTTATCAGCTAAAAGAGCAGGTCATCAGTTACCTGAAATCCTCAGGAATTACTTATAAAGACTACGGTGTTTTTAACGAAGAGAGTTCTGACTATCCCGATCAGGCCGCCCGGGTTGCACAGGCTGTTAAGTCAGGTGTGCATACTTTTGGGATTTTGATCTGCGGTACCGGGATTGGCATGTCCATCGTGGCCAACAAGCACCGGGGAATCAGGGCGGCTCTCTGCAGTGAACCCTATTCCGCCCGTTTGGCTCGCGAACATAACAATGCCAACGTGCTGACCATGGGCTCAAGAGTTATTGGTCCCGGCCTGGCCGAAGCAATTGTCAGCATTTTTATCAGCACTGACTTTGCCGGGGGAAGGCATGAGAGGCGTCTTGGTAAGATTGAACAGCTTAATCATTACCAGGTTTAGCAACTATGCCGTCGGACGGACAGCGGGTGCTTAAAAAGATCACTTATAGTAAATTTTAAATGTTACAACAGGATGGAGATGGTCAAAATAATGAGCCACGCTGTGGGAGCAACCAGCTACAAGTCACTTTTGCAGACAGATCCGGAAATTGCCGCAGTGATAGAAGCCGAACAAAAACGCCAGCAGGACAACCTGATTATGATTGCCTCGGAAAACTATGTCAGCCGCGCAGTGCTTGAAGCTCAGGGCTCGGTGCTTACCAACAAATATGCCGAAGGTTACCCGGGTGCCCGCTACTACGGTGGCTGTATCAATGTTGATAAAGTGGAAGAGTTGGCTCGCCGCCGGGCAATAGAAATTTATGGAGCAGAACATGTTAATGTGCAGCCCCATTCCGGGACATCTGCCAATATGGCGGTCTACCTGGCTTTGCTGGAGCCGGGCGACTGCCTGCTGGGTATGGATTTGTGCCATGGTGGCCACCTAACGCATGGCAGTAAAGTAAATATTTCCGGCCGCTACTACAATGCCCATAGTTATGGTGTCGACCGTATTACAAATATGATCGATCTGGAGCAGGTCAGAGGCAGGGCGCTTCAGGTCAGGCCCAAACTGATCATAGCCGGTGCCAGTTCTTATCCCAGGCAGATCGATTTTGCAGGATTCAAAGCTATTGCCGATGAAGTCAGTGCTCTGTTCATGGTTGATATGGCCCATACTGCCGGGCTGATCGCCGCCAGGGTTCACCCCAGCCCGGTTGGATTCGCTGATATTATCACCGCTACCACTCATAAAACTTTTCGCGGACCGCGCGGAGGGCTGATCTTAACTCGTGAAGCGTACGCCTCACTGATCGATAAAGCAGTATTTCCCGGCCTGCAGGGCGGACCCTTGATGCATATAATTGCCGCTAAGGCCGTTGCTTTTAGGGAAGCTCTTCAGCCGGAATTTGTCGCCTACCAGAAAGCTGTTTTGAGAAACGCCGAGAAACTGGCGATTTCCCTTTCAGATCAGGGGTTTGACCTGGTCACTGGCGGAACTGACACCCACCTGATATTAGTTGATTTGCGCCGAAAAAAGATTAGCGGGAATGAGGCTGAACGACTGCTTGAGGAAGTTCATATAACTGCCAACAAGAATGTGATTCCCTACGATCCGAAAGGGGCTAATGATCCCAGCGGAATCAGGCTGGGGACACCAACCCTTACTTCGCGCGGCATGGGGCCGGAAGAGATGGAGAAAATTGCTGCAATCATCGCCAGTGTAATCGATAATAAAAATGATACGGTTTATCTAGAGAAGACAGGAAGGGAGGTAGAGCAGCTCTGCAGGGATTTTCCTGTTTGCTAAACGATAAACAAGGAGATGAGTTTGTGGAAAATGTGGTTGTTGTCAATCATCCGCTGGTTCAGCACAAGCTGACCCTCTGTCGGAAGAAGGAAACCGAAAACTGGCAGTTTCGCGATCTGGTAGAAGAGATTACCGCGCTTTTAATTTATGAAGCTTCCAGGGATATGGAGATCATTGAGACTGACATAGTCACTCCCGTGGCGGCGGCTAAAGGCGTGGTGGTCAAAAACCCTAACCCGGTTTTTGTTGCAGTCCTGCGGGCCGGACTTGGTATGGTATCAGGTGCCTTAAGGCTTTTCCCCTACGCCCGTGCCGGTCATATCGGACTCTATCGCGATCACGATACTCTAGTTCCGGTTGAATATTACTGCAACTTACCTCCTGATATAGATGAGTTCGATTGCTTCCTACTTGAGCCAATGCTGGCTACAGGAGGTTCGGCTAGTTACGCTGTTGACATGCTTAAAAAGGCGGGAGTTAAAAAACTTAAACTACTCAGCCTGATTGCCGCTCCCGAAGGAATTAAGAAGATTACCAGCAGCCACCCGGATCTGAAGATCTATTTAGGCGCCCTAGACGAAAAGCTAAACGAAAACGCCTATATCATACCGGGCTTAGGAGACGCGGGAGATCGTCTCTTTGGAACAGCCTAATCGCATAAACAGGAGGCAGATCATGCAAAGGCCGGGCTGGGACCGCTATTTTATGGAGATCGCAACGGTGGTTGCCAAACGCTCCACCTGCCTGCGCCGACGGGTGGGGGCGCTGCTAGTGTTAAACAAACGAATCCTTTCCACCGGTTATAACGGCGCACCTGCCGGGCTCAGACACTGTGGCGAAATTGGCTGCCTGCGGGAGCAGCTTAACGTCCCATCAGGCGAGAGGCATGAACTATGCCGCGGCTTACATGCAGAGCAGAATTCTATTATTCAGGCGGCCGTGCACGGGGTGGCTATTAACGGCGCGGTTCTCTACTGTACGCACTACCCTTGTGCCGTCTGTGCTAAGATGTTGATTAATGCCGGGGTTAGGTCAATGGTGCTAACCCAGAACTACCCTGATGAACTGGCTAAAAACTTGTTTGCTGAAGCTGGTCTTAAGATAAAAACTATTGTATAATGAAACTATTGTATAATTATTCTCACGTGTGTTATGATCTGCGGTGTATACTTATATAATGTGCCAAATCGACGGCTTATCGATATTATATTTTCTAACAACTGACAGGTGGTGATGCTATTGACTATCGAGCTGGTCAAAGCCATAAAAGAAGCAGAGAGCAAAGCGGAGAAGATTATTCGCGATACGCAGCAGGAAGCACGGCAGCTTTTAAGAAAAGCGGAAGAGAGTGCTGCAGAAATAAAACAAAAAGTGATCGCGGCGGCAGAAGAAGAGGCAAGAGTGCTGCTATATGCGGCAAAAGAAGAGGCTGAAGCAGAAGCGGTAACCCTGCGCGAAAAGCTGAAAGCGGCAATCGCCAGTTTAACGGCAGAGGCAAACGGACACCTTCCGGAAGCAGTAGCACTGATGAAAGAAAAGGTAGTGAAATCTGATGCCGATCATTGAAATGAAAAAGGTTTTTCTGCTCGGACACCGCAATGAAAAAGAACTAGTATTTGATCTGCTTCAAAAGCTGGGCACCATGCAAATAGCTGACATAAAAACCGGCAGCACCTGGGATGAATTCGAAGCTCTGCTCGAACCGGAACACCCGACAGAATCAGCCTCTGATTTTGATAACCGGCTTTCGATGATTCGCTACTGTCTTGATTTTTTACAGCGCAATTTTCCGATGCGTAAAAGTTTTTTACAGCAGTTTACCGGGGCCAAGATGGAGCTGACCCGTGCACAATATGGCGCTTACATCGAAGATATCGGGCAGGTTAAGGAGCTCTACGAATCCTGCCGTCAGATTGATGATGAACTGGTTCAAATTCGCAATGAAGAGACTCAATACACAAACCTGATTTCCGAAATGGCTCCCTGGAAAAACTTAGAAGTGCCTCTGGAAGAGACTAAAGACGGACCTTTTGCGGTTATGAGGCTGCAGATTATTGCCAATGACCATCTTGAATATGTAAAAGGTAAGTTAGAGAAAGAAATTCCGAATGCTTACCTGGAGGTAATTTCCGGTGATAACGAGCATTTGTACTTTTTCTTCACCTGTCTTGCAGAAGACTATCAGCAGGTTTTGGAAATATTCAAAGAGAAGGCGGTAACTGCTGCAGCTTTTCCCGGTTTTACCGGAACAGCAAAAAATAATATTGACGATCTGCAAAAGAAACTCGAAAATCTGGAACAGAAACGTGCTGCTGCATTAAATAAGCTTGAAGACCTTTTGAAGTACCGACTACTGCTGATGGCCTGTTACGATTATGCTGATAATGAGTATAGAAAGCTCGATGCGGTCTCAAACCTGGCCCGGACAGATAACAGCTTTCTGCTTGAGGGCTGGGTACCTGCGCCGGTGGTGGCTGATCTTGAATATACGATGGCAGCCAAAACTGGTACGGCAATTGTCGTATCCCGGGACCCGCTGCCGCGCGAGGAAGTGCCGGTCCTTTTGCACAATAAGGGTCCGGCTGATGCCTACGAGGTAGTCACCAAGTTATACAGCACTCCGCGTAAGAGCGAGATTGATCCTACCCCTTATCTTGCGCCGTTTTTTTTCGTCTTCTTCGGGATCTGTCTCTCGGACGCCGGTTATGGTCTTGTTTTATCCCTGATTGCCCTCTTCATGTTGCGTAAACTGAAACTTGGCGGCATGGGTAAACAGCTGCTTCAGCTGCTTTTCTATGGTGGGATCTCTGCTATAGTCTTCGGCGTCCTGCTTGGCAGCTACTTTGGCGACCTGCTTAAATTGCCGGCCCTCTGGTTCAACCCGTTAGAGGACCCGATGCGTATGCTCTTTTACTGTTTTGCCATTGGCTTGGTTCATATCTACTTCGGCATGGGGATGCAAGCTTATCGCAATATCAAAGCCGGGCACCCCTTTAGTGCTCTTTTTGACCAGGGTTTCTGGTTTATTTTTCTAAACGGCCTGATCATGTTGCTGCTGCCGGATTTTTCCGGGATTGGCCGCTATCTGGCCCTCGGTGGGGCGGCCGGCCTGATTTTAACCCAGGGGCGCTCGCAACAGGGTGTTGTTAAGAAGTTTTTTAGCGGTTTGCTAAGCCTCTACAATATTACTGGCTACTTAAGCGATGTCCTTTCTTACTCGCGTCTGCTGGCTCTTGGATTAGCCACCGGGGTTATTGCGGCCGCTATTAATTCGATGGGCGGAATGATCGCCGGTAGTACCGTGGGAACTGTTTTTATGGTACTAGTCCTCTTTGGTGGTCACCTCTTTAACATTATTATTAGCACTTTGGGCTCTTACGTGCACACCAGCCGTCTGCAATACATTGAGTTTTTCGGCAAGTTCTTTGAAGGGGGCGGTCGAAGTTTTCAGCCCTTTGGCATCAAGAACAGTTATATTGATGTGGTTGAGGCTGATGAAGCATTATGATATTTGTGCATAATTCGCTTCAGAAATTCATCTGATAGCAAATCGGACTATTTTTAAGACGAAAAAGGGAGGCATTTAAAGATGGATGGAATACAGATAGCGCTTCTGGGCGCTGCCCTGGCAGTCGGCCTGGCCGGTATCGGATCGGCGATCGGGGTTGGAATTGTCGGTCAGAGCGCAGCCGGCTTGGTTACCGAGGATCCCGACAAATTTGGTCAGACCCTGCTCCTGCAGGCACTGCCTGGCACCCAGGGGATTTACGGACTACTGACCGGCTTTATTATTATGCAGAGAGTGGGCATCATCGGTGGGGAGCTCTTGCCGCTTAGTGTTGCTAATGGCTACGCTTTCTTAATGGCCTCGGTTCCCATCGCCATTGTCGGGTTGCTCTCCGCTGTTTACCAGGGACGCGTCTCAGCTGCTGCGGTCGGTTTGGTGGCCAAAAGACCGGAAGAACTTGGTAAAGGCATTGTTTATGCGGTTATGGTTGAAACTTATGCAGTGCTGGCTTTGCTGGCCTCAATCATGCTGCTCTTTGGTATTCCTGTATAGGAAGGAGTGAGTGGCATGAAAGAGGGAGCAGAGCGGATCATCAGCCGAATCCTTGAAGATGCTGAAGCAAAATCCAGAGCGATTATGGCTGAAGTTAGCGATAAAACCGCAGAACTTGACAAGGCAGCCAAAGAAAGCGCCTCCCGCCAGGCTGAGAAGATTGTTGAGCAAGCCCGCAAGGAGGCGGTAGAGAGCAGGCGCCGCATTCTGGGCATTGCTGAACTTGAGGCCCGCAAAGAGGTCCTGGCTGCCAAGCAGGATCTGATTGCCGCCGTATTTGACCGCAGCCTCGACGAACTATTGGCTTCTGACGATCAGGACTACCTGGCGCTGATGCAGAGGATGCTACTGGAAAGCGTGATTAGTGGCAGGGAAGAAGTTGTTTTATCGGCAGCCGATCAAAAACGGATTCCGGCTGTCTTTTGGAAAGAATTAAACGAATTGTTAAAAAAGAAAGGCAAAGAAGGCAATCTGGCCCCGTCTACAGAACCGCGTGAAATCCGCGGGGGTTTTGTGTTACTTGCTGAAGGGGTTGAGATAAACTGTACCTTTGAATCACTGTTTAAAATGTTACGAGATGAGCTGGAGCCGGAAGTAGCCTCGGTGCTCTTTAAATAACCGGAACAGACTTTCCTGCGGGAAAGGAGATCAACTTTAAGATGGTAATTTCAGACCAGACAGTCTACGCTTATGCTGTTGGTCGCGTCAGGGCGCTTGAAACCCGGCTGCTAGACCGTGGCCGCCTGGAAAGAATGATCGAAGCCGCCACCGCTGATGAGGCCCTGAAGGTTTTAGCTGAGTCGGACTACGCCGGTGCTGTCGGCGAGTTAGCCGATCTGTATGATTTTGAGCAGCTTTTGGCAGCGGAACTGAAAAATGTTTTTAAAACGGTTCTTAGAATAAGCCCCGCTCCGGATCAGATCGCTATCCTGGCACTGCGCTATGATGTGCACAACCTGAAGGTATTATTTAAAGAAAAGTATTTAGGCCTGAAAAGCGATCTTTTAATCGATGCCGGAACGCTGGATCACGAAAACTTGCAGTATGCGGTGAATGAGGATGATTTTCGGGATCTTCCGGAGCAGTTGCGCAAGGCGTCAGAGAAGATTAGCGAGGAGTTTCTGCTAAACCGCAATCCACAAATGATCGATATTGCCTTCGATCAGGCTCTTTACAGCCGCCTGCTGGCTGAAACAGCCAGGTTGAAATCAGAGTTTTTAACCGGGCTCTTTACCAGGCAGATCGACCTCATCAACCTAAAATCGCTAATCAGGGTCAAACGGATGAGATTTGACCGTGACTTTTTACGCAAAGTGCTGTTGCTCGGCGGCCGGCTTACCCCGGAACGGTTTATACTTCTGGTCGATGAACCGCTGGAAGCATTGATCACTTCTCTTGCTATGACCGACTACGCTGATTTGATAGCTGAGGGAGTGCGTGATTGGATCGAGCGGGGCAGCGCTGCCCGGCTTGAGAAACTCTCCGACGACTTCATCAGCGCTTACCTGAAAAGAAGCAAGTGGACCCCTTTTGGCCCCGAACCGCTGATTGGCTACCTTTGGGCGAAAGAGATGGAAATAAATAATATTCGCTTAATTTTGGTCGGCAAGATAAATAAATTGCCTGCTGAAGCGATTAGGGAGCGACTACGCGATGGCTACCTATAAAATTGCCGTAATTGGCGATAAAGATTCCATACTTGGCTTTAAGACAATTGGTGTTGACACTTTCCCGGCCACGGAAAGTGAAGATGCGCTTAAAACGCTCAAGAAGTTGGTTAGCGATGAATATGGGGTTATCTTTATAACCGAGGAGCTGGCCAGCGAACTGCATAGCGTGCTCGATGAACTGAACAAGCGTTTCCTTCCGGCCGTTGTGTTGATTCCCAACAGCAAAGGAACGCTGGGTATCGGTATGGATCAGATTAAGCAAAACGTCGAAAAAGCGATCGGTGCAGATATTCTTTTTAGGAAAGAAGGTTGATGACTTGGACGTTGGCAGGATTATAAAAGTGTCCGGCCCCTTGGTTGTGGCAGATCACATGGGCGACGCCCGGATGTACGATATGGTCAGGGTCAGTGAAGCTCGGTTGCTGGGAGAGATAATCGAATTGCACGGCGATCGGGCCTCGATCCAGGTCTACGAAGAAACCAGCGGTCTTGGCCCGGGCGAACCGGTTTATACTACAGGCGATCCACTGAGCGTTGAGCTTGGCCCCGGCCTGGTAGAAGCGATCTTTGACGGTGTGCAACGCCCCCTAGATGTGATCCGCAAACAGGTTGGCGACTACATTACCCGGGGGGTTGAGGTTAATCCCCTGGATCGAGAGCGCAAGTGGGCTTTTGCGCCCATTGTAAAAGAAGGCGACCGGGTAAAACCGGGGGATATTATCGGCACTGTTCAGGAGACAACCCTAATCGAGCACCGGATCATGGTACCGCCGACTTGTTTGCCCGGCACCATAACGGAGATCAACAGCGGCGATGCTACGGTAACCGATGTTGTAGCCCGCCTTGAGACCGCTGACGGCATAATTGACCTGACCATGATGCAGCGCTGGCCAATCCGTAAAGGACGACCGTATAAGGAGAAGCTGGGGCCGCAGATCCCAATGATCACCGGCCAGCGAATTATTGATGCCTTTTTCCCAATAGCGAAGGGTGGGACTGCCTGTATACCCGGACCCTTCGGCAGTGGCAAGACGGTCACCCAACATCAGCTGGCCAAGTGGGCTGATGCGGAAATCGTGGTTTACATCGGCTGCGGTGAGCGAGGCAACGAGATGACCGATGTATTGCTGGAGTTCCCGGAGCTCAAAGACCCCAAAACGGGAGAGCCGCTGATGAAAAGAACGGTGCTGATAGCCAATACCTCGAATATGCCGGTGGCGGCGCGTGAAGCTTCCATCTACACCGGGATTACGATCGCCGAATATTTTCGCGATATGGGTTACAGCGTGGCCGTGATGGCCGATTCGACCTCCCGCTGGGCTGAGGCTTTGCGTGAAATGTCAGGCCGCCTCGAAGAAATGCCTGGTGAGGAAGGCTACCCGGCGTACCTCGGATCCCGCCTGGCCGATTTTTATGAACGTTCGGGACGGACAATCTGTCTTGGCAGCGATCATAAGGAAGGTGCGCTGACCGTGGTCGGGGCTGTATCGCCTCCCGGCGGTGACTTATCCGAGCCTGTATCACAGGCCACCTTGAGGATTGTTAAAGTGTTCTGGGGCTTGGATGCTTCCCTCGCTTACCGGCGCCATTTCCCGGCTATCAACTGGCTGCTTAGCTACTCGCTTTACCTGGATAATGTCGCGGATTACTTCCGCGAGGCAGTCGGTGCGCAGTGGAACCAGATGCGTCGTGAAGCGATGCGCCTGCTGCAGGAAGAAGCCGAACTGGAAGAGATCGTGCGCTTGGTCGGCGTCGATGCCTTATCAGCCAGGGAAAGGTTAATTCTCGAAACGGCCAAGTCCTTACGCGAAGACTTTCTCCACCAGAACGCCATGCACGAGGTCGACACCTACAGCTCGCTGAACAAGCAGTTCCGTATGCTCGAGCTGATTTTAAGCTTTCACCACCAGGCCGGCGCTTTGGTTGAAAAAGGAGAACTTGATCTTGACCTTGATCGGCTCTTTTCCCTGCCGGTCCGCGATCGAATCGCCCGGGCCCGTTATGTTCCTGAAGCCGATCTCAAAGACCTTGACTCGATTGAGCAGGATATAAAAGAACAGATTGCTGCGATCGCCGGCGATGGAGGAGAAGAAGATGCTTAAAGAATATAAAACAGTTGTTGATATAGCCGGCCCGCTGATGCTGGTGGAAAAAGTAGAAGGTATCAAATATGGTGAACTGACCGAGATAGAAATGCCGGGGGGGGATGTACGCCGCGGCCAGGTGCTCGAAGTCGACCGCGACCGGGCGCTGGTTCAGGTTTTTGAAGGTTCAACTGGTCTTAATGTCAGTAAAGCCAAAGTCCGCTTTCTGGGCAAGTCGGTTGAGCTCCCTGTTTCCATGGATATGCTTGGACGTGTTTTCAGCGGCCTGGGGCAGCCTCGTGATCAGGGGCCGAAGATTATCCCGGAAAAGCGACTTGATATTAACGGCTTTCCAATTAATCCTTACGCCCGCGATTACCCTTCCGAGTTTATTCAAACCGGTGTTTCGGCCATCGACGGCATGAACACCATGGTACGGGGCCAGAAGCTGCCTATATTTTCTAGTTCCGGCCTGCCCCACTCCAAACTGGCGGCGCAGATCGCCCGCCAGGCGAAAGTGCTCGGTACAGAATCGAACTTTGCCGTTGTTTTTGCGGCAATGGGCATTACCTTCGAAGAGGCCGATTACTTCATCGGTGATTTTCGCAAAACCGGAGCAATCGAAAGAGCGATCCTGTTTATCAACCTTGCCGACGACCCGGCGATCGAGAGAATTGCCACCCCGCGGATGGCGTTGACTGCTGCCGAATACTTAGCTTACGAGAAGGATATGCACGTTTTGGTTATTTTAACCGACCTGACCAACTATGCCGAGGCGCTGCGGGAAATCTCTGCCGCCCGTAAAGAAGTGCCCGGCCGACGGGGTTACCCCGGCTACCTCTATACCGATCTCTCTACTATCTATGAGCGGGCGGGCAGGATTCAGGGGCGGATCGGCTCCATTACTCAGCTGCCGATCTTAAGCATGCCGGAAAACGATAAAACTCACCCTATCCCCGACCTAACCGGTTATATTACCGAAGGGCAGATCATTTTAAGCCAGGAGCTGCATCGCAAGGGTATGTATCCCCCGGTCGATGTGCTGCCGTCCCTTTCCCGTCTGAAAGATAAGGGGATCGGTAAAGGAAAGACACGTGAGGATCACGCCGATACTATGAACCAGCTTTACGCAGCTTACGCCCGCGGCAAAGAAGCCAAGGAGCTGGCTGCTATTTTAGGCGAAGCGGCCCTATCTGAGGCCGATAAAAAGTTTTCGCGTTTTGCCGATCAGTTTGAAGGTCGCTATGTGTCGCAGGGTGAAGAAGAGGACCGTAGCATTGAAGAGACCCTGCAGCTCGGCTGGGAGCTTTTGGCGTTGCTGCCACGTCCCGAGCTAAAACGAGTGCGCGACGAGTACCTTAATAAATACCTGCCCGCACCGGAGGAGGTTTAGGTCATGGAAGTTCGGGTTAACCCTACCCGCATGGAGCTAAACCGCCTGAAAAAACGCTTAAAAATGGCGGAGCGGGGTCATAAATTGCTGAAGGATAAACGTGACGAACTGATCCGCCAGTTTCTGATTTTGGTGCGAAAAAACAAGGAGCTGCGCGAGGAGATTGAAAAAGAACTTTCCGGCGCTTTTGCTCAGTTTTTGTTAGCCCGGGCTGTAATGCCTTCAGTAATCCTTGAGGAGGCATTGATGTACCCTACGAAGAAGCTCTGCTTAGAGATCCATAAGCAGAATATAATGAGCGTTTACGCTCCTAAATTTACTTGGGTCGAAGAAGAGTCGACCCAGGGGGAGGAGAGCAGCATCTACCCGTACGGTTTTGTTGAAACGACCGCAGAGCTAGACTCTTCGATAGAAACCCTGTCGGCGGTGCTCTCCCGCCTGATGGAGCTGGCCGAGGTCGAAAAAGCGGTTCAACTGCTGGCTGAAGAGATTGAGAAAACCCGCCGCCGGGTTAACGCCCTCGAGTACGTTTTGATTCCGAAGCTGGCCGAGACGCTCAAGTATATTAGTATGAAGCTCGATGAAAACGAACGCGGAGCATTGACCAGGCTGATGAAGATCAAGGACGTGGTTAGGGCCAAAATGTAGGTTAAATAACGGCCCGTTTTCGGATGATGCCTGAACAGGATTACCACAAACCATTATATACCTATGCCGGAAATATCCATATTCACAGCCTCTATTCTGATGGTAGTGGTGATTTCAAGCAGATCGCCGCTGCTGCAGCCGCAAATGCGCTAAGCTATGTGATCGTGACCGACCATGAAACAATGGAGGGCCGGTCGCTTGAAGGCTACTACGGACAGGTGGCGCTGCTGGTCGGCGTCGAGATCAACCGACCGCACAGCCATTACCTGGCGCTGGGGCTAAAACAGACAGTTGCTCCGGATCCGGAAAACCCGCAGGCAGTTATCGATCAGGTTCGTGAGGCCGGCGGCTTAGGGTTCATTGCCCATCCCTTTGAAAAAGGTTCCCTGTATATTGAAAAAGGCAAGGCTTACCCCTGGTGTCACTGGCCGGTTTTTGGTTTTACCGGGATTGAAATCTGGAATTATACTTCACAATGGCGGGGACGCCATTCTTCACTTCTGCGGGCCATTTATTACTTCTTTCTCGACCGCAAGGGAGCAATGGATTCACCTCCACCTGAAATTCTGCAGCTATGGGATTGTTACAACAAGGCCGGTTATCGGGTGGTTGGCATCGGCGGCAGTGATGCCCATGCTTTTATTTTTCGGTTAGGCTTTCTGTCCCTGGAGATCTTCAGCTACAGTCATACATTTAGCGCGATCAACACCCACTTGCTGTTAGAGGAGGAGCTGGCTAAAGATTTTTTGGCAGCTAAGGCTCAAATATTAAGCGCCATAAATGATGGACGCTGTTATATCTCCTTTGACAGCCTGGCCGCCGGCAGCGACTTCACTTTCTATGCACTCTCCCGTCGGCAGCGTTACTTAATGGGTTCAACGCTCACTTTCGCCCCGGGCATTATACTTGAGGGCGGAATTCCGGTAAAAAGAGCCTTCTTCCGGCTGGTGAGAGATGGTCGGGTGATCTATACCTGCAGCGGTAAAGAGCTCCGGTATCCGGTGCTGCAGCCTGGAATTTACCGCCTGGAGGTCTTTCATCAGCCGCTTTTTGGCCGCGCCCGACCTTGGATCTACTCGAACCCGATCTTTGTCAACAAAGGGCAATAAGGTATAATATTAAGAAAGACTGCACGAAAAAAGGGAGGTAAAACTATGTTGAGAATTGGGATTAATGGTTTCGGTCGCGTCGGCAGGCTGACTATGCGAGCCTCAATGGAACAGGATTCGGTTAAAGTAGTGGCGGTCAACGACCTGTCCGACAATGTTACCCTTGCCCATCTGCTAAAATATGATTCCACTTATGGTGTTCTTGACGCCGACATTAAAGGAGACGACGCCGGCTTTATCATCAACGGAGAGAGAATCCAAGTTACCTCGGAGCGCGAGCCTGCGAAAATACCCTGGAACAAAGCAGGGGTTGACCTGGTCGTGGAATCTACCGGCATCTTCCGCACCAAGGCTAAAGCTTCGGCCCACCTGAGTGCCGGAGCCGGGCGCGTAATTATCACTGCGCCTGGGGAGGCGGATCTCGTGGTAGTTCTTGGCGTAAACGAACATCTCTACGATCCGGCCAAGCACATAATCATCTCCAACGCTTCCTGCACCACCAACGCCCTGGCCCCGATTGCCAAGGCGCTGCATGAAAATTTTGGTATTGTTAAAGGGCTGATGAATACCACCCACGCCTATACCAACGACCAGCAGCTGCTCGATTTTCCCCATTCCGACTTAAGGCGGGCCAGGGCGGCAGCGTTATCGATGATTCCTTCCTCCACCGGGGCGGCAAAAACTGTCGGCGAAGTAATCCCGGAGCTGAAAGGTAAAATTGACGGCCTGGCGATCAGAGTGCCGACCCCGACCGTATCGCTGGTCGACTTTGTTGTTATCCTGGAAAAAGATGTAACTAAGGAGGCGGTAAACGAAGCCTTGCAAAAAGCGGCTTCCGGTTCAAAATATATTGCGTACAGCACTGAACCGCTGGTATCCTCCGACTTTAAAGGTAACCACTACTCAGCGGTGGTCGATGGCCTATCCACCATGGTGATCGGCGGCAATATGGCCCGGGTACTGGGCTGGTACGATAACGAGTGGGCTTACTCCTGTCGCGTCGTCGATCTGGCGGTGCTGATCGCTTCCAAATAAGCTCAGAAATTACTGGCAAGAAGGTAATTAATTGTAATCATGGAAGATAAAACCTCCTACCCCCTTGAAGGTGAGGGTCGGGAAAGGGGTGACTTACAAAGGAGGCGACCAGTTGAAAGTTAACCGCACCATAGAAGAAATCAATGACAAAATCAGGTCCGGAAAAGCAGTGGTCTTCACGGCCGAAGAAATAATCGAAATTGTAAAAGAAAAAGGTATTGATCAGGCAACCCGTGAAGTTGACGTTGTCACCACTGGTACCTTCGGCCCGATGTGTTCCTCCGGTGTCTTCTTAAACGTCGGCCATTCCAAGCCCCGGATCAAAATGAACGAGGTAACTTTAAACGGCGTCGAGGCTTACAGTGGTATTGCTGCCGTAGATCTCTACATCGGGGCTACCGCCCTGCCGAAAAACGATCCCGCGAACCGTAGTTATCCCGGCGACTTCAGTTACGGCGGCGGGCACGTGATCGAAGACCTGGCAGCCGGCAAAGATATTCATTTGGAAGCAAGGTCCTACGGTACAGACTGTTACCCCCGTAAAAAATATGCAACCCTTTTTAATCTCGACGAAATCAACGAAGCTATTCTCTACAACCCGCGAAACGCTTACCAGAATTACAACGTGGCCGTTAACCTCGGTCCTAAGACGATCTATACCTACATGGGTGTGCTCAAGCCAAACCTGGGTAATGCCAACTACAGCTCTGCCGGCCAACTCAGCCCGCTTTTTAACGATCCCCTACTGAAAACGATCGGCATCGGCACCCGCATTTTCCTTGGCGGCGGTATCGGTTACGTAGCCTGGCACGGCACCCAGCACAATCCCTCCGCCGAACGCCTTGAAAACGGCAATCCCAGGTACCCCGGCGCGACGCTGGCCTTGATCGGTGATCTAAAGCAGATGCAGCCCCGCTGGCTAAGGGGCTTAAGTTACTTAGGTTACGGAGTAACCCTGCAAGTTGGCTTAGGGGTGCCGATCCCGATTTTAAACGAAGAGATCATGGGCTATTGCGCCGTGAGCGACGCCGATTTGGAGGCCCCGATTGTTGATTACTCCAGCGCCTATCCTAACCGCGAGAGCGACAACCTGGGCCATGTCAGTTATGCCGCGTTGAGAAGCGGCACTATTATGGTTCAGGGCAAACAGCTGCCGACTGCTTCACTTTCCAGTTATGCCGGGGCGCGGGAAATAGCCGCCACACTGAAAGCCTGGATCGAAAAAGGCAACTTTAGCCTCACGGGGCCCTCGGCCGGCCTACCCTCGGTTGAGGCGGGTATAAAGCTTAAACCGCTACCGGATCGCGATCCCGAAGGGCAGGAGGGCTAGAAATGATCAAGCAAAAAATTGTTTTACGCTTCCCCCCCCACATAGTTGAGCAGCCGGTTATCTATCACCTGATCAAGGACTATAACCTGATGATTAATATCCTGCGGGCCGATATTAACCCGCGCAAGGAAGGGCGCCTGATGATGGAGATCAGCGGCGAAGATGCTGATTATCGCCGCGCCGTGCAGTGGCTAAAGAAGCAGGATCTGAAAATTATCAACCTGGAGCAGCAGATCAACTGGAGCGAAGAGCGCTGCACCCACTGCGGTGCCTGTACCGTGATCTGCCCCACTGGAGCTTTGAACTTTGTACGTCCCGGGATGACCGTGCGCTTTGAAGATGATAAATGTATCATCTGCGAGCTCTGTCTGCGGGCCTGCCCTGCCCGGGCCATGGAAGCCCTGGCGGAGAACGCCAACGGCAGATGAACAGCAGTAGCGTCAGGATATACCGCCGGGCAGCTGCCGGCGGTCGCTTTGTTTCATTCACCGTGAAGATCAAAGAGACAGATCTGTGGATTGCGGTTGATCCGCAGTGCTACACTGAAACTTTAGTGAGCGCCACCGAAGCGGCGGTGCTGAAAATACGTCGTCCACTCGAGCGGTACCTGGCTTCAAATCCCCACCTGCAGTCTGCGCTTGAGCCCTGCCTGGTTGACTCGTGCGCCCCCCCAATTATTCTCGAAATGGTCCGGGCTGCCAACAAGGCCGGGGTCGGCCCCATGGCGGCGGTGGCCGGGACGGTGGCCGAGCAGGTCGGCCTTTTCCTGCTCGAGACGGCGGAGGAAGTAATTGTCGAAAATGGCGGCGATCTATTCCTCAAAGTAAACGAGCCGGTTGCCGTCGGCATCTTTGCCGGCAGCTCCTCTTTAAGCGGCAAGCTTGCCCTGCAGATCGATCCCGGCCATACCCCGCTCGGAATATGTACCTCCTCCGGCACGGTAGGCCCTTCGGTTAGCTTCGGCTGTGCCGATGCAGCCGTTGCCCTCGCCCCCTCGCCCCCTCTGGCCGACGCGGCGGCCACCGCTCTCGGTAACCGGGTCAGAGGCGAAGAAGACCTGCAGGAAGCGATCGCCTTTGCCCGGCAGGTCGATGGTCTGACCGGCGCCCTGCTGATAGTGGGCGACAAGATAGCAGCCTGGGGCGATATTGATCTGCAGCGGTTGTAGAAGAATTCAGCCACAATTCCCTTTTCGGGCGAGGAGATCTAGAGGATGGTCACAATTCCCTCTCCCCAAGTATTGGGGAGAGGGTAAGGGTG
>DBBD01000130.1:33285-40212 GCA_002292015.1 Firmicutes bacterium UBA993
GGGGGAAGTAACCACTCGAAGGAGGTTCGACAGATCGTGCCAATCATTACCTACAAAAACTTTACTCCGGAACTGGGCGAAGGTGTTTTCATATCACCCGGCTCCTATGTTATTGGTCGGGTAACAATCGGCGCCCGCAGCAGTTTCTGGTTCGGCGCAGTTGCCCGGGGGGATTTGGATCAGATCACGATCGGCGAAGAAACAAACCTGCAGGATAATGTCACCGTCCATGTCGATGAAGGGATTCCTACGATAATAGGCAGCAGGGTTACCATCGGGCACAATGTAATTTTGCATGGCTGCAATATCGAAGATGGGGCTCTGATCGGCATGGGTGCAGTGATCATGAATGGAGCAGTAATCGGCCATGACAGCCTGGTAGCTGCCGGCAGCCTGGTTAGCCCGGGAACAATCATACCACCATGCTCGTTGGTGATGGGCACGCCCGGAAAAGTCATCAGAACGCTAAGTGCGGACCAGCTACCATTTGTTGACGGCATGTACCGGCGCTACCTTGCATTGTCGGCAAATTATCTGGAATAAAGCGGGCAGATTGCGCCTTTTTAGTTATCAAATTGCAGCAGTGTCAGATGACGGTTGAACCAACCGGTTATCTGCGCTATAATTACATTTGCAACGGGCCGGCATAGCTCAAATGGTAGAGCAGCTGAATCGTAATCAGCATGTTGGGGGTTCAAGTCCTCTTGCCGGCTCCAAAAAGCCCGCCATAGCAGCGGGCTTTTCTCGTGGTGCGCCCGGCACGGGCGCTAGCTTGTGGGGTGGAACTCGACAGTGTGCAGTGATTTTATCGTGGGTCCGCTGGGGGGATGCCCAGGCAGTTACAAACGATTTTTTTACCGTTTTTTACGTACCTGGTAGCTTGCATCTTTTATAACCTTTCTACTCGCTTTTGAATAAAGCACTGGGCTCAGCCCGCTTGCCTCATCATTAATCTGGCGCATCTGAAACCTGATCTCATTGTCTCCGCTTTCTTCATAGAGCTTTTGCAGCTTACTGTTTTGTCGCAGAAGAATATTTTTTGCATTGTCGTAATTGCCGCGATCAGCTTCACGGAGTGCCTCTTCTCGTGCCTGGGCGGCATTGAAAAGCACGATCTCCTTTTTAACCCGGAGGTCTATACCCGTTTTCGCCAGCTCTTCGTCTGTTGTTGCTTCCAATCTGACATCGAGGTTGAAGGTGACCTGCGCCAATGCAGCGGTAACATCAAAATAGCTAAACCCGATCCCGGCCAAAGGTATCATGCCCGGCGCACCGGTTTTTACCTGTAGCTCAATTAGCACCGTCTTTGTATCGCCGTTGTAGATATCCGGTAGCTTGACTAGCGCCCCTTCATTCCAGGTTGGCTCATAACCAAATACTGCGTTAACCTTGGTTTCAGTAGTTGGAGTAATTTGTAGAAAGGGATTCTGACCGGTTACGCTTAACAGCCCTTCGAGTTCGTTTTTAAAAATTTCGGGTATAGTATCCGGAGTTTCAATATAATAAAAATTACCGTTACCAACTTCGGCCATTGCAACCAGAAGATCTTCGTTGAAGTCATCGCCGACACCGAGAGTGGAAACCCCAATGCCACCAGTATAAATCTCTTTAACCAAGTTAACCAGCTGGTCGGTTCTGGTTATACCTTCGTTGGCCAAGCCATCGGTGAGCAGAATCACGCGGTTGACCAGTTCCTTCTGATAAGCGCTTTTAACCTGGGTCACTCCCTCTAAAAGGCCCCCGCTAAGGTTGGTGTTGCCTCGGGCATAGATGTTTTCGATCAGCTGGGCCAGCTGGTCTTTGACCTCGGCGGTGGTTGAGGGGATAGGCAGTTCAACCTGGTTGTCAAAAATAACCAGCGAAACCCGGTCTATGCTATCAAGGTTACGGACAGCAAACTGCACCGCTTTTTTAGTGTAATCCAGTTTTGCTCCATGCATGGATCCGGAGCGATCCAGCACAAAGCTGATATTGAGCGGTAAACGGCTGTTGTCAAGAATTACCTTCGGCTGAATGATCTTTAGCATCAGGTGGATAGTACAGCTGCTGTACGCGGGGAGGTACTTGTGACTGGCTGAAAGTTCAAGCTTTACTTTCTTGTTACTCATAATCTTTTTCTCCTTTATATTTTGCTTTACGGTTTGATTAAGTACATCATGGTTTACGTTATTGGAACAATCCTTTTAGTAATGCTGAGCAGACGACCGGGTAGGTTAAAGTAAACCGGGTTGAAATAGCGAAAAAAATCATAGCCAAGGATGCCGTCACACCCGGCCATCAGCAAAGCCATTTCAAGAGGTTTAGGCAGGTTCCCAAAGTTCACAGCAATATTGACCCCAGCTAATTTGATCGGCACTTCGTAGGTATCAACATCAAATTCACCGATTCCCGGATAGAAATCTTTTTCTTTGGCAACAAAAGGATAGTTTTCAATTAAGTCGCTGCGCAAAAACGAAACCCTGGCTCCGGTATCAAAAAACAGCCTCAGAGGCTTTTCCGCTAAAGTAATTTCGATTACCGGGATATCTAAAACCATTTCAGCTTTTAACGGCAGCCCAAGATGATCCTGAGGCCAGCCAGAAAAAGTAGCCTTTCTCACATCAACATCCAGGGTAACATGCAACTTTTTTAAAATATCACCGCTGAGCATAACATCAAAAGCCGTCCCGACCATTTTGCTGATGCTTTCAACATGGACCCTTCCTGTATAATCTCCCCGGGCACCTGTTTTTTCAGCTTTCGCACCTGCATCATATTACTACCAGCCCCCGGAATTAAGTTAAAAGCGATATCTTTACTATATTAAACCGGGCGACAGATGGTATATATTTACTTGGATCGACAAGAGACGGTGAAAAAAGTGAGTACACTCGGTAACATTCTCCGGTTTCTGCTCGGCGGCCTAATCGTGGCGATTTTATGGTTTATTGCTGGACTGCTGGTCTGCATCACCATCATCGGTAACCCCTTTGGCCTGCAGTGCTTCAAGTTTGCCGGTTACTGGATGGTATGCATTTTTTCGTAGGTCTGGGAGCGCTTTACGGCGGGGGAGCGGCGGTTTTAAACCCGGTGAGTCCTCTGGGATTTCCGATAGAAATGCTAAGCGGCACGCCTTTTAAAAGCTTTCTCGTACCGGGGCTGATTCGTTTAATCGTTATCGGCATCGGCAGCATGGTCAGCGGCTTCACCGCATTTTACAAATCTGGGTACCAGGGCTACTTCAGCTCCTTTTCCTCCTGGGCCTTGATGATCTTATTGGAGGTATTATTATGATCCAAAACTGGTGATCAGCATGATTAATGATCCGGGCACCACCGTTATAAAAGTCACCTGCCCCGATTTCAATCATACGCGGTTGGAAGCAGAACTTAAAATTAAGACCCCGCCCGACCACCAGTCACTAAATGTGGTTATTCCCCGGTCTGACAGCCGCTTTCAGTTTACTTCGAAACAGCACAGCCTGCCGGCCGAGGGGTCGATCATCTTGGGAGAAGAAGAATATAAGGCTGACGGCGGGTACGCCTGTCTCGATTTTGGCCGGGGTGTCTGGCCTTTCTCCAGTTTCTGGAATTGGGCCGGCAGCACCGGTAAAAGCGGTAATCAGCTCGTCGCCTTAAACTTAGGCGCAGGCCGGACCGACGGCACCGGCATGAATGAGAACGGAATATTCATCCGAAAGGAGATCTTGTTGTACCGCAACAAAGCTGATTGCGGGCTATCCGGCCAGCGTCCTGCGGGCGTATTCCCTGCCGGCGGTGGCGTCCCGGGCGTAGAAATCCGCGCCGATCTGATCGGCGAACTCCTGGGTCACCGGCGCGCCGCCGATCATCACTTTCACCCGGCCCCTGAGTCCGGCCTGCCCGATGGCGTCTACCGTATCTCTCATGGAGAGCATAGTCGTGGTCAGAAGTGCTGATAGGCCTACAAAATCGGGATCTTCCTGCCGTATGGCCTCCACGAACCGATCCGGGGGGACATCGTTACCGAGATCGATCACGGCAAGGCCCGAGCCTTCCAGAATCGTCACAACCAGGTTCTTGCCGATGTCGTGCAGGTCTCCCTGTACTGTGCCGATTACCATTTTCCCGGAAGGTTTTAGCACCACGACAGCCAGGGCCGTCTTTAACAACGCCATGCAGGCGTTCATCGCTTTAGCCGCCACCAGCATATCCGGAATATGATATTCCCCCCTTTGTACCAGATCCCCTACTTCATCCATGGCAGGGATCAAGGCCTCTTTGACCAGAGCCTCGGGGTTAAATCCGTCCTTAAGCATCGTTTCAACCAGCCTGACTGCTTCTGTTGTATTGCCGGTAACTACCAGTTCCAGTAACGTCTTCACTTGATGCCCCTCCTCACTTATTTAAATATTGATAAAGTTTCAAAGTGTTGGCTCAATTACCCGTTTTTTTCATTCCAACGACGTAGCTCATCGAGCATAGCGTAGTAATTCTTTAAGGGGATAAAGTCGGTGATGGAATTGCCTGCCCCGAAAGCGAAGTTCCCCCCGGGGGCGCAGCGTTGCAAAATCTGCCGGGCCCGGGCCCTGACCTGCTCTTCTGTGCCCCTGGCCAACAGGTCCATATCCAGGCCTCCAAGAATGGCAATGCGGCCGGCGTATTTTGCGTATGCATGCTCCACAGGCTCAATTACATCCTGGAAGCTGTGCAGCGCATCGATCTTCACATTGTCAATCAGGTCATCCATCAGGGTGCCTATCTGGCCGCAGGAATGAAGGATGAACGGTTTTGAATGTTTGTGGCTGGCGGCGACAATGCGCCGATGGCAGGGCAGGACGTACTTACGCATGAATGTCGGGGAAAGCATAGTGCCGGTTTTAAAGCCCATGTCCTCCCCGTAAAAGATGGCCCCCACCGCCGGGTGGGCCGCCGACCGCTCCACCGCAGCCTCGGCCAGCACCGTCAATCGCTCCAGGGTATCCCTGAGCAGTTCGGGCTCTTCAATGCTCTTTATGGCCATATTTTCAAAGCCCATCAACGTGGACAGGTCTTCGAAAACCCCGGGGTAAAAGGCGATCAGCTTCATCCCCGGGGGAAGCAGGGTGGCCATAAACTCGATCGGGCTCATATTAATCTGGTCTACCCCGGGCCAGGAAAAAGCCTCCAGGCTGCGGCGGTCGGCAATCATCCCAGCGTGCTCCTCCCGCCAGACGCGCACTTTGCCGTCCTGTGACGGGTTGCCTTTCAAATGCCGCCTGGGGCGGGGAATGGGCACACTAACCGTGGAAATTACATAGTCATATCCCACCGCCTCACTGAACGCTGTGGCCAGCTGGGCGTAGCGAATCCCGAACTGGATCGCCTCTTCGGGGGATGATTTATCCAGGTTCAACAGCTCAACCAGCTCGGTCGAAGAATATGGAAGTTCGATCCCCGTCGCCGCGGCCATGGTTCCCACATCAACCCACAGTTCGATCAGGGGGACCACCTTCTGGCCGGGCTCGCGGAAAAGAACCTTTCTCAGATCTTCAAAATCAGGCTCTTTAACCGGTTTTTCCACTTTCATTAGCTTAAAACCTCCCTAAAGCATATTGTTCCTATACCCGACCGGGATCCGTTAACGCTTTCAGCAGCTTCCAGCGCAGCGGTGCCTCCCGGCCGCCCCAACCACTGAACACTACGGCGCCTTCGTGAACAACAGTTTTTTCTACTTTTCCGTTTACCTCAATCCTGGTGACACAGTTTACCTCTTCTTCCCCCAGCCGGACAACGATCCGCCACTCCCCGCCGCTAAGCGGGGCATACCACCCGCAGTAGCCTTCCGCGTTCCTGGCAAAACCCAGAAGCGGTGAGGAGAGCTCGTACTCCTTGAGTGTCAGGCGGGGGGACAGCTCCAGGCCGCCCGGTGTAAATTCCGTCCCTAGCAGTTTGACAGCCGAATAGAGAGGCCAGGCATGGGGATGCATATTCAGCACCGGAAAATCAACCCAGTTCATCCCCTTGTACTTAAACCCGATATCCGTGCTTTCCTTACCGGGCAGGTAGCTTTCGTCAAACTGGGTTTGCCCGGGGTACTTAGAGAGCGCTGAATTATAGCAATCCGGTCCACTCCAGATCCCGTACCACACGTCGGGATACTCTTCGGCATGCCGGCAGAGGGAGTTTTTGCACCATTCATCCCAGGCTGCGTCACCGTCTAAGAGGGCCAGTGCCCAGATCAGGGTTCCGTTAATGGATGGCCAGACGCCGCCGTTGGTGAGGACACCCGCTTGCACGCCCCCTTCTTTTTCCATCCGCGCCAAACCCTTGCTGTAGAGCATGGCCCCGATGCGGGAGGGCTTTCTCAGCAGGTCCTCGATGTTCTTCAACAGGGTTTCGGCCATAACGCCTGAGGCAGCGCCTCCGATGATTGCCCACGGCTGCGGCTCCAGCCACAACTCTTCGTCGCCCAGCCAGCCCAGTTCGCTCCCCAGCCAGGCCCGCTGAAACCAGGACCCGTTGAAGCAGGCCCGCACCGCTTCCCGCTGGCCGGCAGCCATTTCAGTAACCCGGTGCGACTGCTCCGGATCGCCGGTATATTCCAGCATCCGCGCGTAAAGGTCGAGCACGTAGGATGCCATGGCGGCATTTAAAACTGTTTCCGCTTGCTCCCGGATCAGCGGGTGCCGGGCTGGTTCCGCATGACCGATGACCACGCTGTCATTCCAGTCACCGTTGGAGAGGCGCAGCAATCCGTGTTCGCCGCACCCGATGGTTTCCACCAGGTGACGATAGCAGCGGTCCAGGATTTGTCCCACACGCTCTTTTTCCGGCCGCACCCCCCCGGCAGGGTAAGCGGATATCTCTTCCCGTAGAAAGTCCCGATCACGGGTTGCCAACACATATTCAGATGCAAGCAACAGCAACCACAGGGCTGTGTCGCTGGGTTTAAAAGAAACCGGCATGATCATCCCGTGGCCCACTATGC
>DBBD01000097.1 GCA_002292015.1 Firmicutes bacterium UBA993
CCCCGGCTCCGGCTCCGGCTCCGGCCCCGGCCCCAGCCCCAGCCCCGGATCCGATTCGTGAGTTTATTATTGCAGAAGGCTTAACACCCGGCAAGAAATTGGTTATCGTTGCTTTAACCGTAACCGATCCTCAGAATTATTCTGTGCGGGTCAGCGGTACTTACCTAGGCTATAATTCTGAAGCCAAACGTTTCTGGGGCGAGGTTGAGGCAAGTCAGGCTTTGCGAGAAAATGTGGAGGTAATACGTTAAGAACCTAGCAGAACCGTTTCGGAGGTGTCCAGGTGCCGACCGATCGTAAAAAGAAACTACCCCTAATCTTCGCCATCGTCTTGATCAGCATGGTGCTGATCGCCCCTGCAGCTGAAGCGGCGATCAGCGGTTTTATCGCTCATGATGGCGGCGGTTATTTCTACAAGTACCGTTACACCGAATTACTCGACTCCTATGCACTGAAAATTGTTGGCCTCTCGAATGGACTTTACGAAGATTTCACCGCCAATCAAACCTACGCTGTTCTTGATGATTCCGGGCAATATTTTGATTACCAGGCGCTAATCAGCAGCTATGCTTTTTCGCTGATTAATAAAAGACCTTTCAACCTGCGGAGCTATTTTGCTTCCCTGGAAGCAAAAAGAGCTACTGTGCCGGTTGCTTTAGTGTTGGTTAGCATTAAAGATGGAAAATTGAGCCATGGTCCGAAAACGACTGCGGTCGGCAGCCCGGGTCTGCCGGCTGAAGACGAACGGCCACCAGTTAGGACGCAAATTATGGGCTTGGCGTTGGTTACGGTCGACCAGGCCCAAACCTGGGCAAAAAACAGGGGGGCGGAGCAAAGATTTATCGATATTGCCCCACTCTACTGGGATTACGGCCTGCTCTTTGGCGTGAGGCCGGAAGTACTTTATGCTCAGGCGGCTGTAGAAACAAACTTTGGCCGCTATGACAACCGAATTCCGGCCGACTACAATAACTGGGCCGGCATTAAGACTGCGGTTGCAGATGGCGATAGTGCTGAAGATCATGAAAAGTTTGCCACGCCCGAAGAAGGGGTACGCGCCCATTACAACCACATAGCCGCTTACGTCGGACTGCCGCCGGTTGGTGAGCCTCACGGTCGCTATTTTATTGCTGCTGCCCAACCCTTTGCCGGGACAATTCAGTATGTCGAGGATTTAAGTACCAACTGGACACCGCTAACCGATTATCATGTTTACATTATTGATTTGATTGAGCAAATGAGATCCATTCCCCTTGCTGAGCAGCAGTTGCCGCCGGCAGGAAGCACGCAACCTGCGTCACCACCACCTGCTGAAAGTGTGCCCGCCATCAATACAGGCATGGTTGTAGTGAACGTTGATGTTCTTCGCCTGCGAGGCGGCCCGGGTACCGATCACGAGATTCTCGATCGCCTTTTTCTTGGCACTTTGCTGCAGGTAGAGGGGAACCAAAACGAGTGGCTGAAAGTCGTTACACCAGGCGGGAAAAATGGTTGGGTGTACGGGGCTTATGTGCGCGCTATTACCATAACTTCTGCGTCACTTGCCGGTAGAATAATTGCTGTTGATCCGGGTCATGGTGGTTCAGATCCCGGGGCTATCGGTCCAAGCGGGGCGAGAGAGAAAGAAATCAACCTGATTATCGCCGAAAAGCTAATCAATCTGTTGCGTGAAGCAGGAGCTACCGTGGTGGTAACTCGTAGCGGCGACCAGACAGTTATTCACCAGCGGCGTGTGGATATTATCAACAGTTCAAATGCAGAAATTATGATCAGTATTCACGCCAATTCATTTCACAACAGCGAATCAAACGGAACTGAAACCTTTTATCATGCCGGCAGCGTTAATGGTGCGGCCAGCAGGCTGCTGGCCCTGCATCTGCAAAGAGAACTGATAGCAGCGCTCGGCTTACGCAACAGGGGAGTTAAAGAAAGTAGATTCTTCGTGTTGAGAAACGTTCGGATTCCGGCAGTGCTGACTGAACTGGCTTTCATCAGCAACCCTGCTGAAGAGAGAATCCTGCTTGAGCCTGCGGCCCAGGAACGGGCGGCAATGGCCATCTATCGTGGTATTGAGGCGTACTTTAGCGATAAGCGCCAGTAGAAAGCAGGTTTAATCAGCGGAAGAAAAAGGTGATATCAGGCAGCTTATGCCAATTATAGAAATGTGAAATGAAAGAATTATTTGCTTATACGATGAAAAATGCTTGATTTATTGAAAATAAAGATGTAGAATAGCCATAATAATCAACCAGAATAGAAAAATATTTACACGGAAAAGAAGGATTTTTTTCAAGAATATAGTATTTCTGCCTGGGATATGTTAGAATAGCCGAAAGTGTCTCTACTTTCGGTGAACAGGTTTATTAGCTTGCTCAGCGCTTAAGTCTTGTGCGATGGAGGTGAATCAGCAAGTCCCGCTAAAAGTGTTTAGGGCGCCCTCATTAGATAGAGAAACAGATAGAGAGAAAGAGGACGCCGATTATCATTACCAAAGGGAGAGAATTATATGGAAAAACTAGTCCGGTACGGCTTTATTCTCGTTGTCGTATCGCTGATCGGCTTCACGATACTATCACTAACCCCCCGGGTCAGCTACGCCAACATTGTAGAATCAGAGTTAGGGTACACTCCTGCAGAAAAAGCTGCTGCTATCGCAGCCGCTAATAATGCCATCCGACGTCTTCCTGATCCCGCTATCATTGTTGCCTACGAGCAAGCATATATAGATGAGGTGGCAAGAGCGTTTGCTCTTGTCCAGCAAGCCAGGGAAGAATTTCATGCCCAAGATGCTGATTTTCCTGATTTAGCCAAACTGTATAAGGCTGAACATAGGGTATTTGGCATGTTGGCTATCAGGGATGCTCAGTTGGCCATTGATAAAATTCCCCCGGCTGATCAAATTACTGAAGAACACTGGCCCCTGATCATCGAAGCCCGCCGGTTGACCAGGATCGCTATGGAAGTATACGGGGCGACCGAGTTTGATCTCTGCTGGCGCTATGACAGGCTGAAAGCAGCTGAGGAAAAGGTGGAAGATGTGCCGGAACCAGAGCCGCCAAAGCCTAAACCGGAACCAAGACCAATCCCCATTCCGCCGACCGGGGGGGGGTTGTTGTCGGTATTTGCCGGCTTGGCTCTCTGTGCTGCAGGCACTGTGTTGATCTGGCGCCGGAAACTGCTCAGAAGAGGCAAACACTAAAATAATTATATTAGCTTGATGTTATCGGTAATAAGTCGGGGTACAAGGAGGATAGCAACAAACCTGGGTTAAGGTAAATATAGAAAGTAAGCACGTAATGTAGAATCTTTCAGTGAGAAACGAAGGGGAGGAAAGATGATGAAAATGCCGAAAAATAGCAAAAGTTTGATGATTGCTTTGGTTTTAGGCTTGTTGTTTGTCCTGTTTTTTACCCAGGCTGTTTTCGCCCAGGAGGAGGTCCGCCTGAGCGCCAGCCAGGAAACCGGTTCAGTCGGTGAAACGGTGACGGTGAAGATATCGATCGCCAACGCCCTTCAAACCGAGGGGGGGCAGTTTGACCTCTCTTACGGGCCGTTGCTGGAGCCGGTTTCGGCCACCCGTGGTGATTTTGTTCCCGATGTATCAGGCAACCTTTTTGATTCCAACTTAAACCTGGGCGACAATAAGCTGCGAATTCTCTGGGTAACCGCCGCCGGTTCAACCAAAGAATCCGGTGTGGTCGGCACCATAGTTTTTAGAGTCGTCAGTGCCGGTGAAACACCGCTGAACTTTAGCGATCTGGTTATTGCCCCGCCGGGGCGCACTGTCGCCTCTACGCCTGGTAGGGTTACCGGTTTGGTCGAAACCGCCAAGGAACGCGCAATTAGGGCTGCTGAAGACTTAATTGCTGCTCTTCCGGATCCGGTTGACTGCAAGAATACTGCCCACCGGACAGCGGTTTTAAACGCCCGTGCTGCTGTAGCTGAGGCCAAGTCCCTACATGGTGCAGTGGACACAGACTTCAATAACCTAAGCAGGCTTGAAGGCGCTGAAAGGGTGATCGCTAAGTGCGATGCGATCAAGGCTGCCGATGACGCAATTTATGCCCTACCGTCGGTGGAGAGATTAACGCTGAACGACAAGAGCAAGGTGGAAGAAGCCCGCTTCCTGGTTAACAGGGCTAAGACCCAGCATGGCGCGGTAGACGGCGATTTTATCTATCTTGCCAGGCTGGTCGCCGCTGAAAACCGGATTGGTGAGCTTGAAGGCCGAAGGCCCACTCCACCGACCGGCGGGGCATATTACCTGCTTATAGGGGGCTCACTAATCCTGGTCGCCGGAACAGCAGCCATTCTTAAAAGAAGAAAATTGCATACCTAAGCAGTAACTGGTAGAAGCCTGTAGCGCATGAGATCCGGATTGCCCCACAGGGGGAAGGAACCAGAACTTTTCCCTCTATCCCTTGAAGGAGAGGGGCGGGGTTTCACCGTTCCGTAAAGCGCCGCACAGATCTCCCTCTCCCTTGAGGAAGAGGGTTGGGGTGAGGGTGACAGTAAAATATCCGACAGGCGGCGGCGGCCAGCTGCCGCCGCCGCGACCAAAATACAAGGTTAGGAGCTATGTATATCCAAAAAAAAAGCACACTACTATTCGTAGCAACGGCGGCGCTGCTTGTCACCATGGTCTTTACCGGTAACGCCGCAGCAGCTGAGGGCTTTAAAATCGCAGCCGCCACTGTTGAGGGCGGCGTAGGTAACCAGCTTAAAGTAGCCATTACAGCGGAAAATGCAACAGGAACAGAAGGAGGCCAGTTTACCCTTACCTTTGATCAAAGCCTGGTCAAGCCGGTGGCGATAGAGCCGGGCGATCTGGTTCTTTCGGCCGATAGTAACCTTCATATGGCCAACTTGGATTATGCTCCGGGCGAGCTGATCTTCATGTGGGTTACTGCTGCTGCTGATACAAAGGACAGCGGTGTTGTCTGCAGGGTAACGTTCGATTTACTGAAAGTAGGGACAACGACAATTGGTTTTAAAGATCTGATTATAGTCGCCGAAAACAGCGAAGCGGCCGGTTATAACGCAGGCCGGATCAAAGTCGGCCCGGTGGCCTCGGGAGAGGGCACTGTGACTGCTCCCGGCCAGGATACAGAACCGGCAGCGGGTAACCCGCAACGCGGTGAAGGTGAAGATGTTCCTGTGGAAGAGGTGATCAGCGAAGGCGGCACACAAAGCGAAGACGAAATCATTGAAGAACGGACAGGCATCAACCCCATCCTGATCGTTATCCCGATCATTATCATCGTCGGTCTGGGCGTGATTTACCGCCTGGTGAAAAAGTCGGGGGAAAAAGTGCAAAAGAAGTAGAGATGTCAAACATTAGACAATTTCAGGGAGAATAAAGTTTGTCTGTGTAAAATTTATAAATAAACGATTGCACGGCAGGGAGAAAAAGCAAAGTGAGGTTTTTAATATGGATCATATACACAGGAGAAGAGCCGGAGTAAAAGTATCGTTAGCTTTGCTCTTAGTCTTTGGCTTGCTGATCTTGCTGGCTTCGGCTGTTTCATCTCTGATGCCTGGCGATGTCAATTCTGATGGCGTCGTTGATATCCGCGATCTGGTTCTGGTTCAAAGACACATCCTTGGGTTTCAGCCGCCGCTTACTGCTGTGCAGTTAACTGCTGCCGATGTTAACGGCGATGGAATAATCAACGTGGTTGACGTCAACCTGGGGATGCAGTTTGTGCAGGGCCACATCATCAGTTTTCCGACCCGTCAGCTGCATGCTCCCGTATTGATCGCGCCGGTTGAAGGCGCTTCTGTTGAAGGCTCAATGATCAGTTTCCAGTGGGGAGC
>DBBD01000106.1 GCA_002292015.1 Firmicutes bacterium UBA993
TTTTTCCGAACGGTTATTTACGCTATTCTATTCTTATTAAAAAAAGGGTTTGGCCATACCGTGTAGAATTAAAGATGCTGTGTTTGTTACAGTTAAGAGGGAATCGTTATCCTAAGAGCACACCCTGTATCATAAATACGAAAAATGCAGATATAATTAAGATAAAAACCCGCCAAAGGAGGATAACCGGATGGACAAAGAACTGCTTTCGATTTTAGTCTGCCCCTTATGCAAAGTATCAATGGAACAGCGTGGCGATGAAGGGTTTTTTTGCTTGGAATGCAGGCGCCTCTACCCGGTGAAAGATGAAATCCCTATATTGTTTATTGATGAAGCAATAATACTGCCCGCAGAAAAATCATGAAAAAACTTAAGGAAATCGAAATCGTAACAGCTGAACATAAAATTGATTTGCACTGGAATGACGATCATGTTTTTCCATCGGAAATTAATCCTGACCTGGAATATCTGTGCGAAATGATGATCGGCGAGACAATAAAAGCCGCCTATAAACCCGGCGGGCTATTCTTAGATGTCGGTTGCGGCCGCGCAGTTGATGCCATTCAGCTTTTGGAGCGGGGCATGAGAGGTGTTGGAGTTGAGGTTTCAGACATTATGATTGAAGAAGCCCGTAAGGCGCTGGCCGAAAAGAACCTGGCAATGGATCTGGTTCGCGCTTTCGGCGAAAATCTGCCTTTTGCCGACCATACTTTTGACATAGTTTATTGTAAAGGGGCCATCGACCATTTCTTTAACCCCCAGCTGGCAGTCCGGGAAATGGCCCGGGTGACCAAGCCTGACGGCTGGGTGGTACTCAGCGTGGCAAATTTTGAAAGCGCCGGCTTTCGCCTAGGACGTTTGATCACACAACTGCGTATCCGGAAACCCGAGGGAGTGATGCCCTGGGATACCCCGGCAGATCACACTATTCGGGTTGATTATGATGTGCTAAAAGCCCTGGTCAGGCCTTCCTTGCAACAGGAAGAAATCTGGGGCACATCTCTTCTGTTTGGTGTTCCCAGGTATGGCGGCTTACTGAAACGGCTACCGAAACCCCTAACCAGGATTATCCTCAGAAGCCTGAACTTAATCGCCCGCTACGTTCCGACTACCGCCGATGTTCTAATGCTGCGCGGGCATCCGCGGCACCCACTGCCGGACCTTCCTTTTTGAGGGCATAGAAAACCAGGCTTTTACCGAAGAGAGGATCGAACAGTCTCTCAATAAACTTAAAAATCGGGGATGAATTATTTTCAACCCAGCAGAGAAAGCGGTTATAAGCACGCGGTAATAAGGCATCCTCCCGGTCGAGCCCGCAAAAACATTTTAAAAACCAGTATGGCGAATGCAGGCTGTGGCGATGGTTGCTGCCGGTGATTTGCAACCCGAAAGCTTCCAGTAGATCACGCACCTGATAGGCCCTGAAAATCCTGATATGGCCGCCCGGGTGACTATAATTTTTGTCTAATCTCCAGTAAAGTATCTCGGTAATCCAGGTGGGAACAGAAACACCGATGGTACCGCCGGGTTTAAGGACACGCACCAGCTCAGACATCGCCTCGAAATAATCATCGACATGTTCGAGGACTTCCGAACAGATGACTCGGTCAAATGTAGCATCAGCGAATGGAAGCGACTGGACGTTGCTCATAATTACACAGAAACTGCTCCTGGTTTCACCGAGGTCATTTAAATATTTCATGAAGCCATAGTTTTTTATCAGGGCTTCCAAATCAAGATCGATCGAAACAACCCGGTAGTTACCCTTGACCAAGTTCCAGCTATGCCTACCTACACCGCAACCCGCATCAAGTATTAACTCCCCCTCTTTTATGCCCAGCTGAGTGAAGTCGACTGTATTCATTGATAACCTCCAGAAAGTATTCAGTGTGTTCTTTGGCTGCTTTCTGCCAGGTAAATAATTGTTGGACCCTTTCCCGCCCCATATTACCCATTCTATTTCTTAAATCCGGATCAGATAAAAGAGTGTGGATCGCTACAGCCAAAGCCTCCGGATCCATCGGCGGAACCACCAATCCTGATTCCCCATCAGCCACCACCTCGGGCAAGGCTCCCCCGCTGGTAGCGATAACCGGCGCTGCACAGGCTGAAGCTTCAGCGGCCGGAAAACCGAACCCTTCATAGACTGAGGGTACAACAACAACAGTTGCTGTATTATACTGTTTAACAAGCTCTTCGGTACATAAACGGCCGGTAAAAGTTACCCGCTCCTGAAGCCCCATCTCCTCACGCAAAACAGAAGCGTAATTACGCTTTTTTACATCATCAACTACCGTTAGCTTTACATACTCCGGCAGCAGTTGCATAGCTTTAAAAAGATAGAGTACGCCTTTTTTGCGATCTTCGGTGTTGGTAACCAGTAACAGGCTGTTTTCAGCTCTTTTTAAATGTAGTGGACGAAAGACACTCGTATCTACACCGTTATAGATTACCCTCATACTTTTTCCAGGAATGTGAAAAGATTGGATATTGGCATCCTTGGCCGCTTTTGAAACTGTAATCAGCCCATCGAGGCGTCTTATAACCCGATCCTGCATGGCAATAAAACCGTAAAACCGGTGTTTCTTAATTCTCTCTCGCTTACTCCTAGCCTGTTTAAAAGCTGCTTCCCGGTCAACATGCATTGGGTGATGGACCGTAGCGGTTACCGGCACCCAGCGGCGCAGAAAAAGAAGCCCGTAACCAAGTGACTGGTTATCATGCACCAGGTCAAACTCACCACGTTTCAACCGTTTGCGTAAATACAAATAGCTACGCAGCGTAAAGGTAAATGGTTCCGGAAAACCTTTCGAGATAATTTGTAACCATTCCCAAAAATTTAAAGGGTTTAACAATCTTGACAAAGGTCGGGGCAACCGGCGGTCATATACATCATACATGGAAGGCAGCTTTATAATTTCTACCTGTTCCACAGGATCAATATAGGGGGGGCCGGAAATCACAGTAATGTCATGTCCAAGGTTTTTCAACTCTTGAACAAGGTACCAAGAATAAATGCCCTGTCCGCCGCAGCGCATATTACCGCGGTAGGTCAAAAAGACTATTTTCAGCCTGTTCATTATTAAGTCTCATCCCCTTCATTTGCTTAACGCAGACGCTGCCTCATAATAAATACAACGTTTTTCTCTTAACAAGAGATTTCTGCTAATTTGACTTATCTGGCTGGAAAAATATTAAAAATGCAATTGGTTAAAGAAATCTTCGGGCAGCAGCATTTCATCAAAATCAGGAAATTGAGGAGCAAGTCCTCCACCTTCTTCCATGCGGCGCTTTCTTTCCTGTTCCTGGATATACTCCGGACTATCCATCAATACAATCGGCGGCCACCGTTCCACAACCAGGCCAAAGACTTTTTCGATGATATCCAGACGCTGTTCCTGAGATATTATTTCATAACTAATCCCGTCTTTCATCTGGCTCGAACCAGACAGATTATAAAAGTGCAAGTTCTGATCGGTGAATTCAACTTTCAAAAAATAATTCGCAAGCGCAGAAATCTTTTTGGTCGACAGATCGGTAACTACGTAATCCTTATAGATTCTGTAAATTGCCAGTATATCGGAAAGCCCGCTGTTTTTTCTCATATAACGATAAGTTTCGGAAAGCAGTTTTCCCTGCCGCTCAATACGCCCATAATCCTGGTTTGTTTTATTATCTCGATACTGCAGATAGCGCATGTAATCAGTGCCGTCCAACAGCTGGAGGCCTGGCTCGATCGGCGGCAGCAGAACACCATAGATCCAGACTTTGTCGACGATCTTTTCCTCAACATCATAATAGACACCCCCCAGGGCATCGACCAACGCAATAACGGAATACATATCCACAGAGATATGGTAATGGATCGGGATGCCCCCTAAAACATTACTGATTGTTAAGAGAGTATAGCGTATACCATCGGCATGACGATCATCTTGATCACCGGAATAATAACCGTGCTGGTAAGAATGATTTATTTTATCGTGAAAACCATCGGCGCCGTGAATCGGTACATATGAGTCCCTGGGAATCCGGATGATCGAAACCAGGTCCCGTTCAAAATCGATAGAAATAACTGCCAGGACATCAGGGCGGAATATGTAGTGGCCCCTGTCTTCACGACCCCAGCCGCGATCAAATCCAAGCAGCCCAATATTTACAATATGTTCGGGAAATTGTGCATATATTTCTTTTCTAGCAATATCCTCAGGATCAGCAACCTCACCTGTACCATCGGTTTCCGAACCTTCCATGCTCTGATCCAGAACAATCCGCTCAGTCTCCTGAATCTGCTGGTAGAATACTAATACCCATACGCCGGTTGCGAGCAATATGAAGGCCAGCACGACACCAGTAATAAAAATTATTTTTTTGATTGTGCTGAACTGACTTCTTTTTACGCCACCGGCCTGTATGATCACCTGCTCTCCTATGCCGGGGTTCTTATACTCGTGCGTAGCCTGCTCGCTCTTTTCAAGCCCGGCCATAACTTTTTTTATACCGTGGTTGGCTACATCCGTATCGGGCTGCTGCTGATCGGGGGCGAGCTTGTTCTTATTATCTTTTCGGTCTTTAAACATGCATACTGCCTCCGGTAACCATAAATCTAACAGCCAGATTATAACATACCACAACATGTCCGGCACTGAATATTGCCTGGTAATATATGTTAATATTCTCTGCCAATTCTGGTGTTTTTTTGGCGTTGGATAACTTTTTCGCCGGGCGTCTTTACACCGAGGCAACGACCGTAATCTGCTGCCTGGGGCTGCGAGGCAAAATCCGTATCAAGGCTTGGATCGAGGAAACCGTATTGCTAAGACTTGCAAAAGAAGGGTGCCCAAGTGAATATGAGCCTGTTCCCTACATATTTATAAAAATTTACAAAGGCCGCAATCCCATTATCCATAAGGGCTGCAGCCAGTTTTATTGCTCGTGCGCCGTCAAAGTCAGAATTATACAACAGATCAATGCTATTTCCTGCAGTTATAGTGAATCTAAAGGACTGACCCGGGTGTAGGGAAAAAAATAAATACGACAAAGCAGGAATTATTATTATTATATTGAATAATGTGAACGATAGAATTTAAATATTAAAAGGAGGAAATGTCATGAGTGTAATGGTAGGCCAGAAAGCACCTGATTTTGAAGCTAACGCATTTCATAATGGAGGATTCAAAAAAGTAAAACTATCCGATTATAAAGACAGGTGGGTGGTTGTTTGTTTCTACCCTGGTGATTTTACCTTTGTCTGACCGACTGAATTGGCGTCAGTTGCCGCCAGATATGATGATCTAAAAAAATTAGATGTTGAAGTTTTGTCTTGTAGTGTTGACAGCCATTTCACCCATAAAATGTGGCAAGAACACGAACTATCAAAAATGGTTGAAGGTGGAGTGCCTTTTCCAATGTTAGCTGACACCGGAGGCAAAATTGGGACCCTTTACGGGGTATATGATGAAGCCGGCGGGGTGAATGTGCGCGGCCGCTTTTTAATTGATCCCGACGGAGTAATCCAAGCGATGGAGGTGTTAACCCCTCCGGTTGGTCGTAACTTCGCCGAACTGGTGCGCCAGGTTCAGGCTTTCCAGCATGTGCGTAAAACTGGAGAGCCTACTCCGGCCGGATGGCAGCCAGGCAAAAAAACCTTAAAACCGGGTCCGGATTTGGTCGGTAAGGTCTGGGAAAACTGGAAAATAGGCGATTAAGCAGAAAGGTGTGATCGCCCAGTGTATACTTTCTGTTGCTTCCCGACCTTAAGCACCTGATGCAAATTGAAAACATACCTTGCGGAAAAAGCAATAGATTTCGAATCTTGAAATATTTTACAGCACACAAAAATAACACTCGATCTAATAACCCCGGTTAACTTTTATGTTATCGGGGTTATTGAGTATTGTTCGGTTTAATAAAAGCAGGATTTTAGACAGCCTTAACAGAAGCAGTAATTTTCCGGTTAGAAAATGCAAATGAACAGCAATTTAAAATAACTAGGAGACTTTAATGACCGTTGGATCGATCGAATTGCTTGCCACTTGTTCTTTCGGGCTTGAAGCGCTGGTTGCCAGGGAGCTAGGAGATCTTGGCTATAAGCAGCAGGTCGTCGAAAATGGCAAAGTCACATTTACAGCTGATTTGAGCGCTATCTGCCGTTCAAACCTGTGGTTACGCACTGCTGACCGGGTAAGACTCAAAGTTGGCGAGTTTAAGGCAACTACTTTTGATGAGCTTTTTGAACAGACCAAAGCCCTGCCCTGGCCGGATATAATGCCTCTGAATGCCGCTTTTCCGGTAGACGGAAAGTCTGTTCGATCAACTCTTTTCAGCGTTTCTGACAGCCAGGCGATCGTTAAAAAAGCTATTGTTGAAAGCATGAAAAACCGCTATCAGGCAAGTTGGTTTAAAGAAGACGGCCCCCTTTACCGGGTTGAGGTTTCAATTCTCAGAGATATTGCCACCCTGACAATCGATACAAGCGGTGCGGGGTTGCACAAACGCGGCTACCGGCAATCGGGAAGCGGGGCACCTTTAAGAGAGACACTTGCTGCAGCCCTGGTTTTACTCGCCCGCTGGCAACCGGGCATTACCCTGCTCGATCCATTTTGCGGGTCCGGCACTATTCCGATTGAAGCGGCGCTGATCGGCCATAATATTGCCCCGGGAATGAACCGCAATTTTGCTGCTGAAGAGTGGCCAACTATCCCGAAATATTTATGGCATGAAGCGCGCAGAGAAACACACGATTTACCCGGCAGCAATAAAAGATTAGATTTGGGTGGAACCGACATCAATCCGGCTGCGATTAAAAATGCCCGTATTAATGCGGCAGAAGCCGGAGTTGAGGATCTGATTCATTTTCAGGTCAAACCGCTCAGCGAGCTGAGTTCAAAAAAGAAATATGGCAAAGTTATCTGCAACCCCCCTTACGGTGAGCGGCTGGGGACCCAAAAAGAGGTTGCGGAGCTATACCGACAGATGGGAAAGTTCCATGAAAAACTAGACACCTGGTCATGGTATGTCCTGACCGCCCATGAAGATTTTGAGCGCCTCTTTGGCCGGAAAGCATCAAAACGTAGAAAACTTTATAATGGAAATATACAAGTTCACTACTATCAATACTTCGGAAACAATTAAACCACCCGAAAAATGGATTGATCCGATAATCACCGGTATGATAGTATTGCCCTAATACTCAACTTTACATCCAGTGCCCGATATCAATTAGCTTGCAAAAGGAGGCGATTACTATCATGAAACGTTTTCAGGCGGCCCTTAATCAGGATTTGCCCATGTTGGTTGATACAACCCTGCGGGATGGAGAGCAAACCGCAGGGGTGGTATTTTCCAATCGGGAAAAATTGCGGATTGCCAAAATGCTTGATAACCTAGGGGTTCACCAGATTGAAGCCGGAATACCGGTGATGGGTGGAGATGAAAAAGAGGTAATTAAAGAGATGGTCGGCTATAAGCTACAAGCTAGTATTATGGCCTGGAACAGAGCCAACTTAGAGGATCTTAAGCACTCGCTCGACTGCGGTGTCGACGCAGTTGCCATCTCCATCTCAACTTCTGATATTCATATAACACATAAGCTACAAACTTCAAGAGATTGGGTTTTGGAAAATATGGTCAGCGCTGTGAAGTTTGCTAAAAATCATGGCCTTTATATCTCGGTAAACGCTGAAGATGCCTCCCGTAGCGATTTTTCCTTTTTAGTGGAATTTGCTAAACAGGCAAAAGCGGCGGGTGCAAACCGTTTACGCTTCTGTGATACCATTGGGGTGCTGGAACCCTTCAAAACCTTTGAAATCATTACCGAGTTAATTAAACAAACCGAAATGGATATTGAAATGCACACCCATAATGATTTCGGCATGGCAACGGCCAATGCCCTGGCTGGTATAAAAGCCGGAGCTCGTTTCGTTGGTGTGACTGTAAATGGTCTCGGTGAAAGAGCCGGCAATGCAGCGCTCGAAGAAGTGGCCATGGCCCTGAAACACCTCCACGGGGTCAATCTGGGTGTAAATACGAAAGATTTTCGCAATCTGTGCGAGTATGTCGCCAGGGCCTCCGGCAGACAGCTCTATCCAGGCAAACCAATAGTCGGCACAAACACTTTTGCCCATGAATCAGGCATTCATGCTGATGGTGTCCTAAAGAATCCTGCAACATACGAGATATTCAGCCCAGAGGAAGTAGGACTGGAAAGACAGATCGTAATTGGCAAACATTCGGGCTCAAAAGCCATCAAAATGAAATTTGTCGAATATGGAATCGACTTATCTGACGAAGAAGCAGTCGATCTGCTCAATGCAGTGCGCAGTGTTACAGTTGATTTGAAAAGAACGCTTTTTGATAAAGAACTGATGTACATTTACGAGGACTATCTCTATGAGAAAAATACTTAATCCACTAAGTTAACTAAGCCGTGAAGCACATGAAACAATGAGACTGCAGCAAACGCTTTTTTTTAGCAAACTGGTGCAGTCTTTTTTTAATCGAAATTAAAGGTGCCATATTTTTTAAAATGCTCAACCAGACCTCCGTCCGCGAGGATTTTTAACATCACTGCGGGCAAAGGGGTGAGAGGAATCTGTAAATCCCTGCTCCTGATGTGTAGCAAACCTTCAGACAGGCTTACCTCCAGCTGATCGCCTGGCTCAATTAGGTCAGTATCGCATTCAACCAGTGGCAACCCGGTGTTAATTGCATTGCGGTAAAATATGCCGGCAAATGACTTAGCTATAACCGCGCTGATATCAGCGTTGATAATAGCCAGCGGAGCTTGTTCGCGCGAAGAACCGCAGCCAAAGTTCTTTCCGGCAACAATAAAATCACCCTTATTAATTTTTGCATAAAAATCAGGGTCCAAGTCTTCCATCAGATGCCTGGCCAACTCCCGCATATCCAGGGTCTTAAATTTATACCGCCCGGAAATAATATAATCAGTATTAATATCATCGCCAAATTTATGGGCCTTGCCCTTAAATTCCATAATAATCCTCCTAACCGGTAATTTCCCGCGGATCAGTTATTGACCCGCGCAGCATCGAAGCCGCCACGGTAGCCGGCGAAGCCAAAAAGATTGAGGCCTTGTTGTTACCCATGCGTCCTTTAAAATTACGGTTAGCGGTTGAAATTACATTTTCGCCGTCCGCCGGAACACCGTTGTGAGTTCCGACGCAAGGACCGCATCCGGGAGTAACCACGGCCGCACCAGCTTCCACCAGCGCCTCGATCAGTCCTTCCCGCACTGCTGCAATAAATATTGCTCTCGAGGCGGGAGCAACTATCAGCCTGGTGTTGGCAGCAATTTTCTTTCCTTTTAAGATTTCCGCGGCAATTCTTAAGTCTTCTAACCGGCCATTGGTGCAGGTTCCGATTACCCCTTGATCAATGTTTGTGCCTACCACCTTGCTGATCGGCGAGACATTATCTACAGTGTGGGGCAAAGCAATCTGCGGCTCGAGGTTTGAAAGATCGTATTCCCGTATAACAGCATAATCAGCATCATGGTCGGCGAACACAGGCTGGAAGTTAAGAGGACTATGCTGCTTAACCCAGCTTTCTGTTTTTTGATCCGCTTCCATTAATCCACATTTTGCGCCCAGCTCCACCGCCATATTGCAGATCGTAAACCTGGCATCAACAGATAAAGTGTCGATTACTTCACCGACAAACTCAATGGCTTTGTAAGTTGCCCCATCTGCTGTAATTTCCCCGGCAAGGAAGATGATCAGGTCTTTAGCGTAGACCCCTGTGGCCAGTTTTCCATTTAAAACCAACCTAATTGATTCCGGCACTTTAAACCAAAGCTTGCCGGAAATCATGCCCGCAGCCAGATCTGTTGAGCCGACACCGGTTGAGAACACATTAATCGCCCCGTAGGTACAAGTATGAGAATCTGCCCCGATCACCAGATGGCCAGGCACGACATGGCCCATCTCGGGAAGAAGTTGGTGACAGACGCCATCGCCAATATCATAGAAATGTATTTTCTGATCCTGCGCAAATTCACGCATCTGCTTATGTAAGGCTGACACACCTTCTACCGGGCTGGGGGCGCTGTGATCTATAACCATTGCCACCCGGTCGGGATCAAAAACCCGCTTGCCCTTCATCTCTTTAAAAACCCTGATTGCCAACGGTGAGGTGCCATCCTGCCCCATCACAAAGTCAAGATCGGCAATAACGATTTCGCCTGCTTTTGCATCCTGATTGCTTTTCATTGATAGGATTTTTTCTGCAATTGTTTTTCCCACAACCTGCTCCTTTCAGCCTGACAGCCAGTTTACACCTGAACCATTCGCAAATCAAGTATTTTTTACTTAACACTTAAAACACTTAACAAATGTTCGCGTTATGGTAAGCAAAATCCTTTTTCACGCATAAAAAACCCCACAGCAGCAACGAGTCTTGGCCATCGTCAATCGTATGAGCGGCAGATCTTTCGCCCTATGACAACAGCATCTAACTCACTGGCACAATCATTGCCGATTGTTTGGTCCTACTCCCTTCAGCGGTTTTCTCATCTTGCTTAAAAAGCTTCCGCTCTGAGTTGTATTGCAGGATTAAGGCGGGAGTATGGTAGTGTACCTTCGAGGGTAAAATAAACGGCCCTAAATGCGATCAATCTCCAGAAAATGATCTACCAGTTCCGGGTCAAAATGTAAACCGGCATTTTTTTTGAAATCGGCAATAATCTCATCAGGTTGCATCGCTTTCTTATACGGACGGCCATTGCTCATCACCTCAAAAGCATCAGCCAGAGCCGTGATTCTGGCTAGCAGGGGGATATCCTTACCTTTAAGGCCCTGGGGATAACCTGTTCCGTCCCATTTTTCATGATGCGATAAGATGTCTTCAGCAACATGGGCAAATTCTTCGGTAGCCCTTGCGATTCGGAAACCGATTTCGGGGTGTTTTTTCATTACTTCCCATTCACCTTTCAGTAGAGGGCCTTTCTTGGTTAGCAGCTCTTCCGGAATGTTAATCTTACCGATATCGTGAAGCGTTATTAAGAGGTTAAGGCGATTCAGTTCGGAATCCGGCAAGCCGATCCGCCTGCCGATTTTCAGTGCAATTTCCTTCATGTATTGTGTATGGGCTTCAGTTTCGTAACTTTTTTCGGCAAGTGCTTTAAGGAGGGCCGATAATACAAGGTTTTTACCGCTTCGGCTTTCTATGAGCTTATTTTGGTACATCTTATCTTCCGCTTCTTTCAGGATTTCAGCCAGTTGATGAGCGGTATTAGTTTTAACAGCGACTCCATAGGACATGGTTATCGGCACTTCTTTAACGTATTCTTCCCGGTAAGCC
>DBBD01000020.1:0-4647 GCA_002292015.1 Firmicutes bacterium UBA993
GAAAAGAGACAGCAGGGAGCCTTTCAGGGCATCATCATCAGTCACTGCTGTTCTCCTCCCCATCCTGGTCGGCGCTGACTTTCTGCTCAAGGCCTACTAAGATCTGCTCTTCTACATCAACTAAGTAGTCGTCAATATTCCAGGCAATGCGGTAGCCACCGGCCGCCAGTTCCAGGCCGCAAACCAGTCCGGCGTCCTTCTTAACCGTAAGTTCCAGCTGATCCTGATCATCGGCCACCGGAAACATTTTTGCCATCAGAACCTTTAAATCTTGCCAAGCCTTGTCGGGAAAATCGAATGCTGCGGTAACAGTTGCCCGGTAACCGGCATTGTGTAGAGCCACTTTAAGTTTTTGCTGTTCTGCTTCCGGAAGCTCGTTTAGCTTATGGTTAAAACGGCTGCGGATCAGCTTTTCTAATTCGGCATCCGCCAAATCAGCGAGACAGCGACGGGCAACTGCGCAAGCCTGACGGCCGATCCGCCGGCGCAGCTCAACGGTAAAATTTTCTTTTTCACGATCAAAAGCATCCTCCCAGCGCTGCCTGAGCTGCCCAACCTCTTTTCGCGCTGCATTTATAAGTAAAGCTTTTTCTTCACCGGCTGCAGCCCGGGCTTTTTCCATAATCAGCTCTTCATTCTTCCGCAGGTCATCACTGCTGCTCCGGTAAGACTCTGCAGCAGCCTCAGCTTCCTCAATGCTTGCAGCTGCCCGTTCTTCCCGTTCCACAATCATCCGCTCTCTTTCATCCATGGCGCGGATGATCGGACCGTATAGAAAATAACGCAGCAGAAATACAAGAATCAGGAAGTTAATAATCTGAAAGATTACCGTGTACCAGTTAATAATCATCGTTTATCTCCCGTTGTTTATCGCCTGTTCGTGTAATTCGGGCACAACACCAAACCCGGCTACTGCTGAAGATAGTAGTTCCAGAAGGGATTGGCGAAGATCAGGATCATCGTAACTACGAAACAGTAGATCGCCGTTGATTCGATCATCGCCAGCCCGACAAAAAGGGTGCGGGTGATGGTGTTAGCCTCATCCGGTTGTTGGGCGATCGAACTTAAGGCCTGCGACACTGCCCGCCCCTGTCCGAGAGCCGGGCCGACAGAGCCGATGGCGATGGTCAAACCGGCCGTGGCAATTGATATAATTCCAATCAAACTTAAGCTTTCCATGTTTATCGCTCTCCTTTTTTCTCTAATTCCTGGTGAGCCTTGCTGGCCGAAGCGATATAGACCATGGCCAGGATGGCAAAGATATAAGCTTGGATTAAGCCGGTCAGCAGACCAAGGGCCTGCATAACAACCGGAAAGACAAGCGGGGTAATGGTGAGCAGAATGGCAACAATGATTGTTCCGCTCATCATATTGCCGTAGAGACGGACGGCAAGTGCCAGGGTGCGACTGATTTCACCGATAATATTGAAAGGCAGCATAAAAAATGTAGGCTGGATATACTGTTTTAAGTAACTGAGGATCCCGCGCCGGGCGATGCCGAAAACCGGCACGGCTACAAAAACACAGATGGCCAGGGCAGCGGTAGTCGACAGTGAGCTGGTTGGGGGGATGTAGCCGGGCACAATGGCCAGGATATTGGAGATGGCAATGAATATGAACAAGGTGCCGACAAAGGGCAGGTAAGGTCCCGGTTCCTGGCGGCTTACCTCGCGGATCTGCCCCTTGATGCCCCCGACCAGTACTTCGAGCAGGTTCTGCCAGCGGGATAGCGTTCCCTCATGGGAAAGCCTGCGCGTGACCAGCCAGGATCCAAGGGCTAAGCTAATGATCAGCATCCAGGTAAAGGCAATGGTAGCGTTGATCATAAACCAGCCCTGCTGGAATAAAATAATCTGATCCGGGTTAATACTCATCTGAATAAGTCCGCCTTTCTGAGCTTTATCGTGTCTGGCGCTTTCGGCCTACAGGGTTCAGAATAAAGGTAATTACTGTCCGGGCTGACAGAAAGCCGAAGAGAGCGGCAAACAGATAGTACCATCCGGTCTGTAACAGCAGGTAAAGGCAAAACAGGATCACCGTCGTCCGTATTAAAAAACTGGCCAGTGAAATCAGGTATGGGTTTTGGGCGCCTGCCATCTTCTGCACTGTCCACCAGAGACCGCCGAAAAATAGCGTGCCCAGCGCTGCCCCTGCCAGGAAAGCGAGAACCAGGTAGAGCCAATTCAGGAGCTTTCGCCTCCCTCATCACCGTTATCATCAGTATACTCATCGTCATCTTCAGACCCGCTTTCTTTCTTTATCCAATACCAAGCATTGAGACAGCCGACGATTAACCCGATAAAGAGCAGGGTAAGCGTCCAGGAATAGGGGCCAGGCCAGGTTTTATCGATCCAGATGCCGAGGGCTATGCCAATGATCGTCGTTACAGCAACGGTCCAGCCAACAACCCCAAACATGCCGACACCGAACCAGATGCTGCGATCGCGGGTGCGCCGCGCTTTAATTCGCCGGGTTGCTTTGCCGCCGACGGTTCCGGCCAGGTTCTTTTCACGATCGTTCTTTTCCGCAGCAGTCAGCGCGGCTCACCTCCCAGGCGGGTGAAACGCCTTAATGTATCAGCCTCAAGACGGGACATCACTGTGCGGGCTTTCTTTTCATTTTCGTTTAGCACTTTCAGTTCGTTTTCGACCGCATTCTGCAGCTGATCGAGGTTGTGGCCGGGCATTGCCCGGGCGGCTGACACATAAACCTGGTCGCCCTGCTTGATAAGAATTCCCTCGTCGAGGGCCAGAAAGCTTTCTGCTCCTGCGGTCGTCTGGTATGAAAAAATACCCGGCACCAGCGCAGCTACGAAGTCAACATGACGCGGCAGCAGGGTAAAGAAACCGTTTTCTGCTTCTGCGGTCACTTTTTTCACCTCTACATCCAGCAGCACTTCCGCCGGTAGCAGCACTTTAAGTTTCATTGGATGAGGCTCCTTAAATAACTTGATCACCTGGTACACAGTGGTTGCATTAACACTAAATTTTGCCGAGCATGTATAAGTCTGATTCGGGCCGCTCAGCAAATTCATCGTTTAAAATTCTCTCGCAGCCTCCAAGGGTGTCTTCTAAATCAACCACCTGGCCAGGATGCCCGGTAAACTGTTCCGTTGTAACAAAGGGCTGCGTCAGAAAGCGCTCCAGGCGGCGGGCCCGGTTGACCACCTGGCGGTCGTCCTGCGAAAGCTCTTCCAGGCCGAGCATCGCGATAATATCTTTCAATTCTTCATACTCAGCCAGGTTCCGTCTCACTTCCTGGGCCAGCTTGTAATGTCTCTCGCCAACTACCAGGGGTGTAAGCATTTTGGACCAGGAGCGTAAAGGATCAACTGCCGGGTATAAGCCTTCGCCGGCCCTTTTGCGCGACAGGATAATGGAAGCAGCCAGGTGGGCAAAGGTATGGGTAGCCGAAGGATCGGTAAAATCATCAGCCGGCACATAAACTGCTTGGATCGAAGTAATGGCCCCGGTGGCCGTATTTGAGATCCGCTCCTGAAGCCGGGCGATTTCAGTTGCAAGGGTCGGCTGGTAGCCGACACGCGAGGGCATCTTGCCGAGCAACCCGGATACTTCGGATCCGGCCTGCACGAAGCGAAAAATATTATCGATCAGCAGCAGCACATCCTGCCGGGCCTCATCGCGAAAATACTCGGCCATGGTTAGAGCGCTGTGGCCGACTAAATAGCGGGCGCCCGACGGCTCGTTCATCTGGCCGAAAATCATCACCGTGTTGTTGAGCACCCCGGCTTTTTTAATATCACTGTAGAGCTCTTCCGCTTCACGGGAACGTTCACCGATACCGCAAAAAATACTGACCCCTTCATGTTTACCAACAGTATTGTTGATCAGCTCCGTTATCAAGACCGTTTTACCGACGCCGGCTCCACCGAAGAGTCCGGCCTTACCGCCCCGCTCAAGCGGGGTGAGCAGATCGATTGCCTTGATTCCCGTTTCAAAAATTTCAGCGGTGGTAACCCGCTGGGCAATTGAAGCCGGGTGCTGGTGGATACCTCTTAGCTCCATTCCGTCCAAAGGCTCCAGCTCATCTATTGTTTCGCCGAAAACGTTAAAAATCCGCCCCAGAATCTGCTTGCCAACCGGAATCTTGATCATATCACCGCTATCGATGGCCGGATCGCCCCGTTTCAAACCGCGGGTCGGTGATAAGGCTATCCCGCGGGCAATACCACCCTGGTGATGCGAAACAACTTCGATCACTACCTCTCCCTGCGGTCCAACCAGTAGTTTATGTTTTAAAGCAGGCAGGTTTACCGGAAAGTGCACATCAACCACACTGCCACGGACTGCAGCCACCATGCCCCGGTAAGTTTCCGATGCTTCCGAATCTGTTCTTTCAACCTGTTTCATAAAGATTACCCCTGCTTCTTCCGCTCTCTCGCTTCAGATTATTCTGTTTATCGCAGTATTATTGTCGCCAACAACTTTATGTAGTATTTGCCATAAATCACGGTTATCCCTCTATTATTAAAAACAACTTTGGTGAGGGGAAACTGTTACGATTTCCAGCAGAGAGCCAGGGCAGGCAAAATGATCCAATAAATATTTAATAAAAATTTTTCAAAAAACTATTGACAAGTTTTTAACCCCATGTTAACATACGGTTACCAGGTTCCGAGAGACTGGA
>DBBD01000020.1:4965-5257 GCA_002292015.1 Firmicutes bacterium UBA993
ACCAGGTTCCGAGAGACTGGAAGGTGAACCAGGTCCGAATCAATGGGAAAACCGGAAGAAGAAAAGAGTGCAAGCTTGGATTGGAAACCGGAAGCTCCAGGAGAGTCGGGCAGCTGCCAGGGACGGTAGCAGAAAGGCAATGGGAAGGATAAAACCGGAACAGAGCCGGGATGCACTGGAAAACCGCAGCGCAGGGTCTGAGTAAACCGTTCGGAGGTCGAAGGAAGTCGTCTGTAGGGGCGATAGAGTGCGGCTGTAGATGGTCGGGGAGAAAGATTCTGCAGGTAAAGCC
>DBBD01000004.1 GCA_002292015.1 Firmicutes bacterium UBA993
CATTAATGCCTATAATCTTTTCCGCAGAATCGTTCATTAAAATTATTTTTCCTTGGTTGTTAGCAACAATGATCCCACTGTAAGCAGAATCAATAACCCCCTTTAGGAAAATCATGTCAGATATTTCCTTTGCCTTCATTCCTCCCACCATCAGAAGCCCCCCTTAAATATCAAAGCGATCGCATTATGCGTTCCCATTTTTCTTAATTGTATCAGTTAAGAATGAGGCGCAACTACCCCGCCTAATGGGGTTAATAACCCCTGACAGAAAGCAGTTGGTAAGCCCGGTGCAGGAAAGCCGCTTGCCGGGGTTGATGCGGCGGGAACCGGAAGAGGGGTAAGGTTAGAACATTAAGGTACTGTCAGCCGGTAGAGATAGTTAACTAACCAGGCTCGCTTACGTATCTACGCTGGTTCCCGACCCAATCGCCCCTCCGATTCTGGCGGCAACAGTAATTTAAAATGGGCCGTAATCGATCATCACTGCTATGGCCAGGAAAATTGCCGTGAGCAGCAAAACGAGTAGCTGCAAGATTATGATCCATTTAAACCATTTGATATAGCTGACCGTGGTCAGACCGAGTGCAATTAAAAGCACCGGGTTGGTTGGGTACAAAACGTTTGAGAAACCATCCCCGAAGCAGAAGGCCAGGACCATTGTCTGGCGGGTTAGACCGATCAGGTCGGCCAGCGGGGTGATAATGGGGATTAATAACATTGCCTTGGCCGAAGCCGAACCGATAAAGAAGTTAAACGCCAGCACCAACCCGTAGATAATATATGATGACACTAGCGGTGCTTCGCCGGAAATCAGGTCTGAAGCCTGGAAAATGATCGTATCCATTACTCCGCCGGTGGTGATAATGTAGTTAACGCTCATTGCCATCAGGATCAGGATTATGCCGGGTGCAATCCCGACTACCCCTTTTCGAAAAGTTGAAATAATTTCCCGGCCGGCCAGTCCTCCCCGGAACCCGGCGCCGATACCGGCAATCAGGTAGATCAAGGCGATGGCAGGCATGGCAAAGTCTGAAAAGCCTGCTACCGTGGTCGACATCACAATAACCATCAGAATCGCAATGACACAGCCTAAAAACCAGGTAGTGGCCCGCCTGACATTGGCCGATCCTTCGGGGCTGAGAGAATCCTGCGCCTTTCTGTCGGTGCCGCCGGCTTTAGCGGCTGTGTAGTAAATCTCCCGGTTTGCTGAATCTTCCTCATAAACTTGTGAGATTTTGAAATTACGATCAAGCTTTTTAGCATAAGTAACTAAAAAGGTGCACAACAGGGCATAAAGCACGATAAAAATAATGATCCGGAACGGCAGGCCCGAAAAAACCGGTAGTCCGGCCAGTCGCTGGGCGATACCGACTGTATATGGGTTCGAGACGGCCACCGAAAAGCCAAAACTGATCGATAAAAGGCTCATGCCCAGGCCCAGCAGGGCATCCCAGCCCATAGTGTAAGAAAGAATTACGATAATCGGCACCAGCGCCACAACTTCTTCAAACATCCCAAGGAAAGATCCGAAAAACATAAAAACCAGTGATACAGCGCAGATCAGCACGTAACGCCTGGAGCTAAAGCGGTTTACAATCTTACTTATGATTTCTTTAAAAACGCCAATCCGGTTTAAAATTTCATAACCACCACCGATAAAGGTGATCAATAGGATCAATACGATAATAATAGGGGCATTGGGTGAACCGAGAACCTCGATCGGCGCGGTAAACCAGCGGTAAATTGGCAGAGCCACTTTTTCAACGTACTGAAATGATTCGGGGATTATGGTTATCATACCATCAACCACGGTTCTTTCGTAAGAGCCGGAAGGGATAACCCTGGTTAGAATACCGGATATGATCATCAGGCTGAGAATAATTAAAGCGGAGGTAATAAATGCCCTTTTGCCAATTCTGATACCCTGTATGTCCTGCATCGCAAGCCTCCTCAAGTATTTAGATAGCTTAACAGTGATCAATTCGGGTATTTTTCAGTTTTTCCTGCAAAGCTTAAAGATGCAGTAACTTCGGGACACGATAAAAAATATTAGCCGCTTGCGCACGGAGCGACGGGTTTCTACCACATGCGAATGTTTTTTTAACCCCGCAAAAGCTGGGTGGTATGCAGAAATTATGAAAGAGTTGGCTGAGCTGTTTGCGGGGCAGGTTATTTTAGCGGATAGTCGTAAAAGAAGATAAAACAGGATTACAGGAAATGAACGCTCGGAAGGCCGTCTGCACAAAGTAAGTTAAGCCGGAAGAAAGCGGATAGATTGTTCAGCCGGTAATTTTCGCCCCAAAAGGTAATATAGCCAGCAAGGCTAATTTAAAATGTTGGATTCCAAAAGGGATACCGATGATTGTGATGCAGAAGATCAAACCCAGCGCTAGATGAGAGATGCAGAGTTCCCAGCCGAGAAGTAAAATCCAAAGAATATTGCCGAGTAGGCCGCCAAAACCGAAATGCCCCACGTCAACCTGGCGACCGAAAGGCCAGATCACGAAACCGGCAAACTTGAAGCATTGTAGGCCAAAGGGGATACCAATGATGGTAGCGCAAACCAGTAGTCCAGCAATAAACCATAAAATTGCCATGATTATGCCGCCGAACAGAAGCCAGAGAAAATTGCCGATTATTTGCACTTATCTTCACCGCCCCAAGTTGGTCCTGTTAATTATATACTAACTGTCAATTGGTTTGATATAGCAAAGGTATTGGATTTAACTTTCCTCCAGAAGGGCTGATAGATTAAACGATGCTGGAGCGAAAGCTTCAAAAATTGGCGTCCGGGGTTACTTTCTTGACAGTGATTCTGATGGCTTTCGTTACAGGAAGCCCTGGCTAGACTCCTTAGTCCACAAAAAGCATAAATCTGCAAAATGCATCATCGCACGAGCCAGAATAATGGAATATGAGAGTGATAACCGCCGATTTACCATTGAAAATAAACTTTTTAGGGTTGAACTAGGGCTTGACAAATATCTATGGGTTATTATGATGAAAGTGCAAATATGATACAAACTCAGCAAGTCGATTTATTTGCTGAACAAAGATATTAATTTCCACTTTGTAGGGTTATAATAAGCATGTTAAGATGACAGGAATCTATTTTTGTGTCATAGTTAAGGAAGTATCTCCACTTCTGATAGATAGTGTCGGAGGGAACGAAGTCCGTGCAGTAGTATTAAACGCACATAGAAATGTACGACGCACGGGGTTTTTATGCAAATGTTCGGCAGTAAACACCAGGGATGCAGCGGTGGATTCGGCAGTTTGCTGTTAAAAGAAATGTTTTGCCCGCGTTTATTCGCGTTACTGTACTTGTCTTAGCCGTGCAGCTTTGCCGCTGTGAAGATTTCATCAGCGTTAAACTGCCCTACGGTTTCAGCATTGACGAAAGGAGCAGATGGATAGATGGGTTCATGATTTCGCCGTGCTACCAATGCGCAAAAGGGTTGAAGATATTCCATACGCACTCGGCATGGACGGTGTTGTGTAAAAATCGAGGAGGCTTTAAATTGTGCTAACAGTAGACGAAATTGTAGTTATTCTTTTAGAAGGCTTATTTGGACCACCCATGTTGTTTTTTGCACTGGGAATAATTTCTGTATTAGTTAAGTCAGATCTGGAAGTTCCGGCAGCAATGAGAACCGGGCTTGCCATGTTCCTTCTCGCCGCAATTGGCCTAAATGGAGGAAGCGAGGCGGTGGTAGCGCTTGTTAAATATCCGGCATTGCTTGCGGTTATTATTATCGCGGCCCTTTTTTCCATCTTCTGCGGAGTATTTATTTCCTTTTCAACCGGCAATATTTTAAAAAAGTTTGCGGGACTTAAAACTGCGGATGCGTGGGCTGCAGCCGGACATTATGGAGCGGTAAGTTCTGCCACGCTGGCGGTAGGGGTATCGATTGCAGCTGCTGCTCAAGAGGCTGTGGGGAGCGGTATATTAGTCTTTGGCGGGTGGATGCCGGCACTTTATCCCTTCATGGACAGTCCTGCGCTTATAAGTGCCATTCTTATTGGAAGAATAGCACTGGCAAAAGAAGGAATAGGTGGAGGGGCAAAAGTAGATCCAAAGAAAATACTGCATGAAGGCGTATTTGGAATGGCAGTATGGTTGCTTGTGGCTTCACTTGTTATTGGTATGCTTGCACAATATTTCTCTCCAAAAGAAATGGACAGAACGATGCTTTTTTTTGGTGATATGTTCCGCGGGGTGCTTTGTTTATTCTTGCTTGATATGGGATTGGCTGCAGGAAAACAAATTGGCGCGTTGAAAGAGCTGGGCAAAAGAATTGGCAGGGCATTTATGGTGGCATTTATCTTACCGCAACTATGGGGAGTTATGGGAATACTCGGGATATACGCACTGCATCTCGCATTCCCAGGCCTTCTTGGTTGGGGTGACGCTTTCGTGTTTGCCACTATTGCGGGAGGATGTTCATTCGTATCTGCTCCTGCAGCAATGCGTGCTTCAATTCCTGAAGCAAATCCTTCGATTTACCTGCCAATGGCAGTTGCGCTCACATTTCCATTTAATATTATTATAGGTATGCCGCTGTGGCAAATAATGTGCAGAGTGCTGTGGGGGGCATAATTTAAAACATAACTAGTGAGGTGAACAACAAAGTGAAGCTAAGAGAAGCTACAAAAGTGGTCATTATTACAGAGGCGCTGATTGAAGAACAGATTATCAGCTTGCTGGCCGAACTGGGGGTACATGCTTATACAATTTTTAGAGAGATTGCCGGGGAAGGCACGCGCGGGATCCGTTCCGGAGATTGTTTAGGTAAAATGTGTAGCAATGTGTGCATAGAAGTGGTGATTGATGAAGAAGCACGGGCGCAGGCCGTTATAGAGGCAGTATACAACAAATTTTTAGCTAAACATTATGCCGGTATTGCTTATCTGGAAAATGTGCGTGCTTTTCATCACTAAAGTTGCATTGTTCTCTGACCTTAGGTATAATAGGTGCCGTGGTTTAGGGTGGGATGGGTGGAAGAAATGCGGCTGAATTTGGTGCGCGGCTTAAGCCAAATCAGCTTAGCGGATAGGCAGGGTCAAATCAAATTGATTTAGCCGAGGGTGTTGTGTATCCGCATGTTTAATCTCAGGTCGTGTTTGTTAACTAATATGTCGGTTTGATGTTAAACCTGATTTGCTTGTTTCTTCTACAGTAAGGGTCGGAGTAACTGTAGCCTTTTTTCTACGTGACTTTTGCTGCGATTCAAGCGACACGAGCAGAAACCTTATGGTATTCGATGAATAAATTGTGTATATTTGCAGAGGTAGCAGTTTCCTGTTGACGGTAGATGTAAGAGGGTAGACTGGAGCGCCGTCACGGGCGCACCTCCGATATTATGTTATATATTTCACATACGATAGTCGCCTTAACCTATGCCTTTCACCTTCGTGCTGCAGATAAGTTTCAGAGGTCTTGCCTCTTCTTGTCATATCTAACGGGGTTTGAAAACTGCTTAGTGTTGTACTAAGCGAGTGTATAAATGGATAAACCCTAACCAGGGCCGGGAGGAGTCGTGTTTGAAACTTTCGGAGATACAACAGATTCTTGAAGCCGAAGTTCTTGTGGCTGCCGGAAATATGGATCAAGAGATCGAGATGGCCTTCAGCGCTGATCTGATAAGTGACATTCTGGTTATGTGCCGGGAGCATACCCTGTTGCTAACGGGAATGGCTCACATGCAGGTGATTAAAACAGCTGAAATCTGCGATCTGGCAGCAGTTGTTTTTGTTCGGGGTAAGCGTCCTGGCCAGGAAGTGATCGATCTGGCGGAGAAAAAAGGCATTCCTGTTTTGTTAAGCCGCCTGACGATGTACGAATCGTCGGGTTTATTATTTTCTGCCGGATTGCCCGGGATTAGCAAAAAAAATAGAACCTCGCAGGAGGGCCTAGAATGAACAAGGATCCCGGAGATGAACAAGCCATGTCTTTGGAATTTTCTTTGGAATCTCTTAATTTTATCCGGGCTGGCGAAGCATCAAGCGAGCTCAAACAACGATTAAATAAATTGGGGTTTAGGCCGGAGTTGGTGCGCCGGGCGGCTATAGCTGCCTACGAAGCGGAGATGAATGTGATCATTCATGCCGAAAAGGGTACCATGAAAGTAGAAATAACTCCGGCAAGGCTTTTGGTGCTGGTGGAAGATGAAGGGCCGGGGATCAGCAATATTGAACAGGCGATGCAAGAGGGCTTTTCCACCGCCTCAGAAGCGATCAGGGAACTAGGTTTTGGCGCCGGGATGGGGTTGCCCAATATTAAGCGCTGTGCTGATGATTTGGAAATTCAATCTACACCCGGCCGTGGAACAAGGCTGAAGATCACTATTAATAATGAACAAAGGTAACAGGTGAACCTAGGTGGGCATCTATTATCATTCTGTCCGCTTGGACAGGGAAAAGTGCAAAGGATGTGTAAACTGTATCAAGAAATGCCCCACTGAGGCTATCCGTGTCCGCGGGGGCAAAGCGGAAATAAATGAAACGAAGTGTATCGACTGCGGCGAGTGCATTCGTATTTGTCCTAACCAAGCCAAGATCGTGGTCACCGACGACCTGGAAAAGCTGCAGGAATATGAATACACGATTGCTCTACCTGCTCCCGCCCTGTTTAGCCAATTTAAACCGGAGACGGAACCAGCTGTAATCCTGGAGGCTTTGATGCGAATTGGTTTTGATCGTACTTTTGAGGTTGCGGTCGGTGCTGAACTAATTACTCAGGCAATTCGTGAAGAGATTTTGCTAAAAAGGGAGAAAAAGCCTTACATCTCGTCTGCTTGTCCGGCGGTAGTCAGATTGATACAGGTCAGGTTCCCGGGTTTGGTCTCCCATATTATTAGGGTAAGAGCGCCAATGGAGATAGCTGCCAGAATGGCCAAGGAAGCGGCTGCGCGCGAAACGAGCTTGCCGCTTTCCCGGATAGGCGCCTTTTTCATTACCCCCTGTCCGGCCAAGGCAACTGCTGCGAAACAACCGGTTGGCGATGACAATAGCTGGATTGACGGAGTTTTTAGCATGAACACTCTTTACCGCGAGTTACACCACAAGGCCAAATCCGTAACAGTGGATGCCCGCTTGCATCAGGCAACGGGTTTGGGCATGGGATGGGGTAGGGCAGGAGGTGAAAACAAGGCCATCGGATCCGGCTCCCTTCTTTCCGTTGATGGAATTCACAGCGTCGTGGCGGTTCTGGAGGAGGTGGAAAAAAGTGGAATGGGAGAGATCGATTTTCTCGAGACTCAGGCCTGTGTGGGTGGTTGTATCGGTGGGCCGCTGGTAGTGCAAAACCCGTTTGTTTCGCGGGTGCTGATCAGGAAAATGGCTGAAAAATATGGTCGGAAACCTTTGTCAATCCCGGAAGAACAAACAGCAAAAATGGTTGCCGGGGGTTATATGGCCACCAGTAAAATCATTCAGCCTCGTCCTGTGATGCAGCTGGATGAGGATATCGGTCGGGCTTTGTCTAAAATGGTTTTGCTGGAAAAAACTTTGCAATCCCTGCCTGGTCTCGATTGCGGCTCTTGTGGTTCACCAAGCTGCCGGGCATTAGCCGAGGATATTGTCATTGGGGTTGCGTTTGAATCAGATTGTATATTTAAATTAAGAGAGCGGGTTGGGATATTGGCCAATGAAATGGTGGAGCTGGCGCAAAAGGTGCCCCCGGCAATGGGCAGGTTACAGCCGGCTGCGCGAGAGGAGGGTATAGTGAGATTGTTTTTAAGTGAAGTAGTCGAAATCCTTGATGCCGGCTTAAAGGGTGATCCTGTTGACCCATTGCGGCAGGTTACAGGCGCCTATTGTTCGGATCTTTTAAGCGATGTCATGGCCAACGCTAAAGAAGGGGATATCTGGTTTACCATTCAAACCCATCCAAACGTGGTGGCGGTAGCAAGCTTGCTGAACCTGTCTGCCGTAGTGATTACCGGAGGCAAAGAACCTGACCCGGAAACCATGGATAAGGCAAAACAGGAAAATTTGCCGCTACTGGTTACAAAAACCGGTTCTTTCGAAGCGGCCGGTAAAATTTATTGTTTTCTTCATGAAAGGAAGTAGGAAATGCTGGCTTCTTGAGCAAGCAAAGATCATACTAGAGAGGTGGTGGCAATGGAGAAATAACTTGCACCACAGTAGATCGATTACTAAGTCGAAGGAGGAATCTAAGCAATGGATTCAATCGGATGCCAATGCATCGAAGAGAGCTATAGTGAGTTAGAGCCATTTATAGCCCAGTATGCCGGTCAACAGACCGCCTTAATCACCGTTTTGCACAAAATTCAAGAAACTCTTGGCTTTGTGCCCTATGATCTCCAAGTAAAAGTTGCTGATACCCTGGGTGTACCCATAAGTGAAGTCTACGGGGTGATCACCTTCTATGCCTTTTTCTCCTTGAAACCAAAGGGAAAGTACAATGTATCCGTTTGTAAGGGGACCGCATGTTATGTGCGGGGGGCACCGAAAGTTTTAACCGCCTTGGAAAAAGAACTCGGTATTAAACCGGGAGATACTACCGATGACGGGAATTTTTCACTGGAAGTTGTTTACTGCCTGGGCGCATGCGGGTTGTCGCCCGTCATGACAGTTAACAAAGATGTCCACGCCCGCTTGAAACAGGAGCGAATCCCTAAAATCCTGGCACAATACGGCGAATAAAATGCATGAGCTGTCGCTTCACATTTTAGACCTCTTGCAGAATTCGGCGGAAGCGGGGGCGAGCAGGGTGAGCCTGGTGGTTACAGAGGATACCCCGCAAAACTTGCTGGCAATTTATGTCGAGGATAATGGAAAAGGCATAGCTGAGGAGATGCTGGAAAAGATTGCCGATCCCTTTACCACTACCCGAACCAGCCGCAAGGTAGGTTTAGGTTTGGCCCTCTTGAAGGCCACGGCAGAGAGCTGCGGCGGAAACCTGGAAATCAGCTCACAGCCTGCTGTGGGAACTAAGGTTTCAGCTTCGTTCCGGTTAGATCATATAGATTTACCGCCTTTGGGGAATATTGCCGCAACGATAATGGTTTTTCTTACGGGGCGTAGCGGAATGGTATTTTCCTACCGCCACTGCCGCGACGGCAAAGAATACGAATTTTCTTCTCAGGGGGACAAGCGGTTGTCTGAGCATCCGGAATTCTTGATTAAAGTAAGAGGAATCATTGAGGCAGGTATAAAGAGCCTCAAATAGGAGGTGTTACAGTTGAAATCTTTGGAAGATTTGAACGCATTAAAGCAAAAGTCTTTGGATGAGTTGAAGTTAAGAGAGAGCAAGGATAGTGTCCGGATAGTGGTAGGTGTGGGCACCTGCGGTATTGCCGCCGGCGCCAGAGAGGTAGTGGGGGCATTTCTTGAAGAACTGGCCAAGCGGAATATTAGCGATGTTTCGGTTACTCAAACCGGCTGTATCGGCTTGTGTGTTAAAGAGCCTCTGGTGGATGTGGTAATACCGGGTCAACCCACGGTTACTTACGGCAACGTGGACGCATCCAAAGCTCGCCAAATTGTTGCCCAGCACGTGGTAAACGGACTGGTGGTAGGCGAGTGGGTTGTAAATAAGCTCTAAGTATAGGGGGAGAAGATGAATGGATTTATATCGTTCCCATGTTCTAATTTGTACCGGCACAGGGTGTGTTTCATCAGGCAGTCATCCTACCAGGGATGCCTTGATCGAAGAACTGAAAAACCGGGGGCTAGACAAAGAGGTTAAAGTTGTTGACACCGGCTGTTTCGGGTTTTGCCAGTTTGGCCCCAATATAGTGGTTTACCCGGAGGGGACTTTTTACTGCCAGGTCGAGCCTAAAGATACTAAAGATCTGGTGGAGGAACATTTTGTCAAAGGCCGTGTGCTGGAGCGGCTCTTATATAAGGAGCCCAAAGAGCAGGTGTCTGTGGTGGACCAGGATGAGATCGACTTTTTCAAATATCAGAAGCGCCTGGTGCTCCATAACTGCGGGGTAATCGACCCGGAATCTATTGCGGAATATATCGCCCGGGATGGATACCAAGCGCTGGCCAAAGCTCTAACCAAGATGGCCCCTGTTGAAGTGATTGACTACGTTAAAAAATCGGGCCTGCGGGGCAGAGGAGGCGGCGGCTTTCCGACAGGACTAAAGTGGGAATTTGCCGCCAAAGCGCCCGAGGGGCAAAAGTATATTGTCTGTAACGGTGATGAAGGCGATCCCGGTGCATTTATGGATCGGAGCCTGTTGGAAGGGGATCCCCATGCTGTAGTTGAGGGGATGGCCCTGGCGGGTTATGCCGTGGGTGCAGACAAGGGTTATGTCTATGTCAGGGCGGAATACCCTATCGCTGTTCATCGCTTGCTGATCGCTCTAGATCAGGCCCGCGCTCATGGGCTGCTCGGACAAAATATTTTCGATTCCGGGTTCAGCTTTGATATCGAGATTCGTCTGGGAGCAGGGGCCTTTGTTTGCGGCGAAGAGACGGCCTTGCTTACTTCAATTGAAGGCTGCCGCGGAGAGCCGCGGCCGAGGCCTCCATTTCCAGCTGTTTCCGGTTTGTGGGGTAAGCCTACGGTTATTAACAACGTAGAAACCTTTGGTAACATTGCCCAGATCATTCGTAACGGTTGGGAGTGGTTCGCTTCTATCGGTACCGAGAACAGCAAGGGGACTAAAGTATTTGCCCTGGCTGGAAAAGTTAATAATAACGGACTGGTAGAAGTGCCCATGGGGATGCCTTTAGGCCGGATCATTTACGATATCGGCGGAGGCATTCCGCAAGGAAAGAAATTCAAGGCTGCACAAACCGGCGGTCCCTCTGGAGGCTGTATTCCTCCAGAATATTTAAATACAGCTATCGATTACGATTCCTTGCAGGAGTTGGGAACCATTATGGGCTCCGGCGGGCTAATCGTGATGGACGAAGATACCTGTATGGTGGACCTGGCCAAATTTTTCCTTGAGTTTGTTCAGGACGAGTCTTGTGGCAAGTGTGCGCCCTGCCGGATTGGCACCAAGCGCATGCTGGAGATACTAAGGAGAATAACCTACGGTGATGGGACCATGGCCGACTTGGACCTTTTGGTCGAGTTGGCGGAAGGCATCAAGGCTTCCGCGCTTTGTGGTCTCGGGCAGACGGCGCCTAACCCGGTGCTCAGCACCTTGCGCTATTTCCGCCATGAATATGAAGCGCATATCAAGGACAAGCGCTGTCCGGCCTCCGTCTGTGTTAACCTGTTCACATCTCCTTGTCAGAATACTTGTCCGGTGGGTATTGATGTGCCGGTTTATATTGACTTGATCAAAAACCATAATTTTGCGGAGGCCTACAGGACTATTCAGACGGATAACCCCTTCCCGATTGTCTGTGGCCGGGTTTGTCATCATCCTTGTGAAGGAAAGTGCCGACGCAATCAACTGGACGACGCTCTGGCCATCAGGGCATTGAAGCGGTTTACCGGAGATTACCTGCTGCAAAACGGAGGTTTCCCTGTTCCAGCAGTTGAGACGGCCAAAGGTCTAAAAGTCGCGGTGGTTGGTTCCGGACCGGCCGGGCTATCGGCGGCCTTCTACCTGGCGAAAAAGGGCTACCAGGTGACAGTTTTTGAGAGCTTGCCAGTTTTAGGCGGCATGATGGCGGTAGGCATCCCGGAGTACAGGCTGCCGAAAGCGGTGTTAAACCAGGAGATAGCGGTGATTAAGAAGATGGGTGTGGAGATCAAAACCGGCATAAAGATCGGCAAAGATATTCCTATGTCACAGCTTTTGTCGGATTACAGCGCCGTTTTCCTGGGAGTAGGCGCTCATAAAGATCAGCTTTTAGGTTTGCCTGGAGAGGATTTGAACGGAGTTCTATCCGGGATCACGTTTTTACGTGATTTAAACCTAGGGCAAGGACCTGATCTAGCCGCTAAAAGGGTCGCGGTAATTGGTGGCGGAAACGTGGCTGCTGACGCGGCCCGCAGCGCACTGCGCTTAGGCGCTGAAGCTGTATCTCTCTACTATAGGAGAACAAAAGAAGAAATGCCGGCCATGCCTGAGGAGATCCATGAACTGGAGAAGGAAGGCATTGAGCTAAACCTGCTCGTCGCGCCGATAGCCATTACCGGTGAAAACGGCCGGGTTAAGGGTCTGACCCTAACCAAAATGGAATTGGGTGAATTTGACCGTAGCGGGCGCCGCCGCCCTGAGCCGCTGGCCGGGTCCGAGTTTACCATAGCGGCTGATGTGGTCATTGCAGCCATCGGCCAGCTTCCGGAAACCGCTGTGCTAGGGGCTGAACTTAACGTGGGGAAAGGGGAAGCGATCTTGGCAGACCCGGAAACTCTGGCTACTAACATTCCAGGCGTTTTTTCCGGCGGCGATTGCGTTACCGGACCGGATACCTTGATTGCCGCCATAGCGGCGGGAAAGAAAGCAGCCCAATCCATCGACAAATACTTAGGCGGGGATGGTGTTGTGGTCGAACCGATCACCGTAGAACGAGTAATCGTTGGGACCATACTTGAAGAAGAAACCCCGCGGCAGCCAATACCTGTTCGCCATGTTGAGGGCTTCCTTGAGATCGAGCTTGGCTATACCCTGGAACAAGCGGTAGCCGAAGCAGCACGTTGTTTCCGCTGTGACGTAACTGACTAACAGGTCATAGGAAGGAGATAGAAAATGAAACTGATAACCTTAAAAGTTGATAATCAACCAGTTCAGGTTGAAGCGGGGACCACTATCCTGGAGGCGGCGAAAAAGGTAGGGGTGGAAATACCCACTTTATGTTACATGGAAAAGATTAATGCTATAGGTGCTTGTCGTATCTGTGTCGTGGAGATAAAGGGAACAAAAGTCTTGCAGCCGGCTTGTGTAACCCCTGTTGCCCCGGACATGGAGGTCTACACCAGTACCACGGCTGTGCGTAAGGCGCGCAACTTAACGCTGGAGTTGATTTTGTCTAACCACCCCTTTGAGTGTCTCACCTGCATTCGGAACCAGAATTGTGAGCTGCAGAGCTTGGCGGAGACTTTTGGCATTAGGGAAGTCCGTTTCCCGGGAGAAAACCCGCCGTACAAAGCGGATTACTCTTCTCCTTCAGTGGTGAGGGAACCGGAAAAGTGTATTCTCTGCCGCCGCTGCGCGGCGGTATGTGATAAAGTGCAAACCGTCAATGCCATTGCACTCCAGGAGCGTGGTTTTAACACTACTGTTGCGCCGGCTCATCACCGCCCCCTGGCAGAATCCGTCTGTATTAATTGCGGACAGTGCACGCTGGTTTGCCCAACGGCAGCCCTGCACGAGAATGACGAAATTGAGCGGGTGTGGGCCGCCTTGAACGATCCCAAGAAGCATGTTATTGTTCAGACTGCTCCGGCAACCAGGGTGTCGCTGGGTGAGGAGTTCGGCATGACCTCAGGCAGCATCGTAACGGGCCAGATGGTTTCAGCCCTGAAGATGCTTGGGTTTGATAAGGTGTTTGATACGGATTTTACAGCCGATCTTACGATCATAGAAGAAGGAAATGAGCTGCTCCACCGGGTTAAGACCGGCGGAACCCTGCCGATGGTTACCTCATGCAGCCCTGGCTGGATTAAATTCATTGAGCATTTTTACCCTGATCTTCTGCCTAACTTGTCAACCTGTAAGTCTCCCCAGCAGATGTTTGGCGCTTTGGCTAAAACCTATTATGCGGAAAAAATGGGCCTTGATCCGGCAGATATCTTCGTGGTTTCGTACATGCCCTGCACGGCTAAGAAGTATGAGGCCCGGCGGCCGGAGATGCAAAGCAGCGGCTACCCCGACATTGACGTAGTGCTTACAACCAGAGAAGTAGGCCGCATGCTGCGCCAGGCCGGCATTAACTTTACCGCACTGCCTGCCCGGGATTACGACGATCCCCTGGGCATATCAACAGGGGCCGGTGTTATTTTCGGCGCCACTGGCGGCGTGATGGAAGCGGCCCTGCGCACAGCCTACGAGCTAGTTACCGGTCAGGAACTGTCGTCGCTTGATTTTAATGATGTCAGGGGGCTGCAAGGAGTTAAAGAGGCGGCCGTCGAAGTAGGCAGCCTGACAGTAAAGGTAGCTGTCGCTCACGGCCTGGGGAACGCCCGCAGCTTGATGGAAGCCGTTAAAAGCGGCTCGGCCGACTATCACTTCATCGAGATTATGTGCTGTCCCGGTGGCTGTATCGGCGGCGGGGGTCAACCGATTCCCACCAACCTGGAGATCAGAGCCGATCGGATAAAAGCCATTTACATGGCTGATGAGTTGATGGTGATGCGGAAGTCCCATTTAAACCCGGCGGTGCAACAGCTCTACAAAGAGTTCTTGGGTGAGCCCCTGGGCCACAAGTCCCATGAGCTACTGCATACCCATTACCAGGCTAGGGATAAATTTTTAATCCCGGCAACTTAAAGCAGAGTGTCAAGGCCGGCTTCTGGAGGTAAGGGGCTGCACCTGAGCTCAAGGAGCCGGTTATCTGTCTTGCGGATCATGTTCTAATCGAGCTAAACTAATGTCGTCTCTATCCTTGATACCGCCGGCAGAATGTAGGACTTTGTGTTAAATAGAAGACCCGTCCCTTGAAAGTCAGATCGACATTTTGAGGAAAGGAGGTTATTATTGATGGAAAATAGCTGCAGTGTCATTGTTTTGGCGCTGGATCACCGCTCTTCAGATGCGCCGGAAGTGCAAAAAGTGTTAACTGCTCATGGCTGCCTTTTTAAATTGCGGGTTGGCCTTCCTATGGGGCCGGGCTGTACCGATGAAGGTCTGATTATTTTAGTGGCGGAAGGAAGCGAAGACGATCGGGCTTCTTTTCTGGCAGATATAGAAAAATTTTCACAAGTTAAAGTTTGCAACCTAAATGTTTGCTAAGAACGACCAAATGCCGATACTGAAGCGGTACAGTGCGGATCTTCACATCCATACGGTGCTTTCCCCCTGTGCCGATCTGGACATGGGGCCTGTCAACATTATTAGCGCAGCGCGCCGCCTGGGAACTGGGATTATAGCTATCACCGATCATCACTCGGCGGCAAATGTGCCGGCGGTGATGGAACATGCGGGCGATGAGCCGCCTTTGGTTGTCCCCGGTATCGAGGTGCAGACCAGGGAAGAGGTTCACCTATTGTGCCTCTTTCCTGATCTGCATACGCTAAATGATTTTGCCAGGCTGATCAGAGACAAGCTGCCGCTTGTTCAAAACCGGCCGGATCTTTTTGGTGAGCAGGTAGTGGTCAACGGGAAAGAAGAGATTCTCTACTTTGAGGAGATGCTGCTTACCGGTTCAGTTGGGATGACGGTGGAAAGTGTGGCGCGAGAAGTAAAAATGCGCGAGGGTTTGCTGATCCCATCCCACGTTGACAGGCCGGCCTACAGCTTGCTGGCCAATTTAGGGTTCCTTCCTCCTGGCCTGACAGTTCACGCGCTGGAGATAGCTCGGCCGGAGCTAAAGGAGAGGCTCCTGGCCGCTCATCCCAATTTGAAGAATTCAGCTTTTATAACTTCTTCAGACGCGCATTTTCTAAGCCAAATGGATAGCGCTTACATGACGGTATTTTATCTGGCTGAGCCATCGTTTCAGGAGATAAGGCTGGCTTTAGGCGGCGAAGAGGGAAGAAAAGTGTCGATAGAATTAAGAGTGCGACCTGAGCCTGGAGCTGCCTGAAAGAAGTGTAACCATAAAATAAGTCAAACTGCCCAGCAGCTAACTTCAGTAGCGGCTGGGCAGTTGCCTTTATTCGGTCTGAATAGTTACAAAGGCCTTATAAATCAAGCACTTTTAAGGATCTCTAATGGCATGGCTCGCACTATTTTGTGGATTTGCTGTAAAGGTCAGGGTGCATGACCGGAAAGCCTCCGGGAATTGTCAGCTGAGCGTAAATTAGCTGAGCATAATTGATGAAAGATTCTTTTTTATATGATAAAATCACTGGTAAATAGGAATATTACTATTTAAAACAATTAAGCTGGAGGTGCCTTGAATGAGAAAATTACTGTTTCTGCTTGTCCTGTGCCTGGCTGGATTGCTTTTAACCGGCTGCGCTCATCGACCTGCGGCTACTCCTGTTGAGCCGGCTGCGCTGACGCCTGCAATAGTGGTGCCCGCAATTAAGGTTTATACCACTTTCTATCCGCTATATGATTTTGCAAAAAAAATCGGCGGTGAGCGGGCAGAGGTGGTCAAGCTGGTCCCGCCAGGTGTCAGCCCGCATGACTGGGAGCCGGACCCGGGAATAATGGCCGGACTACAGGCGGCTGATGTCTTGCTCTATAACGGACTTGGACTTGAACCATGGCTGGACAGGGTTGTTGACTCTCTGGGCACAACAAAACTGGCTATCGTTAATACAACAGAAGGAATAGAACCGTTACGGGGCTATAAGGATGCCTGCGCCGAAGAAGATAAGGATGCTTGCGGACCGGAGGAAGAAGAAAAGAAGAAGGAGGAGGCCGCCGCCGGGCAACTGCCGGACCCGCACGTCTGGCTTGATCCGCTGCTAGCCCTGAAACAGGCTGAAAGAATTTTCGAAGCTTTTGTGGCGGCGGATCCGGAAAACGAACAGTATTATCGTGATAACTTCGCCGCGCTCAAAAGACAGTTCGAACAGCTCGATGTGGAGTACCGGGAGGCACTGCGGGGAAAAGTTCGCGACAAGTTTATTGTAACCCATCTTTCCTTTGCTTACCTGGCTGAACGTTACGGCCTGAAGCAGGTTGGAATCGCCGGTCTTTCGCCGCTGGCGGAACCGACGGCACGTGAGTTGGCCGACCTGGTAAAGCTCATCCGCGAATATGACATCCGCTATATCTTTCAGGAACCACTGGTCAGCCCGCGTCTGGCACAGGTGTTGGCAGCGGAGACCGGGGCCGGTATTTTGGAGCTCAACCCGCTGGAGGGGTTAACGCACGAGGAAATCGCCGCCGGCAAGGACTATTTTTCTGTAATGCGTCAAAATCTGTCTCAGCTGCAGAGAGCGCTCAAATAAAGGGGCAAAGATATGCGTCTGCCAGTCTTGGATCTGGATAAGATTACTTTTTATTACGGGGATAGGATGGTCCTGGACCGGGTCAGCTTAACTGTTTTTTCCGGTGATTTTTTGGGCATTGTTGGTCCGAATGGATCAGGAAAAAGTACTCTTTTGAAAATCATCGCCGGGCTGCTAAGACCTGCAGCTGGCAGTGTCCGCGTTTTTGGTGTGGAGCGGGAGAATTCGCGTCGAGAAACGCGCATTGGTTATGTAGCTCAGAACGTGACATCGTTCAACCAGGGGTTCCCTGCCACGGTTGAGGAGATCGTTCTGGCTGGCCTGACAGCGTCTCTCGGATTGCTGCGCCGGCCAGGCAGGCGGGAAAGGCTGTTGGTAGAGGAAACCCTGGAGAGCGTCGGCCTGGCAGACTTGCGGGAGAGACTAATTGGAGAGTTGTCCGGCGGGCAGCAGCAGCGCACATTTATCGCTCGCGCCCTGGTAGCGGAGCCTGCCCTGTTGCTGCTTGACGAACCAACCGTAGGTGTTGATGCCGACGCTAAGGACAAGTTTTACGAATTATTAGCTACTTTGCGGCGCGAGCGCGGTCTGACGTTGTTGATGGTCAGCCACGATGTCGGAGTAGTGGCTGAACAGGTGCAAAATATTGCCTGCTTGAACGGTAAACTTTACTTCCATGGCCCGCCGGCCGAATTCAGGGCCGAGGACATGCTATGCCAGGCGTATGGTTCTGCTGTCCGTATACTACACCATGGAGACCACTGAGAGGATGACTGGTTTGTTTGACTTTTGGGCTTATACCTTTATGCAAAGAGCTTATCTGGCTGGCCTGGTCGTAGCAGTTCTCTGCCCTACTATCGGAATTTACCTGGTGTTGAGGAGGCTGTCCATGATTGGGGAGATGTTTGCCCACGTTTCCCTGGCCGGTGTGGCATTGGGTATTTTTACCGGTGTTTACCCCCTGGCCACTGCTCTTGGGTTTTCTCTTGGCGCTGCTGCGGTTCTGGAAACGCTACGGCGTACTTACCGCGTTTTTACCGACCTGGCAATTGCGATCATTATCTCGGCCGGGCTTAGCCTGGCCGTCGTTTTGATCGGCCTGAGCAGGGCCTTTAATATTGACCTTTATTCTTATCTGTTTGGCAGTGTCTTGGCTATTAGCCCGCATGACCTATGGCTGGTGACTGCGGTTGGTTTATTGGTGGTTAGTTTTTCCTGGCTCTTCCAAAAAGAGCTGTTTTTTATCGCTTTTGATGAGGAGGCGGCTCGTTCGTCGGGTGTTGCCGTTGACCTGGTAAATTTGTTGTTCGTGGCTGCCACCGCTTTGACAATTTCGGTGTCCATGCGCGTCGTCGGGATTTTGCTCGTCTCGTCTCTGATAACTGTTCCAGTGGCGGCTGCGCTGCAGCTGGGGAGAAGTTTCCGTATCACTGCAGTGCTCGCCTATATTTTTGCCGGTTTCTCTGTCATGTTCGGGCTGTTTGTTTCCTATCATGCCAACCTGGCTCCGGGGGGTAGTATAGTGCTTACGGCTGTTCTTATATTTGTGCTGGCTGCCGGCAGTAGAAAGATATTTCCCAGAGGAGGAAGGTTGCATGCTAAAAACGAAATATTACGACATTCTGAAAATGAAGGGTTACAAAATCACACCCCAGCGGCAGAAGATTGTTGAAATCCTGGGCCGGGCCGGCTGCCGCCTGACAGCACGCGAAATTCACCAGAGATTACGCAAGGAGCTTCCGGCTGTCAGTATAGATACAGTATACCGAAATTTACACCTGTTAAGTGCTGTCGGACTAACCCATCACATTCAGCTGGCTTCCGGGGCTGTTTATGAACTTACCACTGACCTTAGCCATCATCATCACCTTTATTGCGTTGACTGTGAGAAGGTTGTCTGTATTAAGTATTGCCCCGACCTGCAGGGTTACAGCGAACAGGCCGGACGGTATGGGTTTGAACTGGTCGGTCACACATTTGCCCTGCAGGGTCGGTGTTCTGATTGCCGGTAGTAGGCAAAATGAAACTTTTTTGTTGAGCAAGGGAAAGCCCGAAAGGACCACCGCCTACGAAAACCGCTCCCTACAACTTTATTGCTATGTTTTACGCAACCGGATAGTTAGAAAGCGGTTAATAAAAAATGCCGTAACGGTTATGAGCCGGAATATCTGGTATATTACTGCAAAATTTCAGGTAGCCATACGCCTATCTGGGGAAAAATCATAACAAGAGCTAGTACCACAATCTGAATGATGATGAACGGCCAAACAGATCTGTAGATATTGCCCATTGTGATCTCCGGAGGTGACGCAGCCTTCATGTAGAAACACGCCAGCCCGAAAGGCGGAGTAAGAAATCCGATCTGCGTATTAATGTTAAAAAGAATGCCGAACCATAAAGGATCAAAGCCCAGCCCGGTAATTATGGGGATAAAAATCGGCATGGTTATCATTAGAATGCCTATCCAATCGATAAACATCCCTAAAATTATGAAAGTTAACTGCATAGCGATGATTACACCCCAGGGTCCGACTCCTAACCCATGGATGATCTCTTCGACAAACCCGGCCCCGCCGGCAAGTATGTAGACACCGGCAAAAGAATAGGCTCCGAAGATGACCCATAAGATCATGCATGTGATCTTCGTAGTTTCAAACCCTACTTCTTTTAGCGCCGTCCAGGTAAACCTGCGGCGAACTGCTGTACAAATTATTGCGCCCAGGGCCCCAACAGCGGCAGCTTCCGAGGGAGTGGCGATCCCGGCAAAAATAGAGCCCAGTACGCCGAGAATCAGAAGAACAGGTAAGATTAAATGTTTTACCATTATCAACTTGTCTCTTAGGGGGAGCATATCCTCTGCGCACAGCGCCGGGGCCAGGCTTGGCTTAAGGTAACTCCTGATCAAAATATACAGAATGAATAAAGCGGCAAGAAGTAAACCGGGGCCAACACCGCCAAGAAACAGCTCTCCAACAGACACTCCCGCGACAAGCGCATAGAGAACAAACGTTATGCTAGGGGGAATTAGTTGCCCGAGAGCCCCCCCGGCCATAATAGAACCCAGTGCCAAGTGGCGATCGTAACGACACTTAAGCATGGCAGGAAGACTAATCAGTCCGATCGTGACCAGACTTGCACCCATTACTCCTACCATCGCTGCCATTAGAGTACAAGCTACTATGGTAGCTATGGCAAGGCCGCCTCTGACTCGGCCGACCCACTGGTAAATCGCTTCAAATAAATCAGCGGCAATTCCTGAACGGTCCAACATCAAGGCCATAAAAACAAACAGGGGAACGGCTAAAATAGCAAAACTATTCATCATATACCATACGCGGGCAGTGATAAAGGCCATCCCTGGAGTCCCCAACAGGAAAAAAGCGAATACCCCGGCCAAACCGCCGGTGGCAAAGGCAATTGGTACCCCTAGCATCAACAGCAGCACCAAGGAGCCAAAAAGGAGTAGGGTAAAGAGTTCAATGCTCATTGCGAGGACCTCTTTCCGATAGTGATTAAAAGGTTATTAAGAAACTTGGTTAATCCTTCAAGAAACAACAA